>JAEIOG010000021.1 GCA_016342495.1 Phycisphaerae bacterium
CCATGCCAATACAATGAAAATCATACAAATAAATATTTCCTGAACCATTTATTGCGTTTTTGAGCAAGCCCTAAATAACTGCGATATGACAAGCAAAGGGCAAGGAACCTCATGAGTCCTTGCCCTTTTCTTACTATAAAAATTTGTAGCATTTTAGTCATCTGAAGCGAATTACCAAGATAATCCGTTTTTATCGATTCAGCAGTCTTGATTTTTCTAAAAAACCATCATAAACCACTTGGATTTTCAGGGTGGCTATGACAATTTTAATACCAGAAAGCTACTGGCAAAAACCAAAGCAGTAATAATCCGCTAAAATCCGTGACTAATATATTATTATCAACGACGTCTTTGTCTTCCTTTGCTTTTGGAAAAGCCGCCACTGTTTCTATCCTTGGCTTTACCTTTACCGCCACCGCTTCTGCGGCCTCTAAAGCCCTGGCCCTGCTGATCCTTGCTTTGGCCCACCCGGGCAATATTCAAAGCAAAACCATCAATTGTCACCGATTTGAGATGTTTTAGCAATTCAGCAGGCATTCCCGAAGGCAAATCTACTGTCGTATAATCATCATTGATATCGATATGACCTACATGCTTAGGACTTAAACCGGCTTCCTGGGCAATCACATCAACAATTGCCCGAGGCCCGACGCTATGGCTATAGCCCACTTCTATTCTGAAGCGATCCATACCCCTGTCGATGCGACGACCACCGCCACCAGGTGTTTCTTTTTCCATCAATTCACTGAATTTTTCTTCGTATTTCTTGCCCCGGCCTGCAGGTTTATCAGCCAGCAGCAAAGGCTGGTCGCCCTGAACTAATTTGGCCATCGCCGCAGCTATCTCGATTGCCGGAACATTGTGCTCGGCTTGATATTGCTCGACAATCTGATAATAAAAACCTAATTCCTCGACAGCTAAAGTATCAGTTATCCGCTGCTTAAAAGCGGCGATACGCTTATCATTAATAGCTTCGGTCGTGGGCAGCTGCATCAATTCAATTTTCTTACGAGTCGCCTTTTCTATCATATTGAGCATACGCTTTTCACGCGGGGCAACAAACAATATCGCTTCACCGATATTGCCAGCCCGGCCAGTTCTGCCTACCCGATGAATATAAGATTCAGTATCATAAGGAATATCATAATTAACAACATGGCTAACCCGGTCAACATCTAAGCCACGGGCGGCGACATCGGTAGCAACTAAGATATCAATCTTGCCGGATTTCAATTGATTAATCGTGCGCTCCCGATGTTGTTGAGCAATATCACCATTAAGCGGTGCGGCATTGAAACCACGGGCTTGCAACTTTTCAGACAGCTCCATCGTCGCGGTTTTGGTGCGGACAAAAATAATCATTCCATCGAAAGTCTCAGCTTCCAGTATCCGCGTTAAAGCATCTAATTTATGCAATCCCGAAACCATCCAGTAACGCTGATTAATAGTATCGGCGGTCACGGTCTTAGCTTCAATAATAACCTGTACCGGGGAATTAAGATATTTCTGGGAAATCTTGCGGATCAAAGTTGGCATTGTCGCCGAAAATAATACTATCTGGCGTTCTGCGGGACATTGGGACATTACCCATTCAACATCTTCGATGAAGCCCATTCTCAGCATTTCATCAGCTTCATCCAATACCAGACATTCTAAGCTGTCCAATATCAGCGTCCCGCGTTTCATATGGTCCATAACTCGACCGGGGGTACCAACTACAACATGAACGCCACGCTTTAATTGCCGCAGTTGCGTGCCATAATCCTGGCCACCATAAATCGGAGCGACATGAAAGCCTTTCAGATGAGCAGCATAAGTTTGAAATGCCTCAGCTACCTGAATAGCCAATTCACGTGTAGGCGCTAGAACCAGCACCTGGGGATTTTTACATTTCAGATCAATTCGTGACAGCAAAGGCAATGCAAAAGCAGCGGTCTTACCTGTACCTGTCTGGGCCTGACCCAGCAGGTCCTGACCATGAAGAATTGGAATAATTGTTTGGGCCTGGATCGGTGTTGGTTTTTCATAACCTACATCTTTTAAGGCATCAAGGATGGCAGGGGCAAGTTCCAGTTCATCGAAACTGGCAAAAGTTTTTGTTTCAGACATTAAGTATCCTGTTTTTAGAGAATTCAGGACAGACATACCTGTCCCGATGGTAATCTGGGCTTACCCCAGTTAAATTAGCGTGCTGACCATTTCAACAGTTCAGCAATAGCAACGATACAATCTGCTATTGGACGCTAATAATTACTATTGGCCAACTAATTTAGTTGACGTTACGTCTCTAAACGGATTGCATTTATAATGCGACAATGGCCCAAGCCATCGATGCATAGCCCTGTAGTATAGCAGATATATTTTTTTTTGCAAGAAATTTAATTTTTTGAGTATGCAAAAACAAACAAAGCCATCTTAAAAAATAGAGCACACATAATGGCCTCAAATACAAAAACACCAATGAAACTGCCAATAAAGCAGATTATAAGAGGAAAAATGCCATTCTGACAGCAATCGCCAGAATCAGCCTAAAACAAAAAAACACCTAAACACTTGGAAATAAATATTTTATATAATTCAAAAAACATGTCTCATTTTTGGCATATTTTTTGCTTTTTAGTTCTATTGATAGATTTACCATAACGAAAAGTATTGTTTCTTAATTATTTTTTGAAAGGAGGTGCTCTATGTTTGGCACTGAATACAGACGATATGGAAGTTGGTACCCATGGCAGAATTTCCACAGACTCCAAAACCAGATTAACAGCCTTTTTGGCAATTTCCCTGATCACTATTCCGGGCAATATCCCGCAATCAATGTATGGCAAAACCACGATGACACCATCATAACAGCGGAAATTCCGGGGGTCAAATCCGAAGATCTGGATATTGATGTTCAAGGAGAAACATTGACCATACGGGGCCAAAGAAAAATCCATGAACTACAGGATGACGAAAAATATCATCGTCAGGAACGTGAAAATTCAAGTTTTGTCAGGGCTATCCAACTACCCTATCATATTGATGTTGACAAAGTGAGAGCGAAATTGGAAAAAGGATTATTGCAACTTACTTTGCCTCGTGCTCAAAGTGATAAACCCAAAAAAGTAAAGGTCTTAAATGCATAGAAAGGTGGTGATTTAAAATGGCAAATATTACTCTAAAAAAAGATTCGCAATCACCGGAAAAACAAACTCAGGACCCAATGCAAATTGAACGTACATATCAGCAAAATGTCTTTGCTCCCAAAACTGATATTTACGAGCAAAAAGATACGCTGGTTCTGATAGCGGATATGCCTGGTATTGATGAAAACAATGTTAATATCGATATTGAACGTCGCATTTTGACTATCTCTGGAAATCCTCAACCCCAGCAATTCAAAGATTACCGCATGGTATACAATGAATATGAGTATGGGCAATTTGAACGATCTTTTACTCTAAGTGACAATGTTGATATCGAAAACATTAAGGCAACCGTAAAAGATGGGGTATTAAAAATCATTCTACCCAAAGCTAAAAACGCTTTACCCAAAAAAATCAGCGTTAAAGCTGGATAAACCCGACTCAGGGACAGAAGGGCTTATATTCCTTCTGTCCCACTTTTAATTTTTAATTTATCATTCTATGGAGATACAACAATGAAATACTCAAAGAAAATAGTTCCACTCAGTTTAATTGTAGTAATTTTAGTTGCAAACCTCGCTATTGCCAATGGCATAGACAACCTGCAGGAATCATCCAAAGCATTTTCCAAAATCGCCCAAAAAGCCATTCCCGCTGTAGTTTTCATTCAGGTTGAAAAAACTATTGAATCAGCTTCAGCCCAATCACCCTTTGGCAACAGCCCGCGTGATTTCTTTGGCAATGATTTATTCGATCATTTTTTCCGGGACCAAACCCCCCGTCAACCTCGCAGTCAGAAATACAAACAACAAGGCCAGGGCTCTGGCTTTATTATCAGCTCCGATGGCTACATAATGACCAATCACCACGTCGTTGGTGATGCTGATGAAATCACTGTCAGACTAAATGATTCCAGAGAATTCAAGGCCAAAGTCATAGGCTCTGATGAAAAATCCGATGTAGCTCTGATTAAAATTGATGCTAAAAATCTTCCAACCATCGAACTTGGAGATTCAGACAAAATTGATATCGGTGAATGGGTTTTTGCCATTGGCAACCCTTTTGGACTCTCCGAAACGATTACCTTTGGTATCATTAGCGCTAAAGGTCGTAGCAATGTAAATATCGCTGACTATGAAGATTTCATTCAAACCGATGCCGCTATCAATCCCGGTAATTCCGGTGGTCCATTGATTAATCTTGATGGCCAGGTAATTGGCCTGAACACTGCTATCTTCAGCCGCAGCGGGGGATATATGGGAATTGGCTTTGCCATCCCGGTTAACATGGCCAAATATGTCAAAGATCAGCTAATCAAAACCGGCACCGTTAATCGCGGTCAACTTGGCGTGCTGATTGGCCCGGTCGAACAAGAACTGGCTGATTACTTCAATCTTGACAAATCCAAAGGTGCAGTTATAACCGAAGTAGTAAAAGATTCTCCAGCCGATAAAGCCAAACTAAAAGCTGGTGACATCATTCTAAAATATAATGAAAAAGAAGTTACCGATCCCGGTCAACTGAAAAACCTTGTTGGCATGACCCCACCCGGACAAAAAGCAACTATAACCATTTTCCGGGATGGCAAACAACAGAAAATTACTGTCAAAATTGAAAAAATTGATGAATCTGTTATTGCAAGCAAAACGTCAGATATCGCCAGGCAACTGGGCCTTACCGTTCAGGACATCAATGAAGATACTTTTGGCACCGATAATACTCAGGGTGTACTGGTAACTATGGTCCAGACCGACAGCCCCGCTGCCCAGGCAGGCATCCAACCGGGCAATGTCATCGCCAGCGTCAATCAAAAAGACATTGATTCTGTCAAAGAATTCAATAAAGCGATAGCCGAATCGAAAAAAACAAAAAAGGCCTTGCTCCTGATAAAGGATAAAAACTTCTCAAGATTTGTCGTGCTGCCCGTAAAATAACGCAAACATCAGCCTTAATCGGATTGACGTTTACGTTTTGACAACAGAATCAGATTACGTATATCAGATGGATCTTTTGCGGCAAACCACCGGGATTCAAATTTATCTTCTTGAGAAATTTGAGCAATGGTCATAAGAGCCCGCAGATGATAGTTACGTTGATCCCGTGAACCCACCAGAACAAACATGACCTTCACGGGATCTTCTGATTCTGGAAATTTAATCCCTGAAATACAACGTACCGGCAAAATATCAAAAATATTTTCACCATCAACAATTATATGAGGTATTGACATACCCGGTTGGATAATTGTACTGCCCTGCTCTTGACGATCGAGAAATTTCTCATAAAGTTTTGCTGGACTTATATTAAGTCTGGGTGAAAGAAGCTCTGCTATTACATGGAAAGCCTCATCTGCTGTTTGTTCATAAGAAATATCAAGTATTTCACAATCTCTGACTAATTGGTCAAAACGATCTTCAATAATTTCATCACGCTCGAGCACTATATTGCGAAGTTCATCTTCAAGACTTTCGGTTTTTAATTCCCGGGATGTTATACGATTGACGATATGCATGACCGCAGATGTACGCGATGCTCTTTTGGCTATATAAATGTAATACCATGTTATACTGAACAGAGCAAAACCTACCGCAATTAATAATGTCGCCATCCCCATATCAATAATAAGAATCACATAAAGGACAATGGCAATAATATGGACATATGGATATAATGGCGACTTAAATTTTGGGCGATAACTTTGCAACTTGCTCTCACGCATCACAATAACACTAATATTGGCAAGAATAAAAAGCAATATCATAATTGTAGAAGCGGTCTTAACAAGTGCCTCAAGATCAAGCAGAATAATAACCGCTGCCATACTCAAACCAGTCAAAACTATGCTGACATGTGGAGTATTGAAACGTTTGTTGATATTTCCGACAACTGAAGGTAAAAGCTGGTCTCTGGCCATCGCCATCGGCGCACGAGAAGCAGATAAAATTCCACCATTTGCAGTAGTTGCAAAAGCTGCTATAGCAGCAACACTGAGAATAACAAAACCAGGAATACCCATAATGTTTTGAGCCGCATGCGAAACCGGCAACTGAGATTGGCTCAGCTGGTCAGCAGGCATTACTCCCACTATTATTGTCACAATAGCAAGGTAAAATACCGATGCTACTGTCCAGGCTAAGAACACACCCAAAGGAATATTTCGACCTGGATTCTTAACTTCTTCGGCTATGCTGTCCGCTTTGGTTAAACCGCCAAAACTGACAAATACCATGCCTGATGTTGCGAATATTGCTGGCCAGCCTTTATCAAAAAAACCTTGATAATATTTAGTATTGATCTGGACAAAACCATAGCAGATAAATACCAGCAAAATTGAAAGCAAAATAAATACCAGCCAGTTTTGCAGGCGACTTGTATGTTCTACACTGAAAAGATTTATAGCCGTAAAACCCAGACAGCAAAGCGATGCGATTATCTTTAAATGCCAGGAATCCAGTTCAAATGGACTTATCATAGGCAAAACGATCTGAACCAGTATCGCCAGCCCCAAAACCGCAAAAGAACTTTTTAGCGTCAGGGAAAACCAGCCAGTCAAACCCACAAAAAGACCTAACATAGAACCTAATGATCGCTCGACATGAAAATAAATCCCGCCCGCTTTGGGCATTGCTGTGGTCAACTCAGCATTACTGAGAACACTGGGTAAAATCATAATAGAAGCAAAAAGATATGAAAAAATCATTGCTGGACCTGCTTTTGAAAAAGCAAGAGCAGGCAATATAAACAAACCTGAACTTATCATTGCACCTGTTGCAACAGAAAAAACGTGCAGCAATCCTAATTGTTTTTTAAGATCTGACATGACAGAAACTCTCTTGCTAATGACCTGAAACAAATTAAACTGACTGCCTGGGAAATCAGGTTAACAATACAGAATATACTAGTTTAGAAAACTATGAGCATGCTCTTGAAGAGCTTTATCGATTATATTGGTCAGGTATTTAGCATCCCAGGGTTTGCAAATGCATTCATATAAATTAGCATTTTCCCGGGCGTTTTTGACTGCAGATGGGTCAGCATGGCCCGTAAGCATGATATTTATGGTTTTGGGGAGCCTGCGATGCACTTCGATAAGAAACTCATCGCCACGCATCCCCGGCATAAGCCAATCAGAAATGACTACTACAATATAATGGCCAGAACTGCTAAGCTCATCAAGGACTTCTATGCCTTCATTGGCATTTTCGGCAAATTCAAGCTGATATTTATGACCATAATAGCTGCGAAGTTGGGTTTCAAGGCTATTAAGTACAATTCTCTCATCATCAACACATAAAATAGCCATATTGGTTGTCATAAGTCGTCTCCGAGTGCAAAATAACAGTAATTATCATCTCTACTATATTATACATCGTCAAATAATTTAGTCAAACAATACATTTTTCCCTCAAACATAGTCATAATTTGCTTTATTTAAGTTTTAGGTGAGGGAAATACCCCCTAAACAGGCCCGATTAATATCCATTGCCATATAAAAAAACCGCGAAAAACCGGTATTTATTACCTAATTTGCCCGATTTCATCGATAGCAATGGCCTTAAATCCCTTGATTTCCCCAAATAATGGCGAATCCGGGGCCAAAACAAATGAACCATCACCCTTTTGCTGAATAAAAGCATCAACCTTATCAGACTTGAAATTATTATCTATGGTGCCGGTCTGGCGAACTTCTTTAGCCAGGTTAAAATCTGGGCTCCCCAGCAAGGCATTGTTCCTGAGCACATTATATTTAGGCCAGGCGGGCTGATCTTCGGCGATTTTAACTAAATTCGGATATTTATCAGCCCATGGCTTGCTCTGATATGGCATGGCATTGAGTCTTTGCCACATGGTTCCATTGGGTTTTTCTACATGGAACTTCGCCCAGCCCAGGGCCCGGGCATCAATCCGGATAGATTCCCTACAGCGAATCATGATATTATTGTCAATAACATTGTCCCGGCCCCCGCCAATGAGCATAGCCGAAGAAGTGTCGGCGATAATATTACCAAAGACCCTGGTACCGCAGGCCATATCATCGAGATAGACCGCATAATTGCCAAAATACTGGGAAGCACCCAGATGATGGAAATAATTAAACTTAATAACCGTGCCACGCACCGTCCAATCCCGCCCGGTATAGATCGCCCCGGCATCGGCGGTGTTCAGACAGACATGATGAATGTGATTATATTCGATCAGGTGATCATTACCGCCAAAGCCGATGGCCATATGGGGTGCATCATGGATCTCATTATGGCTGGCGACACAGCCCACCCCCGAAAGCTGCACCGCTGACTGATAAGTCATCACATTGCGGGCGAAATGATGGATATGATTATTATTAGCAGAGTTATTACAGGCTGTCAAACTCTGACGCTTCCCCCCGCTAAGGCTGATACCGCCGGAACCCATATTATAAATCTCACAGGAATCCACGCAATTATCTTTGCCATTGGCGATAACAACAGCATTCTTTCCAGAATTACGGATAATACAATCTTTAATAATAATCTGATGGCAATCTTTAATCGATGCAATCAGAGTCGTGCTGCATTCAAAGATGATACCGCTAAAATTAATATTCTTAGCCCCATTAATATCCAGCATAGGCTGATTCAAAGCCGAGATAGAGATTTCCTTTTGCCCAAAATCATCCGGCAGCCAGCAATAAATTTTCCCATTGGCCCGGTCAATGGCATATTCACCGGGGCTATCGATTTCTTCGATGAGATTAAAGGCATAATAAAGTCCCCCGGCATGGCCGCCGATGCCATAATGATGCGGGGCGGCCAGCTTAATAACTTTATCAGCATAATTTATGCTCTCAACCAGCAGAGCTTCATCATACCACTTGTGACACCAGTAGCCATTGAGATAAATTTCCCCGGCCGCTTTCCACCTTTGGGGCCGATCACCTGCATATTGAAAACTACCGGGCCGCTTAGTCTTATCGGCATCGCTGGAACTGGAGCCTTTCTCGATGACTTTGGCTATTTTAGCGAAATTATCATTGGGCCAGCGGGCCATAGTCAACGGTTCATTATCAATAAACAGTTCCGGCCAGCCGGCATAGCCGCGAAAGGCCCCGGGCCAGTCCTTTGCCAGAATCAATCCCGGAAAACTGGCGGCCAGATCCAGCATCAGAACCTGCGATTTGGCTTTGGGGTCCAGCCGGGCAATAATTGCTTTATCATTTACTGGCTGAAAGTCCGAACTTTTTAATATTCGTCCGCCATGGAAGCGCACCTGATGCCGGTTTTTCGCTTTAAATGTGATATCAGCAGCGGTTGCACCCAGCATAATTGTTTTATCCAGATAATAAATCCCATCATCGATATAAACCGTATGGCTATCGGGCCCATCTAGATCTTCGAGATGGGCCACAGCCCCAGCCAGAGATGCCCAGGGCTGCGATTCACTGCCGGGATTGGCATCTTTGCCGCTATTAGCGATATAAAAGACCTCAGCGCTGGCCAATTGCCCCAGCAAAGCCAGAGCTATAATCAATTTTGATATCATCGGAACCCTCCATCAGTTTAACAGTTTTATGATTCGGACCGGATGATGGCCGAATTTTGAGATTAATAGCTACAAAAAGACCGCTGGAGCCCATCGGGCAGAAATAAACTCCCAAATAACAGCAAATCTAATATCTTTTCCGGATAAAACCCAATACACCCAGAGCCAGTAAGCCAATGCCAGCCGGTTCAGGAACCATGACCGCCTGCCCATTGGCTACAGTAAAGGTAAATGTTTCTGAATTCATGCAGCCGGAAGGACAATCACCCCATTTTTTGACAAATGTATAGCTGGGTGGAAATGCCATAATTGTACTGCCATCTCCTAAATAGTAATTTGGATTGGCATACAATAAATCATCGCCCAGACTCTGCTGGTAAATATCGGCAAGTCGCAGTATATTATACACTTTAGCGAATTCCAGTTTGAAATAACTGCTGGTGACTCTGGCCACTGTACCGCCGTAAATCTCATTGATATCGGCTAAGGCCTCAAAGCCGCCATTGTCATAATCATCCCGGGCCGCCTGACTGGGTACTATCAGCATTTAACTGGGAACATATCTGAAGCGATAACTAATATCGGCAACCTGAGGGTATCTGGTTCGGATCAGGTCCAGATCGGTCTCTATCTGCCTTGCCAAAGCCATATCAGGAACCAGCCACGGGCCAAGTGCCATCATCTGGGCTTCAACCGATGGCTCTGGGTCCACTCCGGCATATGCTGAATAAGAATTGAACCCTAAACCAAGTAATGTAATAATAACCAGACAATATTTCATAACTTTCTCCTTGTTAATAGCTAATCTTATTATATTACCAAAGCTTTACCTTTGTCAAATTAATCCTCATTGGCCACCGGTGGCCCATTATCATAACTATCGGAGCCAATAACCCCGCCAGCTGCACAAAGTCCACCAGATCGACACTGCCAGCTTTTGGTTTTACGCCGATTAACACCGATTAATGGGATATGCCGGAGATAAATTTATTCATTTATCCCAGCCGATTACTTAGCCAGCTCTGGATCAAGGGCGATAGCCCTGGCCCGGTCGGCATCAGCGGCGTCATGGTCGCCCTTTTGATCATATAGCTGGGCCCGATTGAAATAAGATTCGGCAAGAGAAACATTATCAGCTTCACTTACTGACTTAATCTCAATGATATGGGTATAATCAGCCAGGGCTTTTTCATTTTCGCCTAGCGCTTGATATGCCCGGGCCCGCAAAAGATATCCCGAGGTTTCATCAGGATCAAATTCAATGCATTTATTACAATCTGCAATAGCTTTATCATACTGACCGGTTAAATAATAGGCCCCCCCTCGGTTCAAATAGACGACAGATATCTCCGGGGCAAGTTTGATCACTTCAGTGTAATCGCTGATAGCCTCATCATATTTTTTGGTGGCAGCATATAGAAAGCCACGACACTTATAAGCCTCTACACAACTGACATCACAATCAATCGCCTTGCTATAATAATCAATGGCGGCATCTGAGTCACCATCTAGATAAGCCTGCTTCCCTTGCTCGCAGTATTTCTCGCTATCTAGATGGTATTTTTCATAATTAAGGAACACCAACCACGTTATACAAGGAACAACCAAAGCATATAAAAACATTAGCAGCTTATTTTTCATAATCATCGCACTCCAGGAATCATTAAAATATTTCCATTTGACTTACTACCCCAATTTTAACCGGAGATACTATCCCTGTCAAAGTCAAAACCCATCAAAACCAGCTGCTAGCTGGCAAAAGTGAGTAGCTGGCAAATTATTCCACATCGGCACTGCCAGTAACTGGCCCTACGCCTGGTAGAAGTGAGTAAGTGAGCAAGCGAGTAAGCGAGAAAGAGGAAGATATAGAACGCAGATGACGCGGATTTGGCGGATTTTCGCTGATAAGATCAAAAGCTTTATACAGACCGACACTGCCGGCTTTTGGTTTTACGCCGATTTACAACGATTCGAAGCTCACATCTGTCTATTCGAAGCTTACATCTGTCTCTTTGAAGCTTACATTTGACTATTCGAAGCTCACATCTGTCTCTTTGAAGTCGCTTATCGGCGGTTATGATTTTATTATTGGACATTGCCAGGGGGTAACTGGCAAAAATATCTTTGATTTATCCGGGGCGGGCCCTGATGCCAAAAGTTATAAATTCGTTTTTATCAGTATTGATAACCCCGAAAACCGGCCCGAAGCTGCTGGGGGCCGCTGGGGCCATGCAAAAAATTTATGGGAATCACCAAATCCCTCAGGTATGGCATTGGCGAGTAATACCGTCAGTGCGGTCTTGTAACGATGATGTGAATCAAGAATTTTTGGCCGCAGACCGACATAGCCGGTTTCACGAAGACGCAGATAAGAGCTACATACCAGCTGCTAAAGATATATATAATATATTTTTGTATTTCATCGGCGGACGCCGATGTCTTATCTGCGGATATCTGCGGATAATATGTATTGTTTCTATTTGGCCTGTGTCTCTCGCTTATGACATCCAGCCTGATGCAGGCGGCAACGACGCCGGAAAACCCACCAACCAGTGATCCTTATGTAAGCTGGGTGCAGGCTCAGCCTGCGGCGGGTAGAGCCAGCTCCATTTCGGCGACTACGGCATCTCTTGCCGCGATTATATCGCTGCCGCTGATAGTCAGGCCCGCTGCCCGGGCATGGCCGCCGCCATCGAACTTATTAGCGATGACATTGACATCGATTATATCTTTACTGCGGAGGCTGCCACGGATATCGCCGTTTTCCTGCCGGACAAATAAACCGCATCCAATGACAGTTCCAATCTGCATCGGTTCATTAACAATGTTTTCGATCAGGCTGCGCGCTGCACCGCAGTCTTTGAGCATCTCATTAGTGATATACATCGAAGCTATCCGGCCTGCGGCATGAAATTCAAGGGTTGCCAGCACCGCCGCCAGCAAGGCCATCCGCTCGGGTGGATTACTCAAATATAATTGCTGATACAAAATATCCGGTTCGGCCCCGCAGGCGATCAGATCGCCGGCAATAAACAAGGTTTGGGCAGCAGTATTGGAAAACCTGAACCAGCCGGTATCAGTGGCAATGGCGACAAATAAGGCATTGGCCGCCATTTCATCAATATCCCAGTCGGCGGCATCAATTAGCTGATAAACCAGCTGACCGGCGGCGGCACAATCGCTATCTATGATGCGGCAATTGCCAATTTCATCACCGCTGAGATGATGATCAATGACAATTACCGGCAGTTTACCGGCCCGGGTCCGTTCCAGCAGATAATCACCAATGCCGGGCAGCTGGCGAATCGCTGAGGTATCCACGATAATCACCAGATCATAGTCATCCAGCTGGGCCGGGCCATCGATATCCCTGTCCCACAGCAGATAATCATTAACTAAGAACCTATAGCTATCGCCCGGCTCACTTAACATCAGAATATCAACCTGTTCAGGGTCGCAATTCTGGCTGATCGCCATCTTCAAAGCCACCATCGAGCCCACCGAATCACCATCGGGGCGAACATGGGAGCCAATCAAAACCTTTTTAGCACCATTAATTATCTCTATCGCTTCATTATATTTATTCATAATATCTCTCATATCATGGGATCGGCCCATACCAATAAAACTAAACTGTCAAACTATCAGAACCCTGAGCCTAAGCGATGGGTCTCGTTGAAGTTTACCAGATATAAAATCACAATCCAATACTTTATCATCTGCCAGAGCAATATCCTATACCAATGACAATAAAACATAACACAAACCAAACTCTCACACATCAAATCTGAATTCAAAAATATCAATTCAATTGCCGCTGGACCACAAATACAATATCATCTTCTTCATTTCCCCCATCATCTGTCATATCATAGCCCACTGAATAAAGCATATATCCGTCATCCAGCTTCACATATTTCAGTTCTGCCCCGCTGAAGAGATCAACCGGAATCTCAGATATATATCCAGGTGTCAACAGCTCCAGTGTATCAGGAAATCTCCCCTTATCCAAGCAATACAATTCCATCTTAGCGGCCATCTGAACCATAGTCATCTGCATAATCAACTTCCCATGAATCCAAAACAGACCAGAATCCAATTTAGCCTGTAAAGTTGATAACTGATTGATAAAACGTTCATATCCATTATATCTTTTAGCCATATCAGGCATCGACAATGCCCGATGCATCTTTTTCCAGTCCAAATCATCTGCACAATCAATAAAAACCTGATTCATATCGAAGCTTTGTACCAGATCATTATCATCAGCCAAAGCATGATATGCTCTCCATTCCCATTCCTTGGTGTTATAAAGGTAATCTTGCTTGAGATTGTCATTTATCGCTGCATCGGCCAAAATGGCACGCTCTAAAATATAAGTATCTTTCGGCGATGACATATTTATCCTGGCATCAGCAAATATCACAATTAAATCATTTAGCTGCTCTGGATTAAGCTGACACAAATTCAAACATTCTGCAGCCATTTCAATAGCTATCGCCTGTATGGACATTGAAACCAATTTACAAATCATTAATCGATCATTATCAAGTAAAGATGCCAATTCAAATACTTTCTTTATTCCCAAAATCCCTTCATCAATTCTACCTTGTTGAATATCCACCTTGGCTTTAAGCCATAATAATTTAACCAGAGTTCGCATATCAGATAAATATTCCGGTACTCCTAAATTTACCCAAACCTCAGTAAGCATATAACACTGCCTTGGATCATTCAATAATTCATATAATATGTCCAGTGTTTGTTTATTATCATCGAGAAATTCAATCGATCTTTCGAGTTGCTCCTGCGTCATCCACTGCCTCCGATCCAGTGTGGCAGAGCCCACAACCGGAACAATATCCAGCCTGCCAATATTATTGCTAGAATTCCATATATCAATAGCAGCAATAGCTTCTCTGACCATATCCGCTTTATTTGGCAAATCTTTGACATTCTTATAGAAGTATTCATTAGCTTCTTCAATCGACATCGGATATCCCAAATCCCGATAATGCTCTATCCGGTTGTTCAGCATCTGTCTGGTCACCGCTTTATATACAAGTAAGCCCACAACCATCATAGCAAAAACAATACCAACAAAAACCAAAACCCGTTTATAACCTTTTATTTTCTTCAACAAGTGAATCTACCTTCAAAATAAATAATCATTACCACAGGTGATACCTCAAAGCTAAACTTTCACATCTGAATTATTAATTCAATTGCCGTTTAACCAAAAATACAACATCATCTTCTTCATCACCGCCATCATCTGTCATATCATCGCCCACCGAATAAATCTCATATCCATCATCCAGCTTCTTATACTTCAGCTCTACTCCGCTGAAGATATCAACCGGAACCTCAGAAACATACTCAGGTGTCAACTGCTTAATTTTATCAGGAAATGAACCATTATCCAAGCAATATAATTCCAGACAAACCGCAACCTGCGCTTCTCTCAGATCAGTAATGACTCTTCCACAACTACTGATCATAATATCATTGAGACATAAACCCTCGGATGCCATATAATCGCTATATCCTCTCTGAAAAAGCACAGTAAAAGCATCTCTGGGTTTATCCCCTACTAGCTCCCTTGCTTCTTTCATGCTTTGATAGTCAAGCGATTCAGCATAACCGATATATTTTTCAGTAATATCAAACAGTTTAATTATATCTCTATCCATCGTGAGCATTTCATAAACCTTCCAGTCCCATTGCCTGGCATTACTCATAAAATTCTGCCTCATCCTCCCCTTCAACAGGGCATTTGAAACACGTGCCCTCTCCATTATATAGCTATTTTTCATCGACGGCAACTGTGATTCAGCCACATCAAAGACCTCATACAGATACAACAATTCTTCCCGGTTCAATTGACATAAATTCAAACATCTCTCAGCCATATGAACTGCCAGATTTCTTATAGACATCGATACTATTTGATTTATCATATAATAATCATTATTCAACAAATCAGCCAGAAACAACATCTGCCTGATCGTTACAAGCCCATGACCTATATCACCCTGCTGCAAATGCACTAAAGACTTTAATGCTAAAACTTTAGCCATAAACCGCATATCTTTTAACCAAATCATAGAGACAACTTCGAAATTGATCGATACTTCTTTTATTAAATAGCATTCCCGTGGATCATCAAAGACTTGACCAAAAAGTTTCAGTGCATGCATATTATCATTAATAAAATCAAGTGAAGCTTCCAGCTGCTGATCGCTCATCCACTGGCCTGTTTCAGGTGTTATAACACTACCCAGAAAAGGGAGGATATCAGCTTTTTCGCTTTGCCAGTCTTTATCCCATTGGTCAATAAGTGCAAAAGCTTCCCTGACCATGTCCGCTTTATTCGGCAAATCACTTACACCTTTAAAGAAATATTCATTAGCTTCTTCCCGGTCCATCGGATAACCCTGTTCCCGATAATATTCAATCCGGTTATGCAGCATCTTACTTGTGATAGCTTTATACCCAAACAAAGCCCCAGCTGCCAGCACTATAAAAACAGCAAAACCGGCCAGAACCCTTTTCATTTTCTTTTTCTTCTTAGCCATATCAAGCTCTCCCTGAAAAAAACAAATTTACCTCTGCCGCCGGGGGCATATTAACTTTCAAAGCTAAACTTTCAAATCCAAATCGCCAATTATCTTTGCTGTTCTTCGGCAATCTTCCTTTATTTTACTGACCAGTTCATCGACATCATTGAATTTTTCCTGTCCTCTAAGTTTTTCGACAAGGCTTATCAGCATATGTTTGCCGGTCAAAATATCCCGCTTACCGGAAAAGCCTAAAATGTGGGCTTCGATCTGCCATTGGCCATCGGCAAAAGTTGAACAGGGGCCGATACTGACAGCTGCCCCGTGATAATCAGCGCTGGCCCAGGCAGCATCAAAGCTATCGCCCCAGCGGACAAAGCCGGCGAAAACGCCATCACCGGGTATCAGCTGTTTTTTATCATATAATTGAAGATTAGCAGTCGGAAAGCCCAGTTCATGGCCCCGACCCCGGGTTGGTTCAATGACTCCGGCCAGAGAATAATAACGGCCCAGCGCGGTTTTGACCGCAGCAAAGCGTGACTGCTGTAATAGCTGACGCACTAAGGTACTGCTGATATCTGTTTTTTCGCCATCGATGACTTCTGCATGGGCTTGGACCAGTTCCACGCCAAAACCAAAGTCAGCCCCCCAGCCAATCAGCCCGGGTATATCGCCTTTGGCCTTATGACCAAAATTAAAGGTGCTTCCCTCAACGATATACTTCATATTGAGAGCCCCGAGCATGATATCTTTTAAAAATTGTTCAGCTGGAATATCCAGCAGGCCCCTGGTAGTATCCAGCACAATCAGTGCATCAATATCCATCTCGCCCAATAGTTTGCGTTTCATTATCAGCGGGGTTATCAGCTTCGGTGCGATATCCGGGGCCAGCACCTGTAAGGGCAAAGGCTTAAATGTCATAGCCACCAGCGGCATTCCATGGGCATCGGCAAAGGCCCGGGCCCGTCTGATTATGGCTCGATGGCCATTGTGCAGACCATCGAAATTGCCCGCGGTCAGGATACAGCCATTTTTGGGCCTATCAAATTGTTTCAAGTCTTCGTATATCTTCATTTTCATTCATTATTAATTATGTTTTTGGCTGGCAGCTACTAATACCATTACCGCAAAATCAGCTGCCGGCCCACTTTTTTTTCAATTAAGGCCGCCCAGGCCGCCTGTTAGTTAATTATAGCAGTTTTTTGTGGCTGGTATGCTGGTATTTTAGCCCATTTCCAATTTAAACCGGCCCGCTTGGCAGGCTTTTACTGTTATTAATGCTATTTTATCCTCAAACAAATAAAACACCAGATAAGAATAGTAGCCAACCGGCCAGCCATCAAGGGAAAAATCAGCCGCCGGCCATTTATCTAAAGCTCAAACCGGATATTTCACCCCCAAACCAGCACCCAAACGACCCAAACCAGCGCAAAACCGACCCAAAACAAAATATTTCAGGTTTAAAACAAGATATACCACACCTGCATGGCCATCCTGCTGACAGCGGGACAATTATTCTGCCAGCAGCAGCATTATGCTGGCATCATCACGATTATGCTGGCAGCATAACGATTCTGCTGTGAGCATAACGATTCTGCTGTGAGCATAGCGATTATGCTGGCATCAGGAAGCTTCTGCTGGCAGCAGAAGAGTTCTGCTGAGTGCAGGAAGATGATTCCACTGTGCAGGAGCCCAAAGTAAGTCAACTTTATCGAAATTCGGACCTTAATCAGAGCATTTCACACCAGAAATGGAACAAAGTAAGCCTGCAGCAGCATAATTCGGACGTGAATAAGCCTAAAGTAAGCCGGAATAACTCTCCTGCTGCCAGCAGAACGCTCCTGATGCCAGCAGGACGCTCCTGATGCCAGCAGAATCGTCCCGCACGCCCGATAACAGGATAATAAAACGTCCAATAACAACCAATCGACCTTATCAGTAGCATTAGAGGCATTTTTATACAAATTGCAGGTTTGCAGCGAGATTGAGCAGTTATCGGATGTGAAATAGCAGATAAGATTGCACGCAAAGCCGCCAAGGCGCAAAGAACAGGTGTCAATTTTGACTATGTCTGTAGCCTGAAATGATGTTTTTATAATATTATCAGAAGGAGAAAAGGTAGGTCAGATGAGACTTTCGAACTGTATTAGCCTACCAGTATCATCTGACCTGTCATATCATTCGGCTCCAGCTCTATTGGCGAGCTGACAGCTCAGGAACAAGGCCAGGACTTACATTTTGCCACGCTGGCATAATCCGTAAATTATGTCATTCAGGGCGAATAAAATCACGATTATATTCATTTGTAAGTGCAGGCCAGAAACGACGACAACGCACACACGAAAACCGTTGTTGTTGTTACGGTTGTCGGGGTCATTGTTGTTGCGATTGGCAACCCGGCAGTTAGAAGCACTATTGTTCCAACTGCCGCCGCGAATAAGACGCCGGGTTGAACGGCCCTGCCCCTTTTGGGAAAACTCTATTATTATATTTTAAATCGGCCCTCGCTACGCTCGGGTAGCAAAAAAGGGTAAAAAGACAAAGTATAAAGGGTAACTAATATCAGTCCAGGCCAGAAACGACGACATCGCACACACGAAAACCGCCGCTGAAGCTACGGAGGTCGGGGCCACTGGTGTCGCGATTGGCAACCCGGCAGAGAGAAGCACTATCGTACCAACTGCCGCCGCGAATAAGACGCCGGGTGCTACTGGAAGGCCCTTTCGGGTCTTTACTGGCCAGATTGCGATAACTATCCTGATAATAATCCTGACACCATTCCCAGACATTGCCATGCATATCATATAGCCCAAATTTATTAGGCTTTTTCTGGCCCACCGGATGGGTTTTATCGCCACTGTTATCTTTATACCAGCAGTAATCACCTAAATCGTTTTCACTATCACCAAAACTAAACCTGCTCTGGCTTTCGCCACGTGCGGCATATTCCCATTGAGCCTCGGTGGGCAAAGTTACCTGCATCTTAGTGATTTCACTGAGCTTTTTACAGAACTTTTGAGCATCATACCATGAAACACACTCGACGGGATTCTTTAAGCCACTGAAATAACTGGGGTTCTTGCCCATGACAGCTATGTATTGCTCCTGAGTAACTTCAAACTTGCCCATTAAAAAAGGCTTACTTATCTCAACTTTGCGAACCGGGCTTTGAGACATATATCCGCCGGCTTCATTATCGGGACTTCCCATCATAAAACTACCGGCAGGGATCTTGACAAATTCTATTTGCACACCATTGCCCAGATCATAGACCAGCTGAACCTTGGGGCTTTGGCAACCACTAAAGATCAAAACCAATCCTGGCAATAATACCAGCAATATCCTGCTAATAATCTTCTGCATAACTTTTCCTTTCATCTAAAACTCACCGATTTTTAACTCAAAATCAAAACATTAACAGACCACAGAAGCATTTTAAGGCAATAAAAACTATAAATCAACGACTTTATCCTCTAATTATGCCATAAATAAGAACTTTTAAAGCAATATTAACAATATCAAAACCCCCTGAACCCAAAAGCACAGCCAATAAACTCGCCTGGCTCTCATCCAGTAAATCCTGTTAATCCTGTCTAAAAATTCTTATATTATCTTCGTGCCCTTCGCGCCTTCATAGTGAATATTTTAAAGCATCCCTCGCCCTGGCCGGGAACAATTAAAGCCTAACAGCACAAATTACAAAGGGTTATTAATATCAGTCCAGGCCAGAAACGACGACAACGCACACACGAAAACCGTTGCCGATGTTACGGTTGTCGGGGACATTGCCGTAGCGATTGGCAACCCGGCAGTAAGAAGCACTATGGCTCCAACTGCCGCCGCGAATAAGACGCCGGGTGCTACTGGAAGGCCCTTTCGGGTCTTTACTGGCCAGATTGCGATAACTATCCTGATAATAATCCTGACACCATTCCCAGACATTGCCATGCATATCATATAGCCCAAATTTATTAGGCTTTTTCTGGCCCACCGGATGGGTTTTATCGCCACTGTTATCTTTATACCAGCAGTAATCACCTAAATCGTTTTCACTATCACCAAAACTAAACCTGCTCTGGCTTTCGCCACGTGCGGCATATTCCCATTGAGCCTCGGTGGGCAAAGTTACCTGCATCTTAGTGATTTCACTGAGCTTTTTACAGAACTTTTGAGCATCATACCATGAAACACACTCGACGGGATTCTTTAAGCCACTGAAATAACTGGGGTTCTTGCCCATGACAGCTATGTATTGCTCCTGAGTAACTTCAAACTTGCCCATTAAAAAAGGCTTACTTATCTCAACTTTGCGAACCGGGCTTTGAGACATATATCCGCCGGCTTCATTATCGGGACTTCCCATCATAAAACTACCGGCAGGGATCTTGACAAATTCTATTTGCACACCATTGCCCAGATCATAGACCAGCTGAACCTTGGGGCTTTGGCAACCACTAAAGATCAAAACCAATCCTGGCAATAATACCAGCAATATCCTGCTAATAATCTTCTGCATAACTTTTCCTTTCATCTAAAACTCACCGATTTTTAACTCAAAATCAAAACATTAACAGACCACAGAAGCATTTTAAGGCAATAAAAACTATAAATCAACGACTTTATCCTCTAATTATGCCATAAATAAGAACTTTTAAAGCAATATTTGTCCGCAGATGCCCGCCGATGGCCGCCGATAATGGTGATTGTCTATTTGCCGGGTCTTGAATATTTAACAAGAAGGCATCAAGGTCACGAGGAAAATTTTGAAATTATAAGATAAGACCATCTAAATAATTCTGTATTCAACTAAACAGCCGGCAGCTGTCCTGTCTAATAATTCTTATATTACCTTCATGAACTTCATGCCTTCATGGTGAATATTTTAAAGCATAATAAAGCCAAACCCTCTCATCTGCGTATATCTGCGAATATCGGCGGACAAAACCTGCTCTGAAAATCTGCCAAACCGGTGCATACTCTGGTTTTCTCCGGCTGACAAGCCAATAAAAAAAACCGCACCGCCAAGGTAAACCCTTGACGTATCGCCTTTGATAGCTTAGAGTTACATGGGTTTTTGTAATAATAATTCTATCAAAGAGAAATTCATATATGCATGACAATAAACAATTAAACCTAAGGCGCATTTGTCGCCTGATTCAGGCCGGGAAGCTCATAATAGGGTCATCTGAGCCGGTTTCAGTGCAGTCTATGACCAATATCGCCACCAGTGATGTCGATGGCTGTGTCAAACAGATCAATGAACTGGCCAATGCCGGCTGTGAAATCGTGAGAGTGGCAGTACCAGGAGCAAAAGACACCGCCGCATTGCCCGATATTATCAAACAAATCAATATCCCGATAGTGGCAGATGTCCATTTTCACTTTGCCCGGGCGCTGGAAGCCATCGAAGCCGGTGTCAATAAAATCCGGCTCAATCCCGGCAATATCAAAGACCGCCAACAGGTCAAAACCGTTGTCGATGCCTGCAAAGCCAATCAGGTCGCTATCCGTGTGGGGGTCAATGAAGGCAGTATTGTCGACCTGAAAGACAATGGCAGGCATCAGCACGAAAAAGATATGCCCATGGCCCAGCTTATGCTGGATAAGATGACCGATTATGTCCGCATCTTCGAAGATAATGACTTTTCTAATCTGGTTCTATCGGCCAAATGCCATGATGCAGCCCGAACCATTGAAGTTAATCGCCTGATAGCCCATAATTTTGATTATCCAATCCATCTGGGTGTTACCCATGCCGGTACAGTTCAGACCGGATCGATCCGATCAGCGGTGGCACTGGGGACCCTGCTGGCCGAAGGTATTGGCGATACCATCAGAGTATCTCTGGCAGGTGATCCGGTCACAGAAGTTGGCGTTGCCTGGGAAATATTAACCAGCTTAAAGCTGCGCCAACAGCGAGGTATCGAACTTATCGCCTGCCCGACCTGTGGCAGAACCGAAATCGACCTGCTGGCAATGGTCAATCAGGTCAGTGAAGCCATCAAAGAGATTAAATATCCCATGACCGTGGCAGTGATGGGCTGCGTGGTCAATGGCCCCGGCGAAGCTGACAATGCCGATGTCGCCCTCTGCGGCGGCAAAGACAAGGTTGTTATCTATCGTAGCGGCAAAAAGACAGCGACCATCCCGGCAACTCAGGCGGTGGCGGCATTACTGCAGCAGATTAACTTGTTCATCAAAGAAAACAACGGTTAAACCCTTAAGGTTATATGGCCAGACATACCAAAACATTAAAAGATAAACTTCTATGGCTTAGCCAGATGATACAATCAAAGCATCCCCGCCAGCACAGCCCGCGCCTGCGCTGGCGTCGGCGGATCGCCGCTTCTGTTATGCTTATCTTTTTAATCAGCGTGGTCAGCTTCACCTGGTATCAGCTGGACAATACCCAGATTCGCAACCTTACCATCAAAATCGTCGAAGACCTTACCGGAGGTGAAGCGGAAATTGAAGAAATTTCTTTTAATTTACTGAATCAAACCCGGATCAAAGGCCTGAAACTCTATTTACCTCAACAGCAACACACAGAAGATAATCTGGTATTTCAGGCCAATGATGTTATTTTGCAGCATGATCCATCCGGACTGCTGAAAAAGCAATATCGACTCACCAAAATCATCGCCGAACAGGCAACCTTAAATATCCGTTATGACAGCCAAAGCAATACTACCAATCTCCAGCAGTTAAACTTCATCGATAAAAACAAAACCGACCGCAAATCCGCCCCGATCATAATCATCCGCAATGCCAGAGTTCAATACTGGCAGATACAAGATGGACTGGCAACCAGTCCGGGCCATCAAAACATTTCCGGCACAGTCAAACCCGACCCTGCCAACCAGAACTGCTATAGTTTCAATATGCATAGCGCCAGCGATGGTCTGCTGCAGGGATTAGAACTTTTCGGAAGCTATGACAAAGCCGCCGGTCAGGTCCAGGCAGAACTAAAGATGGACATCAGCAAAATCGATTGCGATCAACTGCCCCTGAGTCTGCAGCGCTGGCATCAAATGTATATCGCAGCGACCCCGCAGGGACAGTTAACTGTCAACAGTTTGTATCAGCGAGATAAAAATATTGAACTGACAATAAAGCTTGCTGATGCTTCCTATAATTTAGCGGCCTTCGATGACCAGCTCAATTTCCCGCTGGAAAATGTTAACGCCGATATTGCTATTAAAAACCAGATCATTCATATCAAAAATATAATCAGTGATTTTGGCAATAATACCAAATTATCCATTAATGGCCAAATCAATGGTCTCAATAAAGACTCTGGCTTCGATCTCAATATCGCAACAGAAAATTTTGCTATACCAGCCAACCAATGGGACAGTCAGCAGGGTCAGATTCTCTTGAATAAAGATGATGATAATGCTTTAAAGCGGACTCTCAATTCTTTTTTGGCGATGATACCGGTTAAATCCCGTCAGGAAATCATTTCTTATAATCCCAGCGGCAAAGCCGATGTCAATCTGAAGATAACCCGCCAAGATCAAAAAGAAACACAATCAAAAATTCAAAGCAGCGGCACCATAACCATCTACGATATGGCTTTTTCTTATGACAAACTGCCCTATCCCCTGGAAAAAGCCCAAGGGAAAATCGTTTTTGGCAATAACAAGATGCATATCGGCCCGATTAGCACTGTTCGGGTGATGCCCGGCGGTCAAAAAGAGGTTTCAGCTGTACTGGAAAGCGATATGAGCTTTGGCCCGCAGCCGAGCTGGTCGATGACAACAACGTTTATGAATCTGCCAACCGATAAGGTTCTCTATGACAGCCTTGACCCTAATCTGCAGAACACCTGGGACAATATCAGCCCGCAGGGAATCTTAAGCGGGGTATATAAATTCAGCAAAATCACTGACAAAAACAATAATTTCACAAAGGATTTTTTGTTGACTCTGGATTTCACGGATTTCAAGGCCACCTTGAAAGATTTCCCCTTGCCATTAACTAATATGACCGGGCAGTTCATCAGTCATAATGATTCACTTAAATTAGATAATATCATCGCCAGGGCCGCCGGAGGCCAACTGAAGATTAATGCTCATGTCAATCAAATGGAATCGGCCATGCCGGATATGTATTGCCAGATTGACTTTAAAAATGTTTATTTTGATAAAGCATTAGCCGATCAATTGCAAAACGGTATCGATAAACTTCAAAACCAGACTGGCCTTGAAACCAGACTTGATGGCCAGGCGATATTAAAAAGCATTTACGACAAAGATTATCGCAGCGATAAAAGCCAAAATAATGCCTTTGCGATTATCCAAAAGAATATGGATTTAGCTGTTGAGCTGAATCTGGCCGATGGCAAAGCTAATTTGCCGGCTTATCCTTATCCTCTTAGTGATATTAAAGGTCATTGCCTGTTCCATAATGGCGAAATTAATATCAAAGAAATCTCAGCTGCCAACGGCCCAAGCAAAATCAACATCAATGGCAATATAAACGGGCAAGGTCAGCTGAATATGACTCTGGAAGCTGACCGGCTTAGCCTGGATGAAAATGTAACAAAGCTTGTCCATCTGGATGACCAATGTTCACTGGCAGGCAAAGCCAAGGTCACTGTCAAAATCAACAGTAACGCCAGTGAGCAATCTCTAAACTATAATGCGGTAATAGAACCCCTGCAATGCGCTTTGACTTTGAAAAAATACGATTACACTTTCGGCAATATCCAGGGGACCGCTACCATAAACAATGAACAGTTTGATATCGCCAACCTCAACAGCTTCACCGATCAGGGCAATATATCTGTCAAAGGTAAAATCAAACGAAATAAACAAACAAAAGACCCAACAGCTGATCTGCAAATCACAACCCGGAATTTCAGAATTAATGATAAGCTCCTTGATTCAGTTTCCACCATCGAAAAGCTGGCAATATTCAAACAAGAGCTTCGCCCCAATGGCAGTATCGATTGCGATTTAAAACTGACCAAAAATGATCTCCCTGAAAATAATTCATTATGGAAAGTGCAAGGCCAGGTTCACCTCAATAATATGACCTTGCCAGAACCGGCCTCTGTCGATAATTTAAATTGTACGCTTAATGACATTGACGCAGTCTATAATACCGCATCTGCATCTACCTCTTTTGACGCAAAGATGTCTGAAACCAGACTGCTGCTCTTTGATAAACCTTTCAACCAACTGAATTCATCTTTACATTTTGACAATAAAACATATTTCTTTAACATTAATAATATTGATGGGCAATTCTGTGATGGCAAAATAGCCGGTGATATTATCGCTAAATTTGATGACCAGAAAACCTATGAACTGGATATAAGATTCTTAAAATGTGATATCCCTACATTAATGAACGCTGGCAAGCCACTAGATCAACATCTCAAAAATCTCAAAGGCCGATTTGAAGGTAAATTAAAACTTAGTAAATCATTTATCTACAAGCCCGAAGATTTCGCACGGGGCTATTGCACTTTAATGATCGACAAAGCCGAACTGGGTCAACTGCCTATCATCGCTGAACTGCTTAATTTCGTAAACCTCAAGCTCCCCAAAAAAGGCGCTTTCAATGATGCTGAAATCACAGGATATATAATTGATAATAAAACCATACTCGAGAAAATCACACTGGGCGGAACAGCCATCTCACTTGATGGCGATGGCTATATCGAGAACTGGCCTTTTGCCCTGATTAACGAAAAGTATGAAAAACTGGAAGACAAAATTGATCTGACATTTGTCATCAAACCAATTGAACTGTTTGAGCCAATACCAGTGTTAACCAGTTTTTATAAAGCCATCCGACAGGAAATGGTCCGGGTCTATGTCAAAGGCAATATCAGCAAGCCTCAAATATCATCTTCAGCTTTTCCGTCAATATTAGAAGCCCTCGGTGGCCCACAAAAATAGCCCCTGATTCTATATCAGAGGCTATCACAATGAATCATTTATTTTATTGAGTTACTGAAAATTTATAAACGGTAGTGGTGTCATAAGTTTCGCCAGGATTTAAGCGAACTGTCGGGAACTGAGGTTGATTAGGCGAATCGGGGAAATGCTGGGTTTCCAGGCAAAAGCCATAGCGTCTCTGATATGCAAAACAGCCTTTGCCGATATCGCTGCCATCGAGGAAATTAGCGGAATAAAACTGCACGCCCGGCTCGGTGGTCAGCACTTCCATGATTCTGCCTGATTTAGAGTCGATTGCCGTCGCTGCCAACACTAAACCAGGGGCCTGACGGTCTATCACGAAATTATGATCATAGCCAGCGGCCAGTTTCAATTGCTCAAAATCATCATCAATGCGATCGCCAATGACTGCGGGACTGGTAAAATCTAATGGAGTACCGGTAACTGCGGCTATTTCGCCAGTGGGGATAAGATTTTCATCTATGGGGGTATAGTTGGAGGCATTAATCTGCATAATTTGGTCCAGCATCGAACCGCTATTGTGTCCGGCCAGATTGAAATAGCTGTGATTGGTCATATTGACGACCGTTGGCTTATCGGTTATGGCCTTATAATTAATTTTCAGCTCATTAGCTTCAGTTAAGGTATAAGTTACCGTGATATCAAGTTTACCAGGATAGCCTTCGTCGCCATCAGGGCTGGTATGTTTTAATTCTACGCCATTTTCGATTTCCATGGCATTCCAGAGGACTTTATCAAAGCCAACTGAACCACCATGGAGACTGTTAGGGCCATTATTAATCGCTAAGCTATATTCATTGTCGTCAATGACAAATAAGCCATTAGCGATACGATTAGCATAGCGTCCAATGACGGCTGAAAAATATGGCGGATTTTTTGCCCATTTTTTTATATCATCAAAGCCTAATATAATGTCAGCAAAATTGCCTTTGCTGTCAGGTACTTCCAGACTAACCAGACAGCAGCCCCAATTAATGATTTTCGCTTTGACACCGTTGGCATTGGTTAAAGTAAAAACGTGAACTTCTGTACCGCTTTCAAGTTTGCCATAAATATCTGTGGTTACAGCCATTATATTCTCCTGTTTATATTAATTATTGATTAAGGGCTTATAATAACATTTTTTGGCGAAAAATAAAATATAAAAAACATACCACAAGTTGACTTAGTTCTGGAATATTGACAATCTGGATGATATGATCTTATATTAACTGAAAGGGAAATACGATGGCCAATAAATGTTGTGCAGCAAAAAAAGATAAGCTGATTTTCTCATGTAGCGGAGCCGCTGATGTGGGCGAGTTGTCGGACCGGGTTGCCCGAAAGATGACCAGCGATGGCATTGGTAAAATGTTCTGCTTAGCTGGCATAGGCGGAAAAGTAGCACCCATTATGCAAACTACGGTAAATGCCGCGGCTATTCTGGCAATTGATGGCTGTGGCTTAAACTGTGTCAAAAATTCACTGAAAGAAGCTGGAATCTACGACTTCCAGCATCTGCTGGTAACAGATCTGGGTTTTGTCAAGGGCGAAACCGATGTCTGCGACGCCAATATTGAAAAGCTGGTCACAGCCGGAACTGCCAAACTGGGTTAAAATTGAAAGCAACCCCCAACACAATGTTGGGGGCCATTTTAGCGCTTTACTTATTAAGTGCCTGGTCAAAATCGGCGATAATATCTTCAATACTTTCCAAACCAACTGAGACACGGATAAATTCGGGATTTATGCCGGATTCAATTTGCTGGGCCTCGGAAAGTTGTCGGTGGGTTGTCGATGCCGGATGAATTACCAGCGTTCTGACATCACCAACATTTGCCAGATGGCTGGCTAATTCTACCGAATCAATAAATCTCTGCCCTGCCGCACAACCACCTTTAATGCCAAAGCAAAGAACCGCACCATATCCACCCTTGAAATATTTTTGGGCTTGGTTGTAGGTTGGATGTTCCGGCAAACCCGCGTATTTAACCCATTGGACTTTATCATGGGCCTGTAAAAACTTTGCTAATTCTAATGTATTGGCACAATGCTGTTTAATACGCAAAGGCAAAGTTTCAATGCCCTGAATTAACTGGAATGAATTAAACGGGCTGGGACACGGGCCAATATTTCTCATGCCATCAACTCGAATCTTGGTCACAAAGGCAATTTCACCCAAAGCCTCATAATATTTCAAACCATGATAACTCGGATCAGGTTCGGTAAAACCGGGGAATTTGCCATTGGCCCAGTTAAATTTCCCGTTTTCAATTATTACCCCGCCAATAGATGTGCCATGGCCGCCAATCCATTTGGTACAGGAATGCACCACAACGTCAGCACCATATTCAAAAGGTTTGCAAATCAAAGGAGCAAAGGTATTGTCGATAATCAAAGGTACGCCATTTCCATGGGCAACATCCGCTATCGCCTGAATATCGGCAACATCACAACTGGGGTTTCCAATCGACTCAATATAAACCGCCTTAGTATTAGGCTTGATCGCGGCCTGAATTGTTTCAGGGTTTAAATCAACAGCAAATGTTGTTTCAATTCCCATACGTGGTAGGGTATATCTAAATAAGGTATCCGTACCGCCATAAACAAATGGACTTGATACAATATGATCACCCACTTGGGCTATATTATGAATCGCCAGGAATATTGCCGACATCCCGCTGGCAGTAGCAATAGCTGCAGTGCCGCCCTCCAGAGCTGCAATTCTTTTTTCAAATACGTCGGTAGTAGGATTCATCAGCCGGGTATAGATATTACCAAACTCTTTCAAATCAAAAAGGTTAGCGGCATGTTCGGTATCCTTAAATACATAAGCAGTGGTTTGGTATATTGGTACTGCACGTGAACCAGTCGGGTCGATTTCGTGGCCTGCATGCAAGGATAAGGTTTCATCTTTTAAATTTTCATTGGTCATTTTATTAAGCTCCTGATGGGATTGAATATTTATTTTTTCTGTCGAATTAGTCTACTATTATAGTCTCTTAAAGGAAGTTAAGGCAAGAAAATTCACTTCATGTGCGGACCTGCCATTTCTAACAGCCTGTTAGAAATCACTGACCCTCTTCATAAACCCCTATAAAACAACAACATAGACAATAAAAAGCATAAAACCAATACAATCCTAACAGCTTTGCAATATACTTTTAATTATTTCAATAGAATGCTTGATTATTTCTTGTTCAAAGCGATAATAGTTGTAAAATACTTTTTCATCTTTTGTGTCTGAGTTGCCAGACTTAAATAGATGCCTTGAACAATCATAGCTGACAAATAGGAGTATGTAATGGAAAACGGTACCATTAAATGGTTCAATCCCAAAAAAGGTTTTGGCTTTATCGCTAACGATAGTGGCAATGACGTATTTGTTCATCATAGCCAAGTCGAAGAAAAAGCCATACTTACCCAAGGCGACCAGGTACTTTACGAAACCGTCCAGGGTGAAATGGGGCCAAAAGCAACCCATGTAACTAAAAATAATAGCTAGCTTCGCAAAAATCACAGCGTTACATTTCTTACTTATTCGCTGTTTTATCTCTTTTGAACTATCGTCGCACTAACAACGAACGGATGTGTGTTTACGCGCTTTTTTTTACAAATAAACTAATCCGTCGTAAAACCCGATATAAAACTTTTCACTTTAATATTAGCGCCACTACCTGTATAATTACCTTCATAATGCAATATTTAATATCGGAGTGCAATTATGACTGCAAAAACCTACACTGTAGAAAAAATCAAAGCCCCCTTCACTCATACCGGAGATATCGATTCAGGCATATGGCTGGATATCCCGATAATAGAAATCAATAATTACATGGGCGATGAACCAGAACATAAACCCAGATGCCAGGCCAAGATGGTTTATGACAGCGACAATCTCTATATTATTTTCAGTGTAAGAGATAATTACATTCTCTCCACCAGAACCCAAAACCAGCAGGATATCTGGAATGACAGCTGCGTGGAATTCTTCTTCAGCCACGACATCACCAAAGGCTATCTGGCTATTGAAATGAACTGTGGTGGCCGTTTTCTGCTGTACTATAAAGCCAACCCCCAGACAGCCAACACCCTTTTCACCTATGATCAGTGCAATCAGGTCGAAGTCTTTCATTCCATGCCCAAAACAGTCAACCCCGAACTGCGTAAAGAAACTACCTGGACTGTCGAATATAAACTCCCTTTAGCTATGTGTAACGAATACCTCAATATCGGCAACCCACAGCCCGGAACCGTCTGGCAAGGAAACTTCTACAAATGTGCTGATGAATGTTCCAGACCCCATTGGCTAACCTGGTCACCTATTGATTGGCCTAAACCAAATTTCCATAAACCCGAATTCTTTGGTAATCTCATCTTTGAATAAATCACAAAGCCTTAATACTCTCAGTATAATTTTTTTACAAATCCATAAAAAAAACCAGTCCAATAGAACTGGTTTTTTTATTCATTTCAAAAAAGCAATTATTCAGGAATTTTAACGCCTTCAAGTGCTTTTTTGGTTTCTTCAACTTTTTCTTCAGTGGTTTCTTTTACTTCTTCCACCATATCTTCAACCTTTTCTTTAGCGTCTTCAACAGTTCCTTCGACTTTATCCTTAGCGTCTTCTACTGCATCTTTAACTTTTTCTGTATCAGTGGCAGGATCTTTGTCCCCGCCGCAAGTGCCACAGCAACCTTCATCATTGCCAGCTCCAGCCGTGCCAGCTTCATCTTTTGCGCATCCAACTACAAAAGCAAACATTGCCATACACATTACTATTGCCAAAATCTTTTTCATTTAAAATACTCCTAAAAATTTTATTTGTAAAACCTATACTATGACTTATTCAGTCTTAACTTTTGTTTTTCATTGGCGTGACTTCCTTTTGCCAGCCAGCACCAATATTTTCATCAATTATAAAAATATCGGCGGCTATTCCTTTCTTATCATCTATCTTTATATCTGTCCATAAAACCGTGGTAATTTCACAACGATCGCCACCTTTTTCATAGCGAATCTGAACCGGCAGATAATTTTTAACATCCATCCAGAGTTCTAATTTCACATATTCTTTTGCATAGACACTCTCTTTTAGCGGAATAAGCTCGATATGTACAGTATTTTTTAGCTCTTTTGCTTCCAATTTCTTATCTACTATTATTTTAATTCCAAAATATTTGATCAGATCATCTTTTTTTATCGAAAAAGGCAGCGGAAACGGGCCTTTACCGATTCTAAATGCATCACGATCCTTTTTATCCTTGGCAACCTGCCATTTTTGAATCATTTTGGTCCGGTCGTTTCGGCGGGTAAGCCACATGCCGTCAAAAACATAGTCATCATTGAATTTCACTGGCTTAGCCCAATCGGCCGGGTCGTCCTCCAGTTCATCGACATCCTGCTGGAGCATATCATCAAAGTTCATTCTTGCCAAGATGGCATCTTTTTCGACTTTGTAAAAGATCGATCCATTCTGAGTAGTAACAATCTCCAGCTCAGGCTGAGCCATGGTATATTTCATTTTTGCCTGATAAGTCTTTAGCTTCCCAGCAGCCAACTCTACTTTATCCAGTAAATCATTAGCTTCCTTGGAAATCTCAACCTTTTTCTCTATTTTTTCGGTCTGCCCAGCTTCCTCTGTCGCCCAGCTGACACCAGCAAAGCCAAAAACTACAATTAAAACTAATAATTTTTTCATAACATACTCCAATTTTAAAAAATGCTGCAAAGCAACACTGAAACATTCTTACTCGCTTACACAATTATAGACGCTAAAACAGGCATTTACTTGCACATAATCCCTGTTATTATTCCTGGCAGCTCACCTAATGAATCTATTACATAGTCCGCTTCATGCTTAAATTCATCACTATCGGGGCTGGTGGTCAATAAAACCGTATAAGCCCCGGCATCGCGGCCACTGATTATATCAAACAGGAAATCCCCCACCATAACCGCATTTTTCGGATCAACACCTAACCTTTCACAGGCTAACTGCACTGGATAAGGATCTGGTTTGGGCGGCCCATCTTCGCGGGTTACTATTGTGTCAAAAAATAAATCATGCAAATCGCAAACTATTTCGACATTTTTGAGGTTATTTCGGGTAACAATCCCGGTTTTTATCCCGGTTTCCTTAAAAAAAGCCATCATCTCATAAACACCACTATTCAATTCCGACTTGTTTGCTGCCAATGCTTCATGCTTAAGCAATATCTCATGGGCACGCCGATACTCATCCGGGCTCATTTTTTCCATTGCTTCCAAAATTGGCCCGCTAATCCCGCCAATTTCTTCCCGGATAGCGTCAAAATCAAAGTGTGGCACCGTCAATGTGCCATCCATATCAAATATCGCCGCTTGAATTGTCATAAATCTACCTTTTTTCCTTTTTGGTATTATCATATTGTTTTGCTTTAAAGGCAACCTTGTCATCCTTGTCATATAATTGATAAACCCGAACATAATCAACGACAAATTCATCGGGCAAAGTCGCTTTTGCAATATCACCGCCCCAGGTTCCCTTTTCCGCAGATATTTTTAGATAAACCGGCACCTGGCAAACATCTCCAGCACTGGTTCGCCAGGTTTCCTTGCCATCGATATAAAAGACATATTCATCAGGTGTCCAGAGCAAACCAAAATCATGATAGCCTTTCATTACCCCAGGAACCTTTGGGACATGGCCTTTGCTTTTATGTTCTTTACCATAGCCATCCCAATGCAGAGTATGCTGAACCCGATCATCCAGAGAAAATTTTTCAAAAATATCCAGTTCGGTCCCATCCATGCCAGCATTTTTCGTCGAGCTAATACCACCTTTGACAGGCATGGCCCAAAATGCCGTCCAGAACCCTTCCTGAGTATGCATTTTAGCTCGAATTTCATAATATCCGAATATCTGGCCAAACTTACCCAGAGTTCGCAGACAAGCAGTATCATGCCAACCTTTTTTATCAGGGCTCTCCCGGGTAATCATTTTCAATTTACCCTTGCCATCTAGCTTGGCACAATCACGATGCCAGAAATTTTTATCACGACAAGTCCGGTCGGCATGGACAACATACCATTTATTTGGATCAATAACCTTGCCATCAAATTCATCATTAAACGTCAATTTCCATTTAGCCCCGGCAATTGGGGACTTTGGTATTTTAACTTCAATCTTTTTTGCCGGTTTGGCAGTATCTGCCCATACTGTTATTGAAAACGCCAACAAAGCTACAATTATATAATATTTTTTCATAGAAAAACTCCATTAATTATTGTCAATCATTTTTTAATAACAATACCAACAACATCTAATTCATATTTTATAAAAGAAGGAAAACTGCCTCTTAACCAAAGCAATGCATAATTCTGACCATCACTTTTTGGCACAACCGGCCTGATATTGTCCTGCTGAGAATTGGCGGTGATTGCAGTCCAAACCCAGCTTGCGCCATAGTCAGCTGTCACACCTTTATAAATCTCATGCTTGCCAGTGCCAATTTTTTCACCCGTTTCAGGATTCACATTAGTTGAAACATAAACAACATTTACATCTGTCGGATCAATCGTAATCAAACCGGTATAATCATTTTCATGTGGCCAGAAACAACCGCCGCCAAAGGCAGCCTGATGATTATGCCAGCGACTGCCATCCCATCGAGTATAGCAATAACGATGATCTTCATTGCTGTGATAAACAGTATAGCCTATACATGGATAGCCATTATCATCTAAACGAATTGAGCTTGTCCAGCCGCGATCTTCACGTTTTGAACCTTTATAAAGCAAATCCGCTTCTTGAGGGATTAACGGACCATCTTTTAAATCTTTAATATAAGTGTCATCAACTTTATAAAATTTTCCATCCCTAAACTTAGCAAAAAATACACTATTATTGCATACTCGAGGATGCCCTTCTGTAAAGGTTATATAAACCGTATCTTTGTTATTTGTGCAATAACGTGCATAAGGCCGCTGTCTTCGGTCTGGGTTGCCATCATCAATAAACTGCCCTCCGGCGACCCAGCTTTTACCCAAATCATCAGAATAAATAAAATGCGGGGTGTAAATCCTCCCATCTCGATAAAAATTATACATCCGCTTTTCATATGGCATATAATAGACATTGGCATAGGTCAGCCATTGACCCTGGCCATGATGATAAGTATATTCCTCGCCCCATTTTGTTGTATCATTAACTTCGCTTAAACGGAAATAATGATAAGGGTCTTGAGTTCTAAAATGCTTTTCATATGTTACTAAAACTCTTCCATCAGGCCGAACACAGAAAACCGGTGCATCATGATCGTCAGCCTCAAAATCCTCATGCAATACAATTGTACCAAGATGCTTTTCCCCTGCCATATCGTAGTTCGCAACTTTAATATCACCACCTTCGGTTCCGCTGACAGCGCCTACTACCAGCTTGCCATCATGCATAATTACCCGTTCATCCTGGAACCAGCACCAACCACCATTATCAATAAAAGTAATCAAGTTTTCAGGAACAGTCTGCCCCTTATCGTCAACTATCATTACAATTGAATTATGGTCGGCACAACCAGCAAAACTAAAACTTAAAGCAATTAACAACGCTGCGACTTTATTCATCATTAAACAGACCTCTTTCTATTTTCCCAATCTAATAATCGTATTGGTATTTTCTAATTCAATTTCTTTGCCATTAATTTCTACAATGCCAAAGGCGTTATTGTCAAGCCCCGGCCCTTCAACCATCCCTTTAACCGTGAAATATTCGATGCCATTAATCTTTGAATAATCACCAGCATGATGATGACCTTGAAAAACAGCTATTACCCTGCCTGATTTTTCCAGAATATTTCTTACCTGAGCAGCATTGTTAACATAAACAGCTCCGCTGCCATCTAAAAGCTGATGCACAAAGACAATAGTTTTAGATTGGTCAGCACCGAGGTCATTTTCCAGCCAACTCAATTGTTTTTCAGTGATATTGGCATCGGTCCAGTCGAAATTACCGTTGGCATAATCACTGGAATCACTATTAAAATTCGCGTCAAGCACTACAAAATGCACACCTTTAACATCAAAAGAATAATAAGTCTTATTTGCATCAATACCGCTATTGACTATATTTGACAGAAATTGCGTTTTTGTAATACAATCCATATCATGATTGCCTAAAACATGATAACGCGGACCATTAAATTCCGCCATCTGCTTTTCAGCCCGCTGCAAATACTTTATTGCTTCTTGAGGGTCTTTGCTGTCAGACATATCTTTCAGATCACCTAGCTCAATTATAAAATCGACATTGCTATTGTTCATACATACAACAAACTCGCTTATCTTAGCCAGTGAATCACGATAATTTCGTGTACCACGGTTATCGACATCAGCATAATGAGCATCTGTAAATACACCAAATCGAACATTAGAGTCTTGTCCGTTCATAATATTCATATTCGAACAAGAACTCAGACCCGCTAACATAAAGACAAGAGTTAAGAGAAATATATTTTTCATGTATGGCTCCTTGGTTAATTATTTTAAAATAATAACAGCATAAAACATTAATAGCAAACCAAAACCACCACTATGGCAGTAAAATCGCTATTAGCATTTTATGCTGCTTATCATTTTATCAACAAAGCCAAAAGCTGTTGGCTTATTTTTCAGACTTAAATGGGAATAATTCCGATTTTTCATGAGCCTGAGCCAAGAATTCTTTTGCTTTTTTGACCAGTTCAGGTTTGCTTGAAGCAATGTCTTTTTCTTCAAACTTATCATTTTCCAGATCAAAAAGCTCTATTGGCTGGTCAAAACCCTTATGGACCTCTGAGCGAACCGCTTTATAATTGCCAAACCGCACTGCCTGAGTTCCTTTGCCAGCAGTAAATTCCCAATAGAGATATTCATGCTGTCGTTGATCATCTTGACCAAAAAGCGTTGGCAAAAATGAAATACCATCAATACCGGTAGGTGCCTTTGCCTCTGCCAATTCGGCAAAGGTTGGCAGGACATCCCAAAATGCCGAAACATGACTGGTTTGACTGCCAGGTTTAATTTTACCGGGGAAACGAGCAATCATCGGCACCCGGATACCACCTTCGTACAAACTCATTTTCCGTCCGCGTAAGCCACCTGCACCATTAAAATGCGGTATAGTTTTGCCACTGCCATGGGGGCCATTATCACTGGTAAAAATAACCAGAGTATTATCATCAATTCCAAATTCTTTCAGCAAAGCCATGATTTTACCAACATCGCCATCCATGCGAGTAATCATCGCGGCCTGAGTTTTTTGATCTTCGGTCCATTTTTTTTCCTTGTATTGACCTAAATCAGGAACCTGAAAAGCAGTATGAGGGATCGTAAAAGGCACATACAGAAAAAATGATTCATCCTTATGCTTTTTGACAAATTCCAGAGCTTCATTGGCGATTTCGTCATGGGAATAATTCGTACCCGATTTCAATTTATTGCCCGGATACATGACCTTTTCATCATTGCGCCATAGATGATCCGGATAATAGCTATGGGCCTGCCGCTGACAATTATAACCAAAGAAATAGTCAAAACCTTGATTATTCGGATCACCTTCGCTACCGGGATAGCCAATGCCCCATTTACCAAAAGCTCCGGTTGCATAACCCTGATTTTTCAGAACTTCAGCAACAGTAACTTCTTCTTTTTTTATGGGTTCATTACCTTCAAATTTCAGAGCTTTATTGTTTCTGATAGTACAATGGCCTGTATGTCTACCAGTCATCAGCGAACAACGAGATGGAGCACAAACCGTTGAACCGGAATAATGATCGGTAAATTTCATCCCTTCCTGTGCCAGTTTATCGATATTGGGTGTCTTAATCAGTTTTTGGCCATAGCAACCGAGTTCGCCATAGCCCAGATCGTCGGCTAATATATAAATAATATTGGGCCTACGTCTTCCTGCCGCCAAAACCCGACCTCCGGCGACCATAGAAACTGCCACAAAACCCGCTGTTTTAAGAAAATCACGTCTACAAATCATAAAAGCCTCTTTTTTTCTAAAAATTTGTCGATTCAAGCTAGGCCAGAACTATTAACTTATTAGCCATCTGACACAATATGATATCTTTGAATTCATTGAAGTCTGACATAAAAAGTAAAAATATATGAAAAAAACTATATTTTCGAGGCATAATTTCTGCACTAGCTGGGAATAACAGTATAGAAATTAAAACTAAAATTAACTCTTAACAGGAGAAATACAAATGAAAATATCTAAAGGCAAAAACGCTTTTACCCTTATTGAATTATTGGTAGTAATTTCCATCATCGCACTACTGGTATCTATCCTGATGCCAGCCCTAAGCAAAGCTCGCGCCACCGCCAGAGCTACGGTTTGTAAATCTAATTTAAAGCAGTGGGGTTTATATTTTGAACTCTATGCCAACGATAATGAAGGTAAAATTGTCTCTTATGGCCCTTACAGTCCTACTAATGCTGGCGGCCCTGGTGCAGACACATGGGTTGTTGGACTCTATGATTACTATAAAAGTGGAGGAGAAGCACTTCGCCTTTGCCCCGAAGCGGAAAAACTAAATGACCCCGAAATCGCAAAACGGGCCTGGTCTAATGCCGGTACTGATGGATTAGGCAATGATTTAGATAGCGATGGCATTAAAGACAAACCAATTATAAGCAGTTATTCAATTAATAACTGGTGCTATTCTAAAAACCCTAAAGTTTCCAGCATGTGGGGAACCAACCCCGACCCGTACAACTGGCAAAAAACCAGCGGCATACCCGGGTCACCAGCCGAAGTTCCTCTTTTCCTTGAAGGATATCGCTGGGGCGGAGCACCCTGGTCACGCAATGACCCAGCCCCACCAACTAATACAGAAACACACAATACTGGTTTTGGGAGATATTGTATCCAACGCCATGGGGATACAGTCAACATTGTATATCTTGATACCCATGTTGACAGAATTGGGTTAAAAGCTTTATGGAATCAACGTTGGCACAAGAAATACCAAAGAAGCGCTCCGTTGCCAACATGGCCTGCATGGATGCAGGATATGCCTGAAGAATAATCATAAGACAATTAATCTCACTTAAAGTTCATTCGTAGTCACAATAGCTTCTGGATTGCTATTGTGACTATCTTTTTTATAAAATAATTAAAATCTCACTCCAATTTAAACAATAAAAGAGATACAATAATGGCAAGATTACAATTCACTCATCTAAAAGGAATACAAAAATGAACAGACGCAACTTCCTGAAAAACTGCGTTTTATCTTTAGGGACAGTTGCCTTTACTGGCTGTAAAGCCAGTGCCACAGGCCTTAACTTAAAAAATAACTCTGTCAGCTTAGCGATTGGCAAACGTAAACCAAATATCATTTTCTTCCTCGTTGACGATATGGGATGGCGTGACTGCGGATTTATGGGCAGTAAATATTATGAAACTCCAAATATGGACAAACTGGCAAGCCAGGGCATGATTTTCACCAATGCTTATGCCAACGCCGCCAACTGCGCACCGACCCGTGCATGTTTCCTATCCGGAAAATTCCCTATGACCCATGGTATCTACACCGTTGGTTCTTCTTCTCGAGGCAAAAGCAACACCCGCAGACTTATTCCCGTTACCAATAACGACACACTCGCCACCAGCCACACAACTATCGCCGAAGCTCTCAAACCTGCTGGATACACCTCGCTCAGCATCGGCAAATGGCACATGGGCACCAACGAATATAGCCCCACCGGTCAAGGCTTTGATTATAATGTCGCAGGCAACGAAACCGGCTCGCCAAAAGGCGGCTATTTCAGCCCCTACAATAACCCGCAGCTGCCCGATGGCCCTGACGGAGAATATCTCCCTGACCGCCTTACTGATGAAGCGATTAAATTTATCGACAAACACAAAGAAAAACCTTTCTTTTTGTATTTCCCACATTATTCTGTTCATACGCCCATTCAGGCTAAAGATGACCTCAAAGCGAAATACCAGGCCAAAACTGGCGATGAAAACCATTTCAACCCAACCTATGCCGCAATGCTCGATAGTACCGACCAGAGCCTGGGTCGAATAATGAATAGACTAAAAGAACTAAAACTCACCGAAAACACTATTATTATCTTTAGCAGCGACAACGGTGGCTATGGCCCGGCAACCCTGATGAAGCCCCTGCGTGGTTCCAAAGGTATGCCATATGAAGGTGGCATTCGCGAACCAACAGTTATCGCCTGGCCTGGTAAAATCAAACCCGGAACTAAATGCGATACGCCAATACAAACTTTTGATTTCTATCCGACAATACTGGATCTTGCCAGCACCAGAAAACCAGCTGACAAGAAACTCGATGGTGTTAGCCTTTGGCCATTACTGCAAGGGAAAACTATCGACCGCGAGGCAATTTATTGGCATAGTCCTGTATATCTCCAAAAATATAGCGGGAATATGGAAGATGCCCGTGATCCGCTTTTCAGAACCCGACCGGTTTCGATTATCCGCAAGGGTGATTTTAAACTATTAATGTTCTTTGAAGAATGGCTGCTGGATGGTGGTCGCGAGGCAATTGCTACAAACAATTCTGTCGAACTATACGATCTTAAAAACGACATTGGCGAAACAAATAATCTGGTCAACAACCCGTCATATATCGCCAATCGTGATGAGCTACTCGATCAGCTACTGGCCTGGCAAGAAACCAACAATGCTCCCAACAAAATTACGGACATGCCAAAAAATCCTGATTATGTTGGCTAAAAAAATTATTGCATATTCGATGTAAAGGCGATCTGAACAGACAGGTCGCCTTTTTCATCCCCCTATACAATTGCCTAAATTACCCAAACAGAACAATCACCCCGTCCAATAAAAAATTTCTTGCTTATCAGTATATATTTCAAAATTATTGTCAAAAAAAACCATGCAAAACTATTACCCTAAACTGTAGTTCATCTTGCTAAAATTGGTGAATTCTCGCTAAAAAGCTTGTATTTTTATCTTTTTTAGTCTATAATGGTTTTGTTCTTTGGCTATGGGACAGAATGAATCTATTGGGGAAAATGCATAGCTGTATACTTTAAGAAGGAGTTGTTATGATAAAGGAAAATGTATTGAAGGTTTTATTAATTGGTTTGTTAATTTCAGTTTCGGCTAATGCCGCAACAGTTTTTAACAATACCGCAGGCGACAATGATTTTAACAATGCCGCCAACTGGGACAATGGCCTACCCGTTAAAGGTGGCGGACACGATGGCGTTATTAATGCCGATGCAACCATGACCGCCAGCCACGAAATGGTAACCGCTATTGACTGGCATCTGGTAATCAATGCTACTGTCAATACTGGGGCTAATGAGCTACAATTACGTTCCGGGTCAAAAGGCACAAATCCTATTGGCACACCTGGCGATTTAATTGTTGGAGACAACGCTACTGGAGTATTCAATGTAGATAATGGCGGCACACTGGATATTGCAGGTATTGGCGCTGATTTGATTATTGGACAAAACGGAGGTACCGGCACAGTTAACTTTCTGAGTGGCTCATCTTCATCTCTTTCCAAAACCATTGAAATCCTTAATGGTTCACTTAATTATGCTTCAGATGTAAATGGACTGGGGCATCTTGGTGACGAATTGGTTGTTGGAAATAATGGAATTTTAAGTATGGGCATCAATGCCGACACTGACACCCACTTCGTCTTCGGGAACAGATTTGATCTTGAACTGGCAACCGATTCGACCTTAAAATTAAACTTCACTGGTTCAGCCTCTATCGGTGACAGTTGGACACTTATGCAAACCATCTCAAGTTTCAATGGCGTAGTTGACAGCTCAGTTGACGCTGGCGATGGAACTGGAGTATTTGGCAATCTCATCGTCAATGGCCTGACGGATGACCAGCAGATTCAATTGATATATAATGCCCCAGTTGCTGGCGACGATGGCTCTCTCGTAGCTACCGTAGTACCTGAACCTGCCACTTTAGCTCTTTTAGGACTGGGCAGCTTAATTTCATTAAAGCGACGCAGAAAAAATTAATTTTAGATTCAAAAAATTAAAGGCGGGCCGTAAATAAACGACCCGCCTTATTTTATGCGTATTAATACAATCTATCTGCTGCGGCCACTGTCAATATATTGCTGTAGTGTCTTTTCCATCTCGGCGATCAATTCTTTATGCTCTGGTTTATCTACCAAATTATTCGTCTCAATGATATCTTTTTCAAGATCATACAACTGATAAGGTTTACTCCAGGGCTTACTGCCAGGCTTGCCACGCCCGCCTGAACCCATGCCAAAAATTAATTTCCATTTTCCTTGCCGCAAAGCAAAAGTTCCATTGGCTGAATGATTTACCACGCCCGCCCTTTTAAATTCCGATTCTTTGCCCAGCAATAAACTTAAGATGCTAAAACCATCCTCCCCAGCATTTTCAGGCAATTCCAGATCAACTACATCCCCACAGGTAGCCATCAAATCAGTCAAACAAATTGTCCTGTCGCACTTGGCCCCTGCTTTAACCTTATCCGGCCAGCGAACCAGGTAAGGCACATGATGACCACCTTCCCACACATCAGCGTTGGTGCCGCGAAAAACATAATTGGCGGTATGATTGCCCGCTTTAAAACCTTGAACTTTTTCATCTTCGACATGGTCTTTTTCGTCAGGATTTAACTTATACATATAGGAAGCATTATCGCTGGTAAAGATAAACAAAGTATTGTCACCCTGGCCACTCTGGTCTACAGCCTTGATAATCTGACCTACCGCCCAATCTGTCTGAATGATAAAATCGCCATAAGGACCCAAACCACTCTTACCTTGGAAACGCTCAGCTGGCATGGTTGGCTTATGCGGTGCGGTCAAAGGCAAATATAAAAAATATGGCTCTGCTTTCTTTGCCGCTTCCTTAATAAAACTTGCTCCCTTAGCGACTAACTGGTCTAAAGCATCGATATGCTTGAAACTTTTGCCAATATCACCTGGCCTTATATATTTTGGAAAACCACTACCGCCGAAATGTTGATCGCCTGCCTCTGTGAAACTATCATTTTCCACAAAGACATAAGGCGGCATATCAAGCGATGCTGTTACACCATAAAAATAATCAAACCCATTGACATTAGGACTATTTTTTATCTTACCGGCATAATCAATTTTTTTCTTATCAGTCATAGGCAAATCCATCCCCAGGTGCCACTTGCCAATACATGCCGTCTGATACTTTGCCTGCTTTAATAATGAGGCAACCGTTAGACGCTGAGTATCTATCAAATGCTGAGAAGTGCCACTTAGCACCCCGCTTTTCAGCCGGGTTCGCCAGCAATATCGACCAGTTACCACGCCATATCGCGTTGGCGTACAAACCGCCGAACCAGAATGGGCATCAGTAAAAGTCATACCCTGTTTTGCCAAACTGTCTAGATTGGGCGTTGGAATCTTTGATTTGTTATTTAAGCATTGAACATCGCCATAACCCATATCATCTGCTAATACAAAAACAATATTAGGTTTTTTAACATTAGCTTTATCAGCAAATATATTTGCCCGACAGCCACCCGTAGCTAACAAACTTGAACCACCAATCAAAACCGCATGTCTCAAAAAAACTCGTCGATTCATCTGAACTCCATGTCTAATTTTAGATACTCATTTCCAAAACAACTCGCATATACTATTATTTCATAAAACTAAATAATTTGGAAATAAAAAAAAGCATAGTTTAGCTATGCCTCATATAAATATAAATTGATCACCCCACCCAGGGCTAACGCATGAAATTTAATTATGTCATTCCCGCAAAGGCGGGAATTCAGTTTTCGAGCCAAAATCAGGGTTTGCATTTTCTGGATCCCCCGCCTGCGCGGGGATGACAAGGTCATCCTTTTTGACTTAGCATCGATTTTGGGCCACAAGCAAGGATGAAAATTTCATGCGATTGCCCTGTCACCCCACCCCTCAATCAGCGCAGAAAAATATCCTCTAAAATGACAATCTTCTTACTCCCCCCCCCCTTACCATCCCTGGCAAATATATAACTCTTTCATGCGTGATCTTCGTTAGCCCCAGACGATTCAGCATAATGTTCAGCTTCGCTATAGTCATCATCAAAATCCAAAAATGATGGGACATAGCCAGGCTGTTGGGATTTTTCATATTCCAAATCATATGCTTTTTGAATTTCCTTCTGAATCATTTGGCGGCAGTCTGAATTAATCGGATGGGCAATGTCGGCATGAAGCTTCAATCTTCTTCCGCGACTGTCAGCCCGGGATTCACCCAGTCTTGCCCCACATTCATTGCAATGCCGGGCACGCAGATGATTCTTGGCTCGACAGGAACTGCAACGGTCGGTCAACTTGCGGCTGGGCATCGCTACAAATACACCGTTGGTCCCTTCGATCACCTTCAAATCGCGAATAACAAAACAATTGTCAAACGTAATTGAACAAAAAGCCTTCAGCCTGTCCTTGTTGTTCTCCACTAGTTTGATACGTACTTCAGTAATCTTCATGATGCACCTCCAGCATTTAAGCACCAAAGCCCGATTGACATAAACACATGCCCATCAACTATTTAGCTCTAATGCCAACAACAAAATTTACCTTTGGCTGGCAATCTCTGTTATACAAGTCTCTGCCAGCTTTTTTTCCACAATCAGCTTACTCCATCGTTTCAGCTGATCGATATCTTCACTTGTTACAAACAATGTCGATCCACTGCCCGACATAAATACCGGGCCTATACCCAATTGTTCAAGTTTATCACGGAGGTTTCTCAAAGGTGCAAACAATGACATAGTCACTTCAGTTAAACTATTTATACCAAGGCTTATCAATTTATCAAGATCACCTTGGCCTAGACAAATATCCACAGATTCCATCTGCTTTGTCGTTTTTTCTTCATCATACTGATAATTTTTATATATCAAAGGTGTTGCTACATGCAATCCTGATAATACCAACATTATATGCCTGCTCATCTTCAAAGGCAAGCTTTCGACAATTTCGCCACGCCCTTTACATAAAGCCACAGAATTATTTAAGAAAAATGGAACATCACTACCCAATTCACCAGCTAATTCCGCCAGATCTATTAGTGTTAAACCTAAATTCATCAAACGATTTACCGCCAACAGACATATCGCAGCATCGGAACTTGCCCCGCCAAGGCCAGCACCACTGGGAATCCGTTTTTCCAGTTCAATATCGACAGCTAATTCCTTGCCAACATAATTTGCCAACAATTCCACAGCGCGGAAAACCAGATTTTCCGGTCCATCTGGAGCATCCCCACCAAAACATCTTAAAAATATACCCTTACCGTTATTTTTGCGAACTGTCAACTGGTCACAAAGACCAATTGGCGCCATAATAGTATGCAATTCATGGAATCCGTCCGCTCGCTTTCCGAAAACCACTAAAGAAACATTTACTTTTGCATATGCTGGCATGGTTATAACATTACCATCATCTTGCCCGTTTTCTTTATCAGAATACGGCTCTTTTTCGGTCTCTGCCTTATCATTGATCATCGGGGTTGGCCTTATAATACCCGCCAAAGCTAAAAAAATGTCACTACCTGCCCCAATTATCAGCCAAAAATAGCAATTTAAATAAAATCTGACGGCAAAATACTTTCTTGTTGAATATTAAACCGATATTATAGATAACTTATTAGGGTAAACCCCAGTTACCCTATTAATTGTAACAGCACTATTGATATTGTCAAGATAGATTACTATCTAATATTTAAAATTAATTTTACATTACATCAGGAATAACACTTAATGACTATCAATAATAACTCTAATAATTCTAGCGAAAATCCCAGTATTAGCCATTGGCATCTGCATCGCAGATTATACGACTGGGTTCTCCATTGGGCCGACAGCACCCATGCAAAAACCGCCTTATTTGCCCTTTCTTTTGCTGAATCTTCTTTTTTCCCTGTCCCCCCGGATGTACTTCTTGCCCCATTAACTCTTGGAAATCGCAAAAAATGGTGGAAATTTGCTCTTAACTGCTCCATCGCCAGTGTTTTAGGCGCAGTTCTTGGCTATATAATTGGCCATTTCCTCTGGTATAAGACCGGAACCAGCGAATACACCTCATTAGCTAACTTTTTCTTTGAGCATATTCCAGGCTTCACCCAGGACAAATTCAATTCCATGGGCGAAAGCTATGAAAAATACAATTTCTGGATAGTCTTTACTGCTGGCTTTACCCCGATACCATTTAAACTTATTACAATCACTTCTGGTGTTTTCAAAATCAACCCGGTAATGTTTATCATCGCTTCTGCTACTAGTCGGTCAGCTCGGTTTTTCCTGGTTTCAGGTCTTTTTGCCCGCTATGGCGAATCCATAAAACCATTTATCGACAAATATTTCAATTGGCTCTGCCTGGCCCTGTTGGCCCTGATAATCGGTGGCTTTGCCGCACTGAAACTCTTCCATCACTAAAACCATAAAGGGCAGTCCTACTAGGCTGCCCTTTCAATAATCTACCGCATAACAATTATGGGACCACCTGGCATCTCAGGTCCTATAAAAGACAGCTTAAGATTACGAAAACAAATTCCCACAAAACAATTTAAAACTGCTATTAACAGGCTATCAAATTTCGCCGATGTCTTTCATAACGAGGGGATCTTTTTTGATCGACTTTTTTTTGGAGATACAACGATGGCTGTTATGCACGATACCAAAACCGAATGGTTAACTAGTCAAGCTCAAAGCAACACAACTCTTGCTTCTTATTTTGAAGATTTCACCAAAATCTATCAATCGCTTGGCCCCAGCGAAACTGTTCAAAAACTGACACGCAAATGTCAGAAGATTCATGATGAAATCAGGTATCTCAGCCAGGGCATTAATTTCTTCGAAAATGTTTTATTCAAAACAAATCAGGAAATGCCCGAAATCCAAAAATTCAAAGCTCGGCTTCAGGACGCTAAAAAAGAAGAAAAAGCTTTAGAATTAACTATCAACTGCATTTCAAAATAATATAGTTTTATACCCATTTTCCATCAGAAAAAACAGCATGGAATGATAGTGACATGTTAGGGGTTTTATATTTTATTCAATGCTAGTTAAAACAATTTTAACATTCAAATCCATATCACTTTTATCGGGCCGCTGTTTTGTTAACTTTCAAAGCCCCACCGTCACCATTTTTTGAACTTCAAAACTTCGTCCCGTCATCGCGTCCACAAACTTGCACTTTACTGTAATATTTTTATTAGCGGGCACCTTGCCATCTGGCCATAGGATCACAAATTTATAATTGCGATTTAGCACCCCGGAAATCCAGTATTTACGAATTTCATCAATTCCATGTTCATGCCGCACGATCAATTGCTGACCCGCCACTGCCGATAGATCCCAAAGTTCAATTACTACCGAACCATATGCTTTAATCGAATCTCCCATGTCATCAATCAGCAAAAGATAAATATTAACACCTTCATCGATGCCATCATTATTCTTATCGAATCCATGCGTATAACGCCCCAGCTCTATCGAATCGACAAACACCAGCTTTTCGAGCCTGTCGGCTGGCAAAGCCCGCAAATTCTCAACCAACTCGGTGGCAACAGCCAGCATCTCGTTGGCCATAGCCAGGTCATCCTGTATCTGCTTTTTATCTTTTTCCAGCTGGCCATTTTCACTTATTAACCGTCGAATCACCGCCCCATCGCCACAGCCGCTGACAAACCCCATTAATACCAATACAACTAAAAATTTCATAATATTCATAGTTAACCCTGCCTGTATATTTAAACTAAATCATTTGGATTACCACACCCACACTGTCAATAAACCATAAAGTCAACCCTAATAGTATAACCATTGCCCACTTCCAACGCAACCACCTTTCCAGCTGCCAAAACTACCGAGGTAATCTTCAAACAGGCAATTTTATCCATTGAACCTGGCTTGGAACTGTTTTTCATTGACTTTCAATCTGCTTAAGCTTATTCTGTATTTTAATATGACAAATAACAATAAAAACTTCATTATCAAGACCTATATAGGCTTAGTTGTGGCGGTTCTGATTATTGGCGGGCTAATCTGGTTGGCTAACAAGGATAAAAACAAGGTATTAAATGATCCGACCAGCGGTGCTCCGGCAGTTTTGATCGCCGATGAGGTTAACAGTATAGATACCGACTGTGTCAATAATTACTCTATTGCCTTTAATAATAAAAGTCTGAATCTGCTGGGCGACAATAAGCTTATCCGTTACGATGATAAGCTTGGCGGTGACTCTGGTGGCAGCTTTAATGATAATCAGCAACGTCGCTGTATCGCCTTTGATGATGTTGGCGGATTGTATATGGGTGGTAATAACATTGAGGTTATTACTGGCGAACCTGATTTTGCCTCTATCAGCCTGAAATGCCCTACTGATGCGATTATAACCTCTATCGCAATCAGCGAAGACTTCATTTATGCCGCCGATGCCGGGCATCGCTGTATCCTGCGGTTCAAAAGGGATGGCCTGAGCAATGAAACAAAGCCGGAAATGTTCCAGAAAGACTTCGATATCAAAAGCCCTTACTTTGATCTGGCCTTCGCTAATGATAAACTCTTTGCCGCAGATCCGGGTCGGCATAAAATCAAAGTATTTGATGAAATGGGATGTGAGCTTTCCAGCTGGGGTCGCGGGGCCAACTGCGATGAAGGCTTCTTTGGCTGCTGCAACCCGGCAAATTTCGCATTATTGAGCGATGGTAGCTTTGTGACAATCGAAAAAGGCAAAGTACGGGTCAAATTATACAGCCCGGAAGGTAATTATATCGGGATGATCGCCGACCCGGAACTGTTCAAGGACCATCGGTTAGCCATCCAAACCAAAGATACCGCCGCCAACCATATCGCTCTGGATGTCGCAGTTGACAAAGCTGACAATATCTATATTATGGAACCATTAACCGGTAAGATAAGGATTTTCAAGCTTAAAAATGGACAATAAACCGACAAGTCGCAGACAAATAATTAAGACCATCGCCCGCTTTGGCTCCATCGCCGCTATCGCCGGTGGCCTTACCTGTTTAATTATCAAGGGTCAGGTAAAAATCGACCAATCAGGCCCTTGTGCTAGCCCATGTGGCAATTGTCCGAACCGCAAAACCTGCACGAAACAATAGAAACCGCCCATAAATAATCATATCTGCCTTGCGTACATGCTCACTTGCTGTCTTTCCCGCTTTTATCTCCATCAAACCAGCTCAAATCCCACTGGTCCTGCCATTGCACGATAAGCCTGCCATCTTCGATAATAGCCGGCAGCCACAGGTATCTGCTGTCACGCTGATTAGAAGGACGCCAGATATCAAACATAGCGATAAAAGCTCCATCTTTGCCCGAAACCGGCAATATATAAGTGCTCTGAGCACCAAAAGTCTTTTCCGGCCCCAGCTTATTATGCGGATTAACACCCCGACAAGGGTTACCCAATGGTTTCCAGGGCCCCAGAATATTTTTAGCCATCGCCGAACGCGCTTCATTAGCCGCCCAGCCGGTACAACCCGAGCTGAGCATATAATATTTGCCCTTATACTTGCATATCGCGGGCGCTTCATTGGACTGGCCAATAAGAACCCGACTGTATCTGCCGGTGAAACTGAGATAATCATCACTTAATTGACAAATATGAAGAGTCTGGTTTTCCTCAGAAGCACTGATATGATAGGCCTTACCATCATCATCGACAAACAGAGTCATATCACGAGCCATCTGGCCTTCGGTAAAATCCCTTTGCAGAAGATATTCAGTTTTACCTAATTGCCAATGTTCTTTACCTGCGGTTATTGCGGCAAATTCAGCTTTGCTCAGAGCCTGCCTTTTATCCTTGTCCAAATCCACAGGCCAATGCCCTGCTACCGGTCGATATGACTTAATATACTTAAAAGGCCCGGTCGCCTTATCGCTTATCGCCACACCAGTTCGGGCCGCATCATAGCCACGGCCTTTCAATTCCAGATGAAACCACATCACAAACTTTTTAGTCTTTGAATTATAGATCACCTTGGGCCGTTCCATCACACAGCCCTTTTCGATTTCACTGCCACGAGAACCGACTTTCAGGACTATCCCACAATTTTTCCAGTTATACAGATCTTTGGAGCTATAACATGCGATGCCATAATTGGCTTTACTGCCTCTGTCCTTAAATTCGCCATACCAGTAATACAAACCACCATGAGATAATACCCCGCCACCATGAGCATTGATATGCAATCCATCTGTGTCAGGCCAAAGTTCATAAGGCTTGAAAACATCTTTAGCTTCCGCCTGTCCAATAAACAGAATCAGCAACATAATTAATAAATTTAATCGCTTCATAATCACCATCCATATTTCTTCTTGCATTACAATTTATCTCAGCAATTCAAATTTATGCGGATCACCTTTTTCGTCAAGGATCTGAATCACATTAATATTCTTCCATTTATCGGTATTTACCTGCCAAACGACTTTTTTCTTATCACGGGTTATTTCAAATACATGTGGGAAATCACCTTTGCCATAACCTGCGCCATGGCGGGTATTGGTAACAACAATATTACCGTTTTTAAGCACCTGAACGCCGCAGATCATCGAAATTTTTAGCTTCAGATTATCAATATCTTTTTTGGTAAGTTCCCAGGTAACCTTGCCCTTCTTGTCATATTCGACAAGATATCCACCGGTTACAGTGCCATCCTTAGATTTCTTGTAATCTCCGGAGATAAGTGTATTCCCATTGGGTAAGCGAACCGCTACGAATCGGCCATTGGGAAATGTCCGAATCAGCTTTCCATTTTTGTCCCACTCACAGGTCTGGTTACGAAACATCACTATGCCAAGATATGTGCCTTCGGAGGTCTTGCGGAATTGGCGGAAGACATGATCAAGATGGCCTTTACAATCTTTCAGTTCCAGCTTAACCTTTTTGGTTTCCTTGCCATTTTTATCAAGCTCAATAGCATAATGCTCATCAGAATCGACGCTCAAACCCAAAAGAAACCCACCATCTTTCAAAGGCTGACAGGCATGATTGAAGCCTTTAGGAAATGAATATGTCCATTTTTCTTTTTTGTCAGCATCGAGCCGGACAACTTTCCTGTCGCGGCTATAAATAACACCATTATCTGGTAAATACCAGGCGTCCATGCAGGTTGGCATGGGCAATTCCCACTCGATATTGCCCTTTTTATCAACAATAGCTATCGACTGAGAGTTCCAACCTGTTTTCAAAAAACGATGACTGACCGGACCGCTCTGGGTTACCGGGGCGACATCTTCAGCTAAAGCAGTAACACAAAAAACAGTTAAACAGAATACTAATAACATCTTACGCATTTGAATGACCTTTCATTATTATTTCAAAATTGCTGATTTCATATTGATTATGCTTGAATTCTTATTCAATGTCAATAATTTCTATATTTTATATTTCATCTACAACACAACAGCCATCCAGAATTGGAACATTAAGAAAATCCGCAAATCTTTTCACATCTGACTTGAATTTCTTCAATTTCCGAGTGGTGTAAACATTAATCCTGTTACTGTCAGATAAAATAACATTCATTTCCAATATTTGCCTGTTTCCTGTAACACCAGCATCTCCCAAACTATAGCAGACCTGCACAGCTACGATGTCATACAAATTCAGAAGTTTTTTCCCACCTCTGTATTTTATTAGCCAAGCTCGACGAAATAAAGCTCCTCTGCGTTTATCAGCGACTATATATTCATTCACAATACTGTGGTACCAAAGATAAAAAATCATAATCTGGGCTGTGCCACAAATTCCAACTAGCACCCAATACCAAAAACTTCCTTTTTCTAAAACAAATATCACAAACCACATCAACAACAAAAGCAGATTCACAAAAAAAGGTATATACAATTTACTTAAACCGGCTTTAAATATTGCATAATCACCTTTCTGTTGATAGCGACGATCAAATACATCTATAGTTTTGACCGCAACAGCAGGTCCAACCGGAATATCATATATTTGCCCATCTGGAAATTCAACCGGACATAACGACTCATCAATACAATGCTGATGCCCCAAAAAATCAACAAAAGCATTATACATTTCAATTATCTTTTTACGTCTAATATTTGCTAATAAAACTTTTTCAACACCATTATATTTTAATGATAAAATAACTACCCCTGGCACAACATTTAAATTTTCAGCCATCAAAGCATTGCTATTCCACAACCGCACTGACAAATCTTTGCTATCCAGACAAAAATAATATCTGCGAAAAACATTCCCATAATAAAACAATGCTTTGCCATTACTTTCATCCAGCACGATACGCCCCGCCGAAAGAGCCGCATTCAGATAACGCAACGCATTTCCTCCCAACACCAGTCCCAAAAACAACAGAACATATGGTCGTTCTTTTCCTTTCAAAAAAGCCATTAATGTCACCCATACTACCAAACAAAACAATATAGAAAATACTATTGCAGCCAGATAACGACCAGCAGAGTGTCTTAACTCATAACCCATCTCTGTATGCTTAACTTTAACCAACGGCGAACGAATCGAGTGAAAAAATGGAATATTTCGCTGCAAATCATCCCTGACCAAATAATCCCAATGAGCTTGGTTAGACATTGTTATATACCTCTTGAATTACCACAAAACAAAAAAAAGCCATCAGCAATACTACATCACCAATGGCTTAATTTCAACTATATATTTCTTAAATCATCTGCAACCTAAAGTTCACCGCACGCACATCGCTACCAGCTCAAGCCGCCACGCAGATTTTTCTTTTTGCGTTTAACTGCTTTTTTAGGAGCCTCAAAGCGACTAGGCATATCTGGTGCCGGTTCTGCATTGGCCGATGCCTGACCTTGATTTTCAGCCTTGCTGTAATCCTTCTTCATGGTCAACGAGATTTTCTTATTGACAGTATCGATGCTCTGAATCCGAACCTGAACTTCCTGGCCCTTCTTTAAGGCATCGCTTACCCGTTCAATTCTCAAATCAGAAATCTGGGAAATATGGACAAGGCCATCAATACCAGGTTCCAATTCTACAAATGCACCAAAGTCTGCTAAACGCACAACTGTTCCGGTACAAGTCTGATCAACAGAATATTTACTTTCAACATCTGACCAAGGATTTCCCTGAATAGCTTTCATACTCATCGAAATACGACGGGTATCATTTTCAAACTTCAAGATTTGAACCTGAACCAGTTGACCTTCACTTACCACCGCAGATGGATGATTAATGCGACCACCCCAGGTCATTTCGCTAATTGGGATCAGGCCATCAATGCCAGGTTCCAATTCAGCAAAAGCACCAAAATCCTGTAAACGAACAACCTTGGCCTGATGCATTGAACCAGGCTGATATTTATCAGCCGCCAATGTCCATGGGTCCGATTGTGCTTGTTTCATAGAAAGAGATATCTTTTTCTTTTCTTTGTCGATGCTCTTGATAACAACATCAACGTTCTGGCCCACAATAACAACTTCAGCTGGATTCTGTACACGTGACCAGGCCATTTCACTTACATGGACAAGACCATCAACGCCACCTATATCAACAAATGCACCATAGTCTGCAACGCTACGAACTTTACCAGCGAAACGTTGGCCCGCTTCAAGGGTATCCCAAAGTTCAGTGGCCTGATGTTCACGTTCAGCCATCATAACATTACGACGGCTGACAACGATATTCTTATCACCACGTTCAACCTGAGTAACTTCGCATATCATACGCTGGTTTACAAGAGCTTCGGTATCTTCAATTCTACCAACATCAATTTGCGATACTGGCATAAAAGCTTTCAAGCCGCCTTTGATAACGACTTCAAGCCCACCTTTATTTGTTCCGGAAACACGTACTTCGACATGATCTCCAGCTTTAAGATTACTGCGAAGAAGCTGCTGTGTCGCGGCATTTCGGGAAAGAATAACCATGCCATTTTTGGAATCATAGCGAACAATACAAACATCAACTATATCACCAGGCGTCATTACTTCGCCTTCTTCAAATTCCTCCGCTGGCAAAAAGCCTTCGCTTCGACCACCCAAACCAGAAATAAAGACACCATCATCAGCTACTTTATAAACCGTGCCACGCAGGACACCGGGAATTGGCTGTTCAGAAGATTTTCCCTCATTTTTTTTAGGTTCTTCTTCAGCCATGCCATACATATCGACCAGCGAGACATCACCAAGGGCTTCGGCAACTTCCCTTTCCAGTTCATCATTTATTTCAGGGCCAGGAACAGCCACCTCCTGTGGAACGGTTTCCTTTGGAGCTGTACGAATCAACTCAGGTTCGACAGCAGGCATCGACGGCTCGACAACTTTGGCTGCTTCCTGAGGTGCTTCTACGGTTTCATTCTGTTCATTAGGATTTACGTTTTGTGACTGATCGTTCATGGCAACTGTTACTCAAAATATTTCTACATAAGTTAATGTTTCGATTTACCCACAATGGTAAATTTAGAGTGTGGTATTCTAATGTTTTATAGGCTTTTTGTCTAGGGTTCAAAAGAACAAAATCAACAGGATAATTACCAAAAAAACCCGTAATTCCCATAAAGTCATACACGACAAGGCTTTAAGAAAATCAACCTACTAATAAACCCACGTAGATTATTGTCATCAAAGTAATATTTCACAGTCAAACCACCACTCCATATCTCCCATTTTAACAGTTCGACTAAAAAAATAAAGGCGACAGATACAAATGCACCTGTCGCCTTAAACCAGAAATGTTTTCGGTAATCTTCCATTGAGTTTCAAATTTTCATTCTGAGGAGCTATACCAACAGGTTTTGTACCAGAAAACCTAGATAATATTTATCATAAAATCATCTTGTTCATATTGACCCAGAACTTTTTTGCCCTGGATTTTCATTTTACCAATGCTGTCGCTGGCCGATAATCCAAAAGTCTGGCCATCATTGCTTGTCTGTACATTAGCAATATTAATCGCATCAATATTACCCGTTGTCGCAATTGCAGTGCCATCCAGTTCTATGCCAACAGCAACATTGGAGCCGCTGAAAGTTCCTTTGACATTTAATTTGCCCAGAAACGCATCGACGCTTATACCACGATAAGAACCATTAGAAAACGCCGCACTATTGCCAACAGTGATATCACTGTCTATCATATTATTGACAGCTACATTATTGATGCCGCTAAGAGCTGTTATGTCAGCTTCATTTAGATTCCACGCTTTAATTTTATTAATAATCGTACCAGAATTAATCGAACCTCTGATATCGCCTTTAGCTTTAATCATATTTATATCTCCAGCAGAATCAACACTGCCAGTGAGATCACCATCTTTAATCATTAACTTGCCGATACCGCCAACGCCAGCAGCAATATCACCTTCGAGTGAATCAACTTTCACATTGCCCATACCATTAGCTTCCAGTTGGCCATCAAATTCTATCGCGGTGAAACTTCTTAAAATGCCATCTATTTTAATTGCACTGTTTTGAGTTACATTACCAGCCTTGACAGATGCCCCCTTAAGGTCAGAGTCAAAATTCACGCTGGCCTGAATGTCACCTATCTTCAATGAACCTATAACCGCATCATAATCAATACCATCACCAACTATATCGATATTTTTAGCTTTTAATGTCTTCAAATTAATATCACCGGTCAAAGCGTTCAATTCTGTCGAACCTGAAGTCTTAACCGTCAGTGAAGTATTTGTTCCACCAATGACATTAATAGATTCGATATCAGCATCACCCATTTGACCCAGCATAACTTCAGCACTGCCATCGCCTGACATTGAAACAGTTACCAGATCACCATCCTGATCGACAAAGCGATATTTATCGCCACGGCTGACTAAAGCATATCCCTGCCCTTCTACATCAAGAGTTGCTATACTTGAACTTTCCAATGCGGTAGCCGTAACAGTATTTCCAATAGCCCTGGCATCATAACAGTTCAATCTCAATGAAACATCATAACTCTGGCCCGGAGCAAGAATAATTGTTGATGGGCCATTTATCGCCACACCACTCCCAAGGCCAACGGCCAATTCTATAGTCAATAATTCATTGCCGTCATTTTCCAAAGTCCAGGCATTTACATAAATGACCGAACCAACACGAACTCTACCAGCATCAAATACCCCATCATCTGCGCCATCTGCTTCTGTTACTAAAAGCGGATCAGAAGCACCATCAGCAGCTAAGGTAATTGTGCTGTTTGGTGATTCGATATTATCTGTTGTAATCGTTATGGCACCATTGATAGATTCTATCTGTTCAGGGCTGTAGCTGACTTCTATATCTAAGCTTTCACCCGGTTGTAAAACAATATCATCATTAATATCAGCCATAGTTAAAACATTATCGAGCTCAAAATTGCTGTTAACATCTATAGCTGATACTGTCAAAACATCATCACCATCATTTTTCAATGTAACAGCTTTAGTTATGTTCTGACCGATATAAACATTATCAAAATCAATAGAGGCATCATTAACTGTCTGATAGTGTTCTTCGATTGCCAGGACCCCCCCGACAATCTGAGCTTCAAGTGAAACCGTTGAAACCGGTTCATCGGGATCATTGCTTCTAATTACCATTGAACCATCAATTTCGCCACGATATTGACTGCTGACACTTACTACAACTTCCAATTGCCCATCCGGTGCAATTGTAGCTGTATCATCAAAACCACTTACCAGCACAAAAGGTGCACTAAGGGCAATGTCACTGATTGTCAAATCCAGAGTACCATTATTATTTATAGTTATGGTTTGCTGGCCCTGGACATTTCTGCTGAGTTGGCCAAAATCTACAGCTGAATCCGCTGAAATATCCCCTTGCCGAGCAACCGCTTCACCTGCAACCGTAATAACTGTAGAAGCAGAATCCTGATCATTGCTGATCAGGGTAATTGTTCCATTATCGATGCCCTGACTTACCGGGCTATATGTAACATTAAAAGTTTTGCTTTGGCCATTGGCTAATATAAAGGCCCCACTGCCACCCTCGGCTGCTTCTACCACAAAATCGCCATGAACCAGTATTTCACTTACAATAAGATTTTCTGAACCATTATTGCTGACGGTGAAAGCTTCTGTTATCAGCTGACCGGTTTGCACTGTCCCCATATCCATGCTCATATCATCCGACAGTCCACAACTGTCGCATATCGATATTTCAGGCCCACATTCGATATCACCCAGGGCCAGAGTATATGTCCCGGATGAATTCTCACTTGAACTGCTTACCACAACAGTATATACTCCTGCTGCAACTGCATCAAATTCGACCTGCGGGTCTACACTGCCATTATAATTATCATTAGTCGCAACCATCTGGCCATTGCTATTATAGACATTCAGCACGCCATTGAGATTACCAAAATCCGTTGTTGCCAAATTAATTGTCATTTCACCGCTGGCATTGGCGACAAAACGAAAAGCATCTGAATCATCACGAGCTTCAAGAATACCTGAAATAACAGTATTGGCAGTTACCACTTCAGCCGAAGCAATACTATCACCATAATCATCAGAAACCCCGTTTTTATACCCTACATATCTACCCATTAAAGTTTCAGTATCCTGCGATGAATCTGAACCAAATGAACTGGTTACCGGGTTAAGTGCCAGATAAGGGTTCATCAATGCTTCAGGATTATTCACATGGCCCATTCCAAAAGTATGGGCCGCTTCATGAGAAATTAAATTAGCTAAATATTCGCTAAAAACTTCAAGGTTACCATGACTGTAATTGGCGTAATAACTCAGGCTCTCGCTAAAAGCAAAACCATAATTTGACTCCGATGAATTAAAATAATCCATCGTCGCTACGCCAATATAAGATGTGTTTTCAAACCACCCGCTACCACCAACATGTAATGTTGTATAACTGCCGCTGGTTGGCTTGATATCAGTAACTGCTACATTATATGCGGCATAATCTTCGGTGACAAATTCCATTATATAATCAATCGACTGCTGTTCCTGCCCGGCAAAGCCCAGGTTAGTCAATGAATAAGCCGGAATGTCACGATAAGCACTGCCAAGATAAAAATCTGTAGGAGAGTTATATACTCGAGCACCATCAAAATCTATATATAAAGTCTGAATATTTACACCACTTGCCGGAAGAATGGTATAAACACCATCTGATTCCGAAATTATCTCATTATGATCATTTGCAATCTGAGCCTCGATATCCATTCCATAGAGATTGCTTAAAGCTGGATCAGCAAAAAAGAAATCTGCTTGAGGTTGCTCAACTTGCTCATCAACAAAATCAACAGCACCCAGATAATCTGTGCTGGCACTTAAAAGTACTCTTTTGTCTAAGGATTCAAGAACGAATTGATTTCTGCGTGAACGTAAACGTTTACGGTTATTTGAATTGTCATCTTTACGATTTGACCGAAATAGCATAGCCTGCCCTCCGAAAACATATTTTTTGGTTTATGCGTTCGAGGTCAGGAGCTTCACTGGTACTCAGCTCAGGCCATGCATTCTAGTGCAACGCTTGATTACAATTAAATATGCAAATAAATCAACTAAAATGCAAATATAACTGAAATTTTAATTTAGTATAAATGAAAAAAATCGTTAAGAATTAACGATTATGAGGATTAAACCTGACATGATATATAAGAACAGCTCCACCCTTACCACTCAATAACGGGTAGATTCTTGCAGAAATGCAATCTGCCTTAATTTACTGATAAATTGCTCATCACGGATTTTAATAAATTTTACCCCAACAGTAAACCAGCCATCATGATGACTATCGCACCTTACTATCTTTGCAATAACATTAATCAGCCCTTCATTATTACCAACTGGTAAAGTTAGACATATATTATTGCCTGTTTCTTTCTTTCTGGGACATAATAAACCAGCACCACAACGAGAAATATTGTGAACAATAATTGTTTCATCTGCCCCTAATTCCAGTTGATTACTGACTTGTCTCAATTCCCTGGCACGAATCTGCATGCGAAAGAAATACCGCTCATGCTGACGCATATCTATTCCAGAACCAGGCATAACTTTGCCAATAGAAAAGCCTTTTATGCTCTTTTTCACTTCTGATTTGCCAAAAATCACCCTTTTAATATGCTCAGAAAAACATTTCGATAACACTTCATCATATTTATCGGACGCTCCTGTTATATGCGCCAAGGCTTCTTCTACCGACAAAGTCTTTTCTCGATAGGGCCGTACACTTGTCATCGCTTCAAAAGTATCTATAATTGCAACTAAACGTCCTAAAAAAGATATTTCTTTGCCTTTAAGCCCTCGAGGGTAACCACTGCCATCTAATCGTTCATGATGCTCATATGCGACCTGCAAAGCTTCCTCTGGCACCCCGCCTATCGATTTAAGATGTTGATAGCCCTTTTCCACATGAGTCTGGATTACTTTATATTGTTCGTCTGTCAACTTGCGACATTCATTTAACAGCTCATTTGGAACAAAAAGCTTCCCTATATCATGCAGCATAGAGCCCATGCCAAGGTTCTGCAAGGTGTTTTTATCATCAACACCCATCTTCCCAGCTAAAAATATTGCATTTGAACATACATTTACCATGTGCGTAGCAGTATAATAATCATGATTTGATATTTCGCATAAATGTTTGAATGCATTGCCATCCTGCATTATCATTTCTACTGAAGAACGGGCAATATTCTTGGTTTGATCTATTTGTTTCTTTGTAGGAGGTGATTCCATTAACTGATTAGCCAACTCTAAACTGGTCGAATAGAGAATCTCTGCCTTCTTTTCCTGATGTATTCGAGGATCTCGCACAATGTCTAATAACACCATCTCAATTCGTTCATTAAATTTTTGATGCTGCTTGACCGAAATATAAACATATGCTACTCCAGAATCCAGCAAACGTTTATAATCATCTTTGGTAAAACCCAGTTTTGCTTCTCGATACAAACTATAACCGTTACTTGTTGCTATATATAATTCAAAATCCACCAGTAGTTTCGGCGGTACACAAAGCAGAGGAACCGGAATATAACCAACTTGATAGCAGGCCTGACGTTTATTAATGTTTTGTACTGTATTATTTTCCATTTATATTCTTTATCATAGTTAACAAAATATTTTCGCTATATTTATTATCGCCATTTCTTATGGCACACTTTTATATAATTTATATAATTTATATTATAGTAATAAATATCTAAAACTACACAAAACTACCATAAAACTACTTGAGGTTAAACATACTACAATAATCTTATTTTATTTTCAAAAACTCCATAAAAATTATTGACAGCCTGTTTTTTAATCGCTAAAGTATTCTTTCTCTAGCGGGCGATTAGCTCAGTTGGCTAGAGCGCCTGGTCGACATCCAGGAGGTCACAGGTTCAAGTCCTGTATCGCCCATTCCTGCGGTTCGCATAGAACCGCAGGTTTTTTATTGCGCTCGCATAAACTCCTATTCAAC
>JAEIOG010000200.1 GCA_016342495.1 Phycisphaerae bacterium
TCCAAACGCAAAAACGCAGGCTGGGATGAAGATTATCTGAAAAAATTATTAGGAATTTAGATGCGGTTGCCCTGGAGGTTTACTGGTTTAGTTTTGCATTAATAATTTTTTCGGGTATAATGCTCCAAGTTTGTTGTATTTAATCAATTTTATTAACTTACTTAATAGAGGAAAAATATGAGTATCCTAGATATTGTAAAAGCAGGCGTAGTTTCTGGTGAAGACGTGCAAAAAGTTTTTGCTTATGCCAAAGCAAATGGTTTCGCACTTCCTGCAGTTAATTGCGTTGGAACAGACTCTTGTAATGCTGTTATGGAAGCTGGAGCAAAGGCTAAGGCTCCTGTAATCATTCAGTTTTCTAATGGTGGTGCCAACTTTGTTGCTGGTAAAACATGTGATAATGGTAAAGTTCTTGGCGCTATCTCTGGTGCTAAGCACGTTCACACTGTTGCCCAGGCTTATGGTGTTCCTGTAATCCTCCACACAGACCATGCTGCTAAAAAGCTGCTGCCCTGGATCGATGCCCTGTTAGATGCAGGCGAAAAGTTCTATGCTGAAACTGGCAAACCACTATTTTCTTCACATATGCTTGACCTTTCAGAAGAAACTCTGGAAGAAAACATTGAAATCAGCTGCAAATACCTGGAGCGTATGGCTAAGATCGATATGACTCTGGAAATCGAGCTGGGTTGTACTGGTGGCGAAGAAGATGGTGTAGATAACTCTGATATGGATGAATCCAAGCTTTACACTCAGCCTGCTGATGTTGCTTATGCTTATGAAAAAATGATTAAAATTAGTCCTAACTTCACAGTTGCGGCTTCTTTTGGTAATGTTCATGGTGTTTACAAGCCAGGTAATGTAAAACTTACTCCAACTATCCTGCGTGATTCTCAGGCAGAAGTTTCTAAGAAGTTCAACCTTGGTGATAACCCACTAGACTTCGTATTCCATGGTGGTTCTGGTTCAAGTAAGGAAGAGATCAAAGAAGCTATCTCTTACGGCGTTATTAAAATGAATATCGATACAGATACTCAGTGGGCAACCTGGAAGGGTGTTCTTGATTTCTATAATGAAAATAAAGATTATCTTCAAGGTCAGCTTGGTAATCCTGAAGGTGCAGATAAGCCTAATAAGAAGTTCTACGACCCACGCGCATGGCTTCGTAAAGCTCAGGAAAGCATGGTTGCTCGCATTGTAGAAGCATGCGATAGCCTAAACGCTACCGGCAAACTATAATAGATAGTTTATAAAAAAACAAAGCCATGTCAGAGTCATTCTGTCATGGCTTTTTTTCATGGGCTTTGGTCAGTTGATATATGTAAAACCTGTGTAGATGATGGTTTCACTTCAGTTATGATAGATGCTTCTCATGATCCTTTTGATGTTAATGTATCAAAGACTAAAGAAGTTGTTGAATATGCTCACAAGCATAATGTAACAGTTAAAGCTGACCTTTGTCGTTAATATGACAGGGTGTTGCCGATTGCAGCATAGAAAGATGTATCTAAAAGGTATTGTGTCGATATGGCATGATACCTTTTTTTATGTCTGGGATCGATGGTTTGAATATAGATTTAATAGCCGATAATTTATTAGTTAATTTGCACATAAAAACTTTCTAATTGTTGAATATTTTCTTAAAATACAATAAGATATGTTATATGGAAAGAAGTTTGTTATTTAGTGCGCAGCTGTTTTCCAGACCGGTATTGTTCTAAAGCGGTTTTTCACAGTAGATGGCTTTTATATCTATGATGATCTTGTTTCAATTTATTCACACAGGAGTCTTATATGAAGCGTAGAGAGTTTCTCAAGAATTGTACTATGGCAGCCGGAATGGCGGCATTGTCTGGTTTTACTGGTTGTTCAATCAAGAAGACACCGAATATTAAAAAGCCCAATATCGTTTATATCCTTTGTGATGATATGGGATATGGTGATTTGTCCTGTTTGAATGAAAATTCCAAGGTTAAGACTCCTAATATGGATGAAATTGCCCGGGAAGGCATGATCTTTACCGATGCCCATTCCAGTTCATCGGTTTGTACACCTACTCGCTATGGCTTGTTGACTGGTCGTTATAACTGGCGATCCAGATTAAAAAATGGCGTCCTTGGTGGCTATTCCACTCACCTTATTGATCCTGATAGAATGACTGTCGCAGATTTACTCCGGGATAATGGTTATTATACTGCCTGTATCGGTAAATGGCATTTGGGTTGGGACTGGACTAAGAAGTCTTCTAAGTTAACCGATGTTGATTTTACCGGCCCGGTCACCAATGGCCCCGATGTCAATGGCTTTGATTATTATTATGCCCATTGCGGTTCACTGGATATGGCGCCTTATGTCTATGTCCAAAACGGTAAAGCCACAGCTCAGCCGGATCGTGAAACAGAAAGTAAGGATAAATATGGCTGGTGGAGAAAAGGCCCGACCGCTTCTGACTTTCATCATGAAGATGTCACACCTAACTTTGCCCGCCGTGGCGCAAAATATATCAAGGAAAGAGCCACAACCGGTAAACCATTCTTTCTATATCTGCCTTTGCCATCGCCGCATACTCCTATCTTGCCTACCAAGGAATTTCAGGGCAAAAGCGGCATCAATCCCTATTGTGATTTTGTCATGCTTGTCGATGACTGTATTGGTCGGATAACCAAAGCAATAGATGACAGCGGTGTAAAAGAAAATACCATCATTATCTTAACTGCTGACAACGGTTGTTCACCGGCAGCGAAGATTGATGAAATGCTGGCCAAAGATCATAATCCCAGTTATAAGTTTCGTGGCCATAAAGCCGACATTTATGAAGGCGGTCATCGCATTCCATTTATCCTCCGCTGGCCTGCTGCGGTCAAGGCCGGCTCTCATTGTAATGATACCACCTGTCTTGTAGACTTGATGGCCACCTGCGCTGATATCCTCAATGTAGAAATTCCTGATAATGCCGCAGAAGACAGTGTCAGCATGCTTCCAAACTTATTGGGCACCGCTACTGGTCCGGTGCGCGAAGCTACCGTACATCATTCTATCAATGGCAGCTTTTCAATCCGGCAGGGCAAATGGAAACTGGAGCTTTGCGGCGGTTCTGGCGGCTGGTCAGCACCTCGTCCCGGCAAAGCAACCGAAGGTCTGCCACCGGTTCAGCTTTATGATTTAAGTAAAGATATCGCCGAAAAGCATAATCTCCAGGATAAACACCCTGATGTGGTCAAACGCTTAACTGCATTATTGCAGCAATACGTTGACAATGGCCGCAGCACACCCGGTAAACCCCAGACTAATGAAGGCCAAACGCCTATCATGAAAAAAACTAAATAAGCATGACACTTTTAATTAATAAATAAAGGATAATGATATGGTTTCACAAAAAGTTAATCGTCGCGGATTTCTAAAAGTTGCCGGTATGTCCCTGGCCGCCGCTGTTTTACCGGGTGTAAATGGCAATAAAGCTGCACTGGCCAAAGGGCCAAAGCTTCCCAATATTGTTTTAATCTTCACTGATGATCAGGGTTATGCCGATGTCGGGGTTTTCGGTGCCGAAGGTTTCAAAACCCCCAATCATGACAAACTTGCCGCCGAGGGCATGAAATTTACTGACTTCCATGTCTCCCAGGCGGTCTGCAGTGCCTCCCGGGCAGCGCTGATGACTGGCTGTTATTCTAACCGGGTCAGTATCTTAGGCGCCTTAAATCCTGCCGCCAAACACGGCATCAATGCCGATGAGACCATCATCCCCGAAATGCTCAAGCAAAAAGGTTATGCCACCGGCATGGTCGGCAAATGGCATCTGGGTCATCATAAAAAGTTCCTGCCCCTTCAACATGGATTTGATGAATATCTCGGTATACCTTATTCCAATGATATGTGGCCGGTTGATTTTGATGGTACACCGGCAACCAGGGGCAACAAAATCCGCTATCCGGTTCTGCCACTTATCGAAGATAATGAAACAGTCGCCGAAATCAAAACCTTAGCTGATCAGGACACCATAACCACCCGTTATACCGAAAGGGCAGTTAAGTTTATCAAAGCTAATAAGGACAAACCTTTTTTCCTTTATATGGCCCATTCGATGCCCCATATCCCCCTTGGCGTTTCAGCTAAATTCCGTGGCAAAAGCCAGCAGGGTCTCTATGGCGATGTCATGATGGAAATTGACTGGTCTACCGGTCAGATCATGGCGGCCCTGAAAGATTCCGGTATCGATGATAATACCCTGGTTATATTCACCACCGATAATGGGCCATGGCTGAACTTCGGCAATCATGCCGGCTCGGCCAAACCTCTACGTGAGGGCAAGGGCACCATGTTCGAAGGCGGGGCCAGAACACCCTGCATTATGCGCTGGCCAGGTGTGATACCTGCCGGGACAACCTGCGCTAAACTTACCGCAACTTTAGATATTCTCCCGACTCTTGCCGAAATTACCGGGGCAAAGCTACCCAAGAATAAAATTGATGGCATAAGCATTCTGCCATTGCTCAAAGGCGATAAAACTGCCGAGCCACGCAAAGAATTTTATTACTATTATGGCAATCAACTCCAATGCGTCAGACAAGGGCCATGGAAACTGATTCTGCCTCACAAGCATCGCTCTTATCTAGGGGTCCAGCCCGGCAAAGATGGATTCCCGGGCCCTTATGCTCAGGGTAAAATAGAGCTGTCATTGTATAATCTGGATACTGACATCGAAGAAAAGAATAATGTTATCGATAAATATCCCGAAATAGTCGCCAAACTGCAAAAGCTGGCCGAAACCGCCCGCAACCAGCTCGGCGATGGCCTCAAAAGAATGAAAGGCACCGAAATCCGACCCGCCGGCCAACTCTAGCCAGCTTGAAGCTGCACCCACCCAGCTTGAAGCTGGACACTGCTCACATAAGGATCACTGGATGGTGGGTTTGTCGCTTCCGTTGGGCGCTGCATCCGCCAGAACGTCATAAGCCAGGGCCAAGGTCAAGTAGGACAAGCATCCTGCTTGTCTTTTATCCCTTTGACGTTAACCAATATATTAAAGTTTACCACCTGCATCAGCCTGAATGTCAGGCGCTGGGGACACAGGTCAAATAGAACATTGGCATTATAACTCATTTGAAAGAGTGGGCCGTGCGCCTAGCACCCGTTGGGCGCTGCATCAGCCAGAACGTCATAAGCCAGGGCCAAGGTCAAGTAGGACAAGCATCCTGCTTGTCTTTTATCCCTTTAACGTTAACCAATATATTAAAGTTTACCA
>JAEIOG010000022.1 GCA_016342495.1 Phycisphaerae bacterium
TCGTTCACCTGAAGTATTCTATTTAAATCATAAACCTTTTGCAATAAATAACTTGTGATTTATTGAACAAGCCCTAATTATATTGATGAATATGTTGGCGGCGACCGCTATGGCTTAGGCGAAGTTCGCTTTGCAACAGAAACTGTTCCTGAACCAGCTACAATGATTATGCTTGGTCTGGGCGGTATGAGCCTTCTAAGACGCAGAAAAAGATAAGTAAATAAAACTTTAAATTTAGAAAAGGCGTGGAAGATAACACTTTCACGCCTTTTTTGTTTTAGTATTTAATGGATATTATTTTGTTACCCAGCAAGCTGCGGTATGTTCGGGGTCGCTGCCCTTTTGTTCCAAAACCGGAATATCAGTTTTGCAACGATCGATAGCTTTATGACAGCGGGGGTGGAACGGGCATCCCGATGGCGGATTAACCGGAGATGGCACTTCACCTTGCAGTTTGATACGTTTAGTTTTGCGAATGGGGTCTGGCTGGGGGATAGCCGACAGCAAGGCCATAGTGTAGGGATGCTTGGGATCGGCATAAAGCTCTTCGGCTTTAGCATATTCAACGATACGGCCGAGATACATCACCGCGACATAATCGGAAATATGTTCGACAACCGCTAAATCATGGGCAATAAACAGATAAGTCAGGTTAAATTCGTCCTGAAGATCCTGTAGCAGATTAATAATCTGGGACTGAATCGAAACGTCAAGAGCCGATACCGGTTCATCACAAACGATAAATTTAGGATTCAGAGCCAAAGCCCTGGCAATACCGATACGTTGGCGTTGACCACCGGAAAATTCATGCGGATAACGATTGATATATTCAGGATCGAGTCCGGCTTTTCTAATAAGTTCGACGGTACGATTCTGCAATTCCTGACCTCTGGCGATGCCATGAACCTTCAGAGCTTCACCAACGATAGTGCCAACGGTCATACGCGGGTTCAGTGAGCCATAAGGGTCCTGAAAGATAATCTGCATGTCACGGCGTAATTCACGCATATCACTAGAAGTCTGGGTAAAAACGTCCTTACCTTCAAAAGTGACCTTGCCAGCAGTTTGAGGGATCAGACGCAACAGGGTACGGCCCACGGTGGTTTTACCACAGCCAGATTCACCTACCATGCCCAGAGTTTTACCGGGTTTGATCGCAAAAGACACATCGTCAACAGCTTTAACGTTGGCGACAACTTTTGAGAACAGGCCCTTGCGAATCGGGAACCAGGTTTTAAGATTTTCAACTTTGATTAAATCGCCGTTAGTTGTCATGGCGTTACTCCAGTTATATATTCGTATCGATTATTTATTCTTATCAAGTTCAGCCTGGATTTCTTTGGTTTTCCAGCATGCCACCCAGTGGTCTTTTTCGGCTTCTTCCAGGATAGGCTCCTGAGTTTTGCATTGAGGGTCATCTTTGCAATAAGGACAACGCGGATGGAACTTACAGCCAGTCGGGAAATGCAACGGATTGGGCACCGAACCGGGAATAACTTCCAGGCGTTCGAGCTTGAGGTCCATGCGAGGCAGAGAATGTAACAGGCCCTTGGTATATGGATGCAAAGGTCGGGCAAAAGTCTTATGAACATCAGTTTGCTCTACAACCTTGGAAGCATACATAACACAGACATCATCAGCATTTTCAGCTACGACTGCTAAATCATGAGTGATAAGAATAACACTCATGCCATTGGTATTCTGCAGGTCTTTGATAAGGTCCAGAATCTGGGCCTGAATGGTTACATCCAGAGCAGTAGTTGGCTCATCAGCAATAAGCAGTGCCGGATCACAGCATAAAGCCATCGCGATCATCACACGTTGACGCATGCCGCCAGAGAGCTGATGCGGATAAGCATCGATACGCTGTTCCGGGGCGGATATACCTACTTTTACGAGCATGTCCATGGCGTGTTGACGAGCAGCGGGACCTTTTTTACCCAGGTGCAGCTCAACGGCTTCGATGATCTGTTGGCCAATGGTATAAACCGGGTTAAGGGCGGTCATCGGTTCCTGAAAGATAATCGCAACTTCATTGCCGCGAATATGCCGCATTTTATTGTCAGGCATTTTCAGGACATCTTCACCTTCATACATGATTTGGCCACCGGTAAATTGTCCCGGTGGCATGGGGATCAGTCTCAGGATCGACATAGCGGTAACACTCTTGCCACAGCCTGACTCGCCCACGACCGCTAAGGTTTTGCCTTTGTAGCAGTCATAAGAAACGCCATTAACGGCGCGGACAGTGCCCTCTTCGGTGTTAAATTGTACATAAAGATCTTTGATCGATAATATTGGTTTATCAGTCATTATCCAGCATTCCTTAAACGAGGGTCAATTGCGTCACGTAAAGCATCGCCAACTAAATTGTAACTGAGTACCGCCAAGAAAATACATACACAAGGCGGCACCATGAGGTAAGGTGCGTTTCTGACATAATCGGGATCCGCAGCCATTCTGAGGATATTGCCCCAGGATGGTGATGGCGGCTGCACACCAAAGCCAAGATAACTAAGGCCAGCTTCGGTCATAATAGCACCGGCAATACCAAAAGTAAGAGTAACCATAACCGGTGCCAAAGAATTTGGCAGGATATGGCGGAACATAATACGGATATGGCCAATGCCAAGAGATCGGGCTGCCAGAACATAATCGGAATTGCGATGGCGGATGAACTCCGCACGAGTATAACGAGCAATACCGGTCCAACGGGTAAGCCCCAATACAATCATCACATTATTAATGCTTGGTTCAAGCCAAACCATAATAGTTAAAATCAGGAAGAAAACCGGGAAGCACATTACAATTTCGATAATACGGCAAATTGCGATATCAACCCAACCGCCCCAGTAACCGGCAGCCCCACCGACGATAATTCCAATCAATGCGGCAATGCCCATAGATATAAAGCCAACCTGGGCAGCAACGCTGGTTCCATGGACCATACGGGCAGCCAGATCACGTCCCATGCCATCACAACCCATCAAATGAACTTTCGATGGCGGACATGGCCAGGCAACATCCTCATTAATTTCAAGTTCGCCATACGGTATGACAGGCCAAAGAGCCCAGGAATCGTCAGGATTATCAATTTTATCCTGCTTCAGAGCTTCTCTGATATCAAAGCTAGGCTGATTAAAGGGCTCGGACTTTTTTATCCAGTGATGGCCATAGCCTCGTGACTGAAAAACCTCAACAATCCCCGGCGCATACAGTTGGCCTTTGTATTTACAGAGGATAGGCTTATTATTAGCAATCAAAGGGCTTAGTAACGCAACAATAAGCATAAAAACAACAAAAGTCAGACCAAGCATTGCACGTTTATTGCGTTTCATACGCCGCCAAATGCTGGCTATATAGCCTTCAGATTTTTTAGCTTTTAATGTTTTATTTTGACTATCAGTCATATTTAACCCTCGGATCAACAAGTGCGTAAGTAAGGTCGGCTAGCAGAATAGCGGTCATAATAAGAACAGCTGAGATAGTTGACAAAGCCATAATGGTAGCAAAATCACGCTGCATCATACTTTCAAAGAACAAGCGTCCCATACCTGGCCAGTTAAAGATATTTTCGAGAATAACCGAACCGCCAATAAGAGCAGGAAGGGTCATTGAAAGCAAAGTTGCAACCGGAATTAAAGTGTTGCGAAAAGCATGTTTTATTGTGATAGTTCTTTCATCAAGACCTTTGGCACGAGCGGTACGAATATAATCCTGCTGAAGAACTTCAAGCATATTCTGACGAACAAAACGAGAATAAAAAGCCCATGATCCATAAGTTGAACAAACTGTAATCAAAACATAATGTTTGGCTAAATCAAAAATTTTATCCATAGATGATAGTTCTTCATGATTATCGGAAACCATGTTCTGAAAAGGTAGCCATTCGAGTTTAACTGCAAAAATTAAAATTAAAGGCCAGGCCATTACATAACTTGGAACTGAATATAAGCCATAGAGAACTGTACTTGAAACTTTATCAAATATTCCATTTCTTCGCGTAGCTGCCATGATACCAATTGGAATGCCAAAGACAATACTGCTGCCAATGGCCAACATTGCCAGAGACATTGTAGGCCAGAGTCTTTCATTAATTTTGTCAATAACCGGCCTGTTGTCAGGACTCATCGACGAGCCAAAATCACCACGGATAATGCCTTTGGTTCTTTCGCCATCACCGGCAAGCCAATACCAGTATTGCGTCGTAATAGGCTTATCAAGATGATATTGTTTTTTTAGTTCTTCATAGACACGCTGGCTCATTTCCGAACTCATTTGTCCCCCAGCAGATTGTGAAGCAATCTGAGCCGGGTCACCTGGAGCTAAATGAGTTATCGAAAAAATGATAACCGTAATACCAAACAAAGTAGGTATTGCTAAAAGAATGCGTTTTAGAATATAAGTAAACATATTGTTCTTTCCAAATCAATAAATTCTGCTCAGTTTTTATTCACTATCTTCTTTTGGGAACCAAAAGCCTCTCATGCCCGGATCGCCACGAAGAACACCAAAATAGTTTTCAGTAATACCTCTGAGCTTATTGCTGACCGCTGAAAGCGATGGCGTGTTATACAAAAAGACATAAGGCTGATCTTCAAAAATAATCTTATGGGCTTCAGCATAAATTTTGGCTCTTTTTTCACGGTCAAATTCTTTTTTCCCCATTTCGAGCAATTCATCAATTCTAGGGTTGGAATACCCACCATAATTGCGTCCTTCTTCATACTGGTCGGTCATCCAGAGGTTTCTAGAGCCATCCGGGTCGGTACCTGCCCCCCATCCAGCTTGCCAGGCCTGAACTTCATGGTTCAGGCATCGCTGCATAAAGCTAGACCATTCAAGCATTCTCAATTTCATATCTACGCCAATTTTCAGTAGATCAGACTGGAATAAAACCGCGGTAGCAGAAGCGGCACCTGTCCCATTAGGAACAGTAAGAGAAAATTCAAATTTACGATTTTCGGTTCCGGTATCCAAAACAACTTCGGTTCCGGTTTCTACAATCTCTTCGTTTTCATTACAGACATACTTTTCATCATTCAGCAGAAGGTGTTTCTTCGTGGATTTAGTCTCGGCCTTATCCTCTTGATCATTTACTTTTGTATCAGTCTTCTCGACAACAACGTATTTCACACATACATAATCCTGATTATCCAGTAAATAGTGTTTGACCTTCGATTTAGACTCAGTTTCGATTCCTTTATCATCTTTTTTAACAATAGTTTTTTCGACTATAGCATATTCAATATCTTTATATCTCCAACCGTCTTTAGGATTAACTATCCAGCCAGCTTCATCAAGCAATGCTTTTGCTTTTTCGATATCATAAGGAACCGGGGTAACATCTTGAGAAGCCATCCATGCCGTAGGGTGATATATCCCACTGCAAAGCCCTGGAAGATTATACAACTTCTTTTTGTTGAGTAATTCACGGTTCATCGCATAAGCCATAGCACGCCGAACGGTTTTATCATTGAAAAATGGATTATTCATACCATCCATATTCCAGCCAAAATAGCTATAACCCCATTCAGGCATGGTATATTTATAGCCATAGGTTTTGAACTTTTTATCTCTGGTTTCTTTAACAAACTGTTTGGGGGTCATGACTCGAATAATATCAATATTTCCAGTCTTGAACTGCAATAAAGCCATAGCTGGGTCAGGAACAATTTTGAACTTGAATTCTTTTATGTAAACCTGTTTGCCTTTATAGTTATCCCAGCGTTCAAAAGAAAATTCCTGTTGTTCTACCCAATCCTTAAATTTATAGGGGCCAAATCCAATTGGATACCTGCCAAGCAGAGAATAATAAGGACCGGTTTGAAGATTTGGCCAATTCTCTTCGCCCTTTTCAAAAATATGCTTAGGGATAATACAATCACTGAGACTGACATTATCCAACCGGGTAGCTATAGGTTCTTTCAAAACAAACTTAACCGTGTAATCATCAAGAGCGACACATTCGACAACTTCACTAACGGTCGGCTTTATGGTTTGAGCCGGAACTTTATCACTGAGAATTCTTTGCCACGAATAAACTACATCATGAGCGGTAACAGGCATATTATCATCCTGTTCGGTCCATTGAATATCTTTGAGCTCAGGATTTTTCTTACATGCTTCACGCAATAAAGTTGCCGGATGCCATTTGAGATCTTCACGAAGCTTGATAGTAATAGTTTTATGGTCTTCAGATTCTGTATAACCCGGAAAATTAACTGAACCAGGAACAACGCGGTAAATATTTTTTTGATATTCTTCCGGCAATCCAGCCATGTCAATAACATCGGGATTGATATAATGCTGAAGCTGGTTGTCCAGATTAAAAAATCCATCATATATCAAAAGCCCAGCCATCATTTCATAGAGAGAAGACTGGAACAAAGGATTAAGGGTCTTAGGCGATCCGGTAATTTGAACTACCAGAGTTTTATTCATATCGATTTTGCTTAAATCTGCTGGAGCAGGTTCAAACATTACTTCAGGATTGAGTAACTCATCCTGCGAAGGATCATATTCATCTATCTCATCATCCTTACCACAGCCAAATAAAGCCACAGTCATCATTAACAAAACTGACAATAATAATTTTGTCGCTTTTGTCATTGGTTTATCCTTTTTTCTTGGTTCTTGGGTCAAAGGCGTCGCGGAGGCCATCGCCTATAAAATTCAAACACAATAAAGTCAAGCCCAGCATAACGCATGGGAAAGTTATCATCCACCAGAAGCTATCGACGGTATTAACGGCTTTGACAGCTTCAGAGGCAAGTGAGCCCCAGGTTGGCACCGGCGGTTTTATGCCTATGCCAAGGTAACTCAAAAAAGATTCCTGCAAAATAGCCTGCGGAACCGTTAAGGTGGCATAAACAATAATAGGTCCTAAAAGGTTTGGCAACAAGTGCTTGAGCATAATTCTGGAAGTAGGCAACCCCTGTGCTCTGGCAGCCTCGATAAAAGGCTGACTGCGCAATGACATAACCTGTCCTCTAATTACACGTGCCATTGTCAGCCAACTTATACCACCGATGGCTACAAAAAGTATAATTACATTCGCAATTTTTTCATGTTTTTCGCCCACGATCTTAATGAGTTGGGGCTCAAAAGCGATCTTGAACAAAATGACCAGCAGAATATACGGTAAGCCATAGAGAATGTCAACCGTCCGCATCATAATATTATCAATTCTTCCGCCATACCAGCCTGCGATCAGACCCCAGCCAGTACCAATTGAAACCGAAATAATAGCGGCAGCTAATCCAATACCAAGACTTACCATTCCACCAAACAAAGACCGCCACAGCAGGTTTCTTCCGAGAGAATCATAGCCAAACGGGGCGAATTTTTCACGCCAGACCTTGGTCTCTGGGTCCAGAACTCTATCAAGCTTTGATGAATCCATTGTCGGAGCGGTACTGGTAAGTTCCAGTTGTTGATGGTCGTATTGATTGACACTTATGAATAAAGTAGCCATACACAGAAATATGATAATTCCTAAAACCCAAACCGACAGCATCGCTGGCTTGTTTCTCCTGAAACGACGCCAGGAACGGGATTGGGGCTTGGTTGCTTCTGGAGCGATTTCCAGATCGACATTTTTAATTTTTGCTGATGCCTCTGTCATGCTTTGTCCACCTCGATCCTTGGATCAATCAGCGAATAAGTAATATCAACCAGAAGATTGAAAAATATGATTAAAGTGGAAAATACCAGAACGGTACCTAAAATAAGTGTACGATCACGGCTAAGAACGGCATTGACAAAATGTTGACCAATGCCAGGAATATTGAAAATGCTTTCAACCACGAAAGAACCTGTCATAATTCCAGCAGTCGCCGGGCCTAAAAAACTTAGAACAGGCAAAAATGCGTTCTTAAGTGCGTGTTTCCAGATAACCGTTTGTTCACTTAAACCCTTGGCTCGAGCTGTACGAATATAATCAGATTCAAGAATGTCCAGCATCCCCAAACGGGTTAGTCGAGCGATATAAGCGGTGAATGGCAAAGACAATGTTATCGCCGGTAATATCAATTGTTTAACAGTACCCCAGCCCCCTACCGGCAATACATCCCAAAATATCGCAAACAGAATCAATAATGAAATCCCGGTCACAAAAGTCGGCAAAGATATACCTATCAAAGCCAGAGCCAATGAACCGTGATCAAAAATACTGTCGCGTTTGACGGCACCAAGTACCCCTACGGGAATGCCTATCAGACAGGCTATCATCATAGATGTCAGCCCCAGGCCAGCTGAGACAGGAAATGATTCAGCGATAATAGTATTACAGTTCCAATCCCTGTTGTCCCATGATGGACCCAGGTCTACTAATGGGCCTTCACCTTTATAAGCATCAATGGGATTAAAAAGATTACCGAGATAATACCAGTAGAAATTCCAGTTATTATCCGCATGATATTGAGCCAGCAGAGCATTTTGCAGATTTGCGTCAATATTTCGTTCACTCTGTTTAAAAGGTTCACCTGGCGCTACGATAGCCATCAAAAAGGTAACGGTATAAACCGTCCAGAGTAACATAGGGTAGATTATCAAGCGTTTGGCAATATGGCGCCACATATTTTTCTCTCGCTGTGGTTAATACCCGGCAAGCCTGCATTGAGCGACTAAACCCGGTTTGAATATCTAATTTGTGCTGATTAATGGTTACAAGACAGGTATGTTACAGTTAAATTTACAAATTGGCAAGCCTAATTGTAAAGTAAAGGTAAATTAGGAACATACCAAAACTATTACCGACATAAAAGTATTTATAACAACACATTACGCGAAAAACAACTGCAGTAGTCGCTATTAAAGTTTAATATTCTCATATAATGTTATGTTTCAATAAAAACTGAGTAAGCTTCGGTAAAATAATTATAAATTTTATTGTAAAATTGAACTGTCAAGTCAAATTGCGACAACCAATGGTAACCGCACACCATTTTGCGTCAAGAAAGATCATATCTCTTGACATCGATACTAATAATGTTTATTTAAGAAATATAAATATAGTGATGTATTGATTTAAGATAATTTTCATACTTTTTTGGAGAATTTACCATGAGAAAATTAATAGCTGCCTTTTTAGTTCTTGGCCTAACGCAGATGATTATGGCCCAGGAGCCGACCTGGAAACCTCTATTCGATGGCAAAACCCTTGATGGATGGCAACAGATCAATGGCAAAGCTACATATCAGGTTAAAGATGGCGTTATTGTCGGCACTTCGGTAACCAATTCGGCTAATAGTTTCCTCTGCTCAAAAGAAACTTATGGGGATTTTATTCTCGAATTTGAAATGAAATGTGCTGAAGGTCTAAATTCCGGTGTGCAATTCCGCAGCGAAAGCTATAAAGAATACAATAACAGCCGTGTCCATGGCTATCAGGTAGAATGCGATACCAGCGACCGCGCTTTTTCAGGCGGAATATATGAAGAAGCTAATCGTGGCTGGCTTTATGACCTGAAAAATAATGAAGCAGGACGTAAAGCTTTTCGCAATGGCCAATGGAATAAATATCGTGTTGAAGCTATCGGTAATGAAATCCGCACTTTTATTAACGGCATCCCTTGTGCTAATCTGGTTGACAATATGACCGCCCGCGGCTTTATTGCCTTGCAAGTCCATGGCATCGGCAACAATAAATCCCTGGAAGGTAAAACTATCCAATGGAAAAACATTCACATTATCACTGAAAACCCTGAAAAATTTGCGACTAAGTCGACTATCGCGGTAATCAATACCGAAAAACATAATTTCATTTCTAATCCACAAAAAGCCTGTGGCTGGAAACTCCTTTGGGATGGAAAAACTACCGATGGCTGGCGCGGAGCCAAAACGGCTGATTTCCCTGCAAAAGGTTGGGGCATTAACGATGGCGTTATGACTGTTTTCAAATCTGGTGGAGCTGAATCAGCCAATGGCGGCGATATCGTAACCAAAAAACAATATGGCAATTTTGAGCTGAAAGTCGATTTCAAATTCACTAAAGTCGCAAATAGCGGTATTAAATATTTTGTCGATTGCAGCCTGAACAAAGGCACCGGGTCTGCTATTGGTTGTGAATTCCAGATTCTCGATGACGAATTTCACCCTGATGCAAAAATGGGAGTCAATGGCAATCGTACACTTGGTTCGCTTTATGATTTGATGACCGCCGAAAATAAAAAACCACGCATTTATGACTGGAATACCGCTCATATCATCGTCAAAGGTGATCATGTCGAACATTGGCTCAACGGTACCAAAGTCGTTGAATATGAACGTCGCACCCACATGTGGCGGGCCCTTGTTGCTTATAGTAAATACAGTAAATGGCCTGCGTTTGGAGAAGCTGATCTGGGTAATATTCTATTACAAGACCATGGTGACACCGTTTATTTCAGAAGTATTAAAATTAAAGAATTGGACTAAAACAAAAGGGCATAATTATGAATAATATTAATAGAAGATATTTTATCAAAACAGCCGGCGCTGCTGGTTTAGCTCTGGCCGCTGGTAATAATAAGTTATTTGGCGCTGACCCCAGCGATAAAGTTGTTGTTGCAGTTATAGGCATCCACAGTCGTGGCAAGCAATTAGCTCAGGAATTCGCATCTGATAAAAACTGCGAAGTTAAATACGTAGTTGATGTCGACAGCCGCTACCTTGATAGTGCCGTTGAAACTGTCGAAAAAGCACAGGGTAAAAAACCTGCAAAGCTTAAAGATTTCCGCAAAGCTCTTGCCGACAAAGATATCGACGCTGTTGTCATTGCAACGCCAGATCACTGGCATGCACCGATGGCTATCGAAGCACTCAAAGCCGGTAAGCATGTTTATGTTGAAAAACCATGCAGTCACAACCCCGCAGAAGGCGAGCTACTTATTGCCGCCCAGAAAAAATATGGCAAACTTGTCCAGATGGGTAATCAGCGTCGTTCAATGGCCATTGCCAACCAGATGATCATGGAAATCAAAGACGGGATTATCGGCAGAGCTTATGCCGCCAAAACCTGGTATGCTAATGGCCGGGCCCCTATCGGTTATGGCAAAGAAATCACTGTCCCTGATTATCTTGACTGGGACCTCTGGCAAGGCCCTGCCCCACGCACAGCCTATCGCAGCAATGTCCATCCATACAACTGGCACTGGTTCTGGAACTGGGGTACCGGTGAATCGTTGAATAATGCTACCCATGAAGTTGATGTCGCACGCTGGGCATTGGAACTAGATTTTCCCACTAAGGTAGTCTCTGCTGGTGGCAGATTCCATTATGTTGATCAGGATGACTGGGCCGCTTATGACAGTCAAAATTATTCAATTGAATTCAAAGAGAAAAAGATGATTACCTGGGAAGGCATGAGCTGCAACACCTACAATCCACTTGGCGGTGGGCGTGGCGTAATTATCTATGGCGACAAAGGGGCTATCCATTATCTTACCGACAGCTACACTGTCTTTGATGCCAAGAGCAAAAAAATCAAAGAAGTCGGGTCAGGCACCAAAAACACTGATGCCACCAACACTGTCGATCCGGGACTGGGTTCAAGCCATTCGGCTAACTTCCTCACCGCTATTTTAGGTAAGAACAAATTAAACTCACCTGTCGCTGAAGGCCATAAGAGCGTTCTGCTCTGCCAGTTGGGTAATATTGCCCAGCGCAGCGGCACCACGGTATATTGCGATCCTTCCAATGGTCATATTATTGACAATCCCAAGGCCCAAAAGCTCTGGTCCAGACAATATGAATCCGGATGGAAACCTAAAATATAAGACAATCAGATAACAATTCTGACACGATCCAGCATTTCTATTACTAGTATATGCTAGTAATAGAAATGCAAAATTATAAAATCATATCCAAACTATCTGTTAGTTCTCTGGAGTTGGCATTTCAGCTTTCCAGTTAGAGACATCATTGCCATAGGCGCCATTATTGATTCGAAATAAAGACTTGCCATTGCCATCAGCTTCAGTGGGCCATGGATCATCACCCACAGGATGTGAGCCATCGCTATAGACCACCCGATCAATGCGGATGTATTGCCTTACCCCTTCATTATCGACATCGCCAGGCATCGAAAGTTGGATTTTTTCGCCAGCATTACTTAAGCTGCCTTCCGAATTCCAGCTAAATGCCTGAACACCCGCCGGAACAGTGCCAAAGGCAGTAATATCTTTAATCAGCAAAATTCTTTCGCCAACAGCCATGATTACCGGAGTATCGGTTGGAAAATAATATTCAAAACCGCCATCATCGCTAAACTTCCAACCAGCATCTGCCTGACTGTCATAAAGGGTCACTGGAGAATTGGAAATATTAAGAAGTTCCACATATTCGGCATCTTTATCTCCCGCTGGAGCGTACATAATTTCACTGATAACCACTGGTCCAACTTTCGGATAAGCATTTGCCAGACCGGGAGTGTTGACACTCATAAGTACAAAATTATAGCTATCTGTACTTTGCTTATAATATCTTCCGAAAGCAACTCCTGTTGGAGAAGCACCAAAATCTTCACTAATACGATAGCTGCTTAGCTGGCCATCAATAGCGGAAGAAAGGAAAAGTGTTTCTCCATTTTCACTCAATGCAAAGTTGTTACCAAAGTGCAAATGCTCGTAGAATACCACATAACCATTAGCCGGGATAATCGTGTTGACTGGTATTTGACACTTTTTAAGCATTGCATCAGTTGAGTCGTCATCACTGAGATACCAGCCACCAATATCGATTGGCTGATAAGTGGTATTGTAAAGCTCTACCCAGTCAGGAGAATCACTATGAGAATGAGCCAGTATTTCATTAATAACAATCGCACCAGGAGCAGGTTCGAGCCCTGTATCATCATAGCCAGGTGAGCCACCGGCAACACTACCAGGCCTCCAACTTGTTTTTTCATTTAAGTCACTGTTAGCAGCCGGAGCAATTACCGTTAATGAATAGCCATCGCCATCAGTAACATCATACCAACTATCACTATACTTAAAGTCATGGATAATTGCACCTGAGGCATCTTTGAGGCCAATGGTTTCGCCATCATTTGCCAGACTGCCCAGATATTGCCCTGCTATATAAAATTCTGTTCCATAAATACTTTCAAATACCGCCTGATTTTTAACAACAAGGATATATTCACCTGAGAATAATTCGATATTTGGGAATTCAAAATCGATACCATTGGTAAATTGAACAAGATTCAAGTTGATAGTTTCAGTACCAATATTTTGCAGTTCAACAAATTCGGCATTAGGGTCTTGTGGATGATACATCAGTTCGGTAATCCTCAAGTTTTCCAATACCGGTCCTACAGAGAAACCCTGGCTATTAAGCCCACTCCATTGCTGATCGCTCAAAACACGAGTATTGACATGTGTGCTTTGAATCAATTCAACAGGATTATCTGCAATAGCGACAACTGCATGTAACTCTGGAGCGATAAGGAAATCAGAACTGTTTGTCGCTATATTAAGGCCATGAATAGCCAACATATTTTCACCTGTCTGCAACACATCTTTAGACAAAGAAATATCATAACTGACAAGCCCTTGATATTCATTGCAATTTGAAGTAGCTTTGGCATCCCAGGTTAAAACTTCAGGTACAAAAGAACTTCTTGCAACTTCCTGTCCGTTGAGATAAGCTACAAAAGCATCATCAAAACGTATTTTTAAGGTCAGCGACAATATATCATTTGCATTGTCATTAAATTCAAATGGAATTCTTATATAACATGACGAACCAGCTTCAGGATTCAAATCAAGATTCATTAAAGCTTCGACATCATAGCTAATATAAGGTATATAGTCATTGTTTTCATCGTAACCTATCCCTCCGGTTTTACCTGCGATTATCGGAGTGCCAGCCGACCAGTTTGAGTCATCATAGTTTGCAAATAACCAGTCATAGCCAACATCTTCAGTTGGAACCAATACTTTTTTAATTGCATTTGCGGAGATTAATGTTTGAGCTTCTGAGCTAATGGTATATTCAAATGCATCAGGAGACACGAGACCACCGGGCAATCGAGGGTCACTGCCATCTAAAGTATAATATATGGTTCCGGATAAGTTGGGATTGGCTATAGCAATACTATTTTCATCACGAACAAAAACAGGCTGATCGATATAATTGCTATCTATCCACTGGACTCTATCTGCGAGCCATTGTTTTAGATAGTCAACTTCGCCCTGCCATGAGTCAAAACGCGGATATACATCCGGCCAACGGTCAAAGTTTCGGACTTGAGCATTTCCTATTTCTGTTGCCATCGAATCGATAATTGCATATAAATTATCAATACTGAATTCATTTTTACGAAGTTCCTGCCAACGGTCGATCCGTTTTTGCATATAATCAATATCTTCAAACAGTCGGCCATACCAGTCAATATCGGTAAATTCATACCAGCCTTCAGGGTCAGCCGGTCGATTATCATTGGCACAGCCCATTGTTCGGTCAAAATCCCAGATTGGGCCCATATTGAGTTTGCCATTACGCTTTTTATACATGAAATTGCTCAATCGCAAACCATCTGCATTTTTGGTAAGTTCGTTGAGCCAATGGTGGTCAATAAAAGAATCAGTATTTATATATTGAGCATAACCTAAATCTGGATCATTGAAATTGCTGCCATAAAGAGCTGTCTCGAAATCTTCGATAAAGATATTCCGAATCCAGTCCATCTGAGCTGCTGACAAATCAGATTCTTTAGGATAAACATGGCAAACATCACTAACAGTTCCAGCATCACTATATTCAGGAATACCATAGCTCGTTTTAAAACCAGTATCACCAGGGTCAGCTCGATCAATTTTCAGCATATAGCCACCAGTAATATCTGGGGAGAGATTATCCGTAGTTGATAGTTTTTCAATATCAACACGATTTTTATCTCTTTTTATTTTCTCCATAAACACATAAACGCCAACATAATCGTCCAAAGTCAAATCGCCACCATCAGTATTGACGAAAACTTCGCAGAATCTGGTGCGGACTGCATAACGACCAATTTGATTACTCAACTCGAATATAAAGGCATTTCTAATCAATGCACGGTCAAATGTATATGGCGCATAGAGAATCCAGTCAGACTCGCCAGGCATATTAAATGGCGAAATATTTTTATCATTATCATACTGATCCCAGGCTTCAATACTGTAATTCTTTTTCGGCTGCCACAGGGTACTTGAGCCACGTAATTTCACTCCGGCACGAAATGACAATTCGGCATCATTGGTCAATTGAGTAATGCCATCGATTGGCTCGAAGATTTGTAAATCAGCGGTTTTACGCAATCCATCTGAATAACCACCTGTTCCAAAGTTTTCCAAAACAATAACTGGAAGATCAGAGCTGAAATCCTGAATATCGCTGGCTAATTTAATAAAATCTCGTTGAACAACAGGGCCAGGTAATTTATAAGATGCAAAGACGCGAGCTCTAACCGATACGGATTGATTTATTGGAATCGGGCCAACATACAGGAAAGATGATTCTGTTGGAGCAGCACCATCGGTTGTATAGCGAATGTCGGTATTTAATTCATCAGTATTAATTTCCAAAGTAAAATCATCGGCAAAGGTATTACTGTTCTTTGAAAAAGTTGGTTCCGTTGACAATTCGGCTTTTTGATTATCGGCACCGGGGGTTGGTTGATGGAAATAGCTTTCGATAAAATGCAAACCATCTGGGTCCACTGTCAACCCAAAAGAAACATCCTCTGGAATCTCCGGGAATCCTGGATTAAATTCATGAACTATCATACCATCAGAATTAATCAATGTCAGATATTCACCATCACCATCAAGTTTGAAAGATGCATGCAGTTCAACGGTTGAAGGTATATTTGTTTTTTCCGATGCAAATACAATCAAAAAGCCCTCTGCTGGTATTATAACATCAGGAAACAACCATAAATTTAATCTGTCGACACTATCGGCCAACGACCATCCCTGAAGGTTTATGCTCTGATTAGAAAGATTCTTTAATTCTATCCAGTCAGGATATGCCCCTTCACTGTCTTGCAGAGTGCTGGAGTTTTTGGCCATTATTTCATTTATGACCACTACACTGCCTTCTTGCATCCAATCGTTTGCAATTTCCACATAGTCATTTAAATCAACAGAATTTGTTTTATCAATATCTGCGATTAATGTAGTTTGATAATCTGACAATAACCATTGTTGGGCCAAAATAGCAATATCATTGATATCGGTGAGACAATCATTATTAATATCTGTAAGTAATGTAAGACAATCAATACCAGGGACTGCGGTGGAAAATTGTGAGGTATTTCCTTGATATGTCACGCCAGAATCAATCACGTCCACACGCCAATAATAATTGGTTGCGTAATCCAAAGTATCCAGAGTATATGAAGTTTCATTTTGCGATGCCAGCAAAGCATCAGTAGAACCAGAGTTGACCGCAGTTATGCTTTTACTGAAATAAAGATTATAGCTGGGATTGCTGGATTGAGTTGGATTTTGCCATTGAAGAACAATATCTTCAACTGACAGGCCAACAGCTTGGTCCTGCGGCGTTGGGTTTTGTATAAATAATGCATATTCAAGCAGTTCCATTTCAGCAAAACCGGTTAAATTTCTACTTCCATTATTTTTAATAATATCAAGTTTATAATATTCATAAAGTCCGGCGGAAACAACTTGAAAATAACGGGTTTGAAATCGAGATGTCCAGGACTGATCAACTTGTGAATCAATATTTACCCAGTTTTCACCATCATTGGATGCCCATAAAATCCAGTCTTTGGGATCTCTTTCTGGGGCATCATTAGCCGAAGTAATTGAATATTCGGTTATTTGATATTGGCGATTGGCCGGAAATTGGAACTGAATCCATCCTGTTTTGGTATAGTCAGTTAACCATTTAGTATTACTATCATTGTCAAAAACCATCGACTCGGATTCAGCATCATGAATCCTGGAACTGGCGGTAATAATACCTCCCTGATCGGTTCTGTCTACCATTTGAGCAAATAAGCACAAAGGCAATAACAAAAAAATGATCAAGACAACAAAATTTTCCTTTGCGCATAGCATCATCGCTATTTCCCCTCACATATAGATTCGTATTTAAAACAAATTATCTTAACAGTTCATAAAAAAATAGGTGGAAGGGTAATGTATTTCTCATACGCTACCCTTCACACCTTATAAAATGCCTATTCAGCATTTTTCTAGTATAATTTATCCTGATAAATTATTCACATGCACTAACAGGATAACGACCACATTCCATCCAGGAAGCTGCAAAAGCGGCAAAGTCAAGAATATCGACTTTACAATCTCTTTCACCGTCAGGACCGGTGGTATCCAATACAGGATAGGTAATACAAATACTACCACCTGCTACGTCAGTATAAATCCCTGCCGCACCATAAGCATCCAATGGATAGTTGAAAAGCATGATGTCATCGATACTGCCTTTATAAGGCTGTGATAAGCCTCTGACATTACCAACAAATATCAAACTGTCAAAACCACTAAATTCACCAGAGAACCACTCTAATTCTTTTACGCCATTGTAATACCAGACATTCATCTGGGTAGCTGGGTCATAAGTGACAACATGATTATACCATATACCAGCGGCTGAAGGATTATCAATCCCAGTTTCAACATAATCACCGGTAACACCATGGGCAAATCTTGTGACTTCCTTACGATTAAATTCAAAGACATCCCAGCCATCACCAAGACCACAACCAAGCATTGTTTCCCATTCCTGAGTAGCAAAAATGGTTTCGCTGTGATTTTCCCACCAGGAAAGTGTCCATGCCTGTCCAGTATAAGCAGATGTAGGCAATTGCATATTGTCAGTGTCTACATCAAAATCAGCTGCCTGGGTGCCAACAATACCGGCAACAAAGCTGCCACCAACATTAGTTCCATCAGCACCACCTACGACATCATTAACATTGCCATCTAAAGGCCAATGGCTAATAAGTCTTTTAATAACCAGCGTAGCTGTGTCAGAGCTTTCTGTTGCGCCATTGGAAGTAATGGTTACTTTACAGATATAAGTACCTTCATTGGCTAAAGATGCAGCCATCGTCAAAGTTGGCGAAGTAGCGCCATCTACCGGACTATCTACAATGTTTGGATCGCTGGTAGGAGAAACATGCCATTGGTATTCCAAGCCACTAACATCGTCAGTAAATGGGTTAATAGCGGAAATTGTAAATGAAACCTGCTCGTCCACTTCAACAAACACATCTTCCAACAAAGAACTATCGACTACAGGAATTGAAAGTGCAGTTTTAAATTCCCATACATCACCGGTTAGAACTCCACCGGAAGTAACTTCATCAACACGCCACAGATAAGTTCCATCGCGGTCAAGTGCTACTGCTGGGGTATAAGAAGCTGTTGTCTGAACAGGGCTACCGGCAGGGATTGTTGCTACCAGGTATGTATTAGGATCATTCAATGAACCATTACTCATATAAACTTTATGTTCAGTAACCGTTGCAAGTGGCGATTCAGGATTTGCTGAATCCCAAGCAGTTTTCCAGCTAAACACCTGACTTGGAGAAACACCATCAGCTAGATTAGCTGGAGTTGAATCAGAAGCTTTAGGGCTAAAATCTTCGAATAACTCAATTTCATCTATCTGGATAAGGCCACCAGCCTGATTAGACAAAATATTCAAACGATACATAGCAAATGCCATATTATTCTCGACAAGAAACTCTCTGGTCACAAAACGGTCTGGCCAGGTTTCATCAGAACGAGTATCTACAACAAACCAGGTTTCTCCATCATAGGAACCCAAAAGTTCCCAATTTTTTGGGTCACGCTCAGCGGCATCATTCGCAGAGGTAATGGTATACTTTGAAATCGCATAACCTTTGCCATCAGCAAATTCAAAACCAATCCAACCAGCATTGGAAAAGATTAGCCATTTTGTATTTTCAGTATTATCAAAAGCTTTAGCTGCGGTCTCACCTGGCGCATTTTCAGCGCTAAAAGTTACAATTCCGCCAGCATCTGTTCGATCTATAAACTCAGCTTTGAGCTGAGTACCCAATACTAACATCGCTAAAAGCGAAACAATTAAAATCTTATTCTTTCTTATATTAAAATGCATCAATTTATTAATCATTTTTCTATCCTTCAAAAGTTATAGTAATCTATTTTCACATTAAAATAACAACATGATATTTTATTCACAAGCTGAATTTGGCACAAGATTGCAATCCAACCAGCCTGCTGCAAAAATAGCAAAATCAGTTAATGATACAACACAATCACCATCAAAATCATATACAGGTGGATTGACACAAACTGAACCGCCCTGGACATCGATGTATAGACCAGCAATATCTTCGGCATTCAATGCTGCATTATAAATACGCACATCATCAATCAGACCATCCCAATAACTTGAAGGTACTTCACCATCAAGTTTGCAACCGATAGCTAAGACTTGATTGGTAACATTCAATGTGCCATCATAATCACGAGCCTGGCCAACTTCTACTCCATTGCGATAGAGTCTAATCTTTTCGCCATCAGCAACACCAGCAGTGAACTGCCATTGCCCTGTTGGGAATAATTGTTGTTCAGTAACTCTAACACTTGGTGCAGCCGCTGGGCCTGCTTCAAAATCAAGGGTTCCATTGCCACTATTAAGGCCAAAATGGAATTGTCCAGGCCAATTTTTAGCGATACTTGCCCAGGTAGGAGTAGTTCTGGCATAAACCCAGGCTGTAACGGTAACTCTGGCATTTTGCGGATAGTTCACAGGAATGGTTACATAATCACCATTACCATCAAGGTCTATTGCCTGGCCGATTTTACCTTCTGCAATTACTGTATCACCAACAAAAGCACCATCACTGTTATAGGAAGTAGAATCACTGGCATCAGTATCAAATGTCCAATGGCCAACCAATGCTTTAACATCAACAAATGCGGTACGTGAATCAACTGATCGACCATTTATATCAAGTGTGATTGAACAAGTAAAATCGCCGCCATCATTAGGGTCTGTGGCTTCAACAGTTAAAGAAGCAGTATCAATACCGCTAAAGGCCAAATCGCTGCTAGTCAGCAATTCACCATCTTTTGACCAGGCATAACTTAAGCCTTCGGCATTACCAGTAAATGGATTTATTGCCGAAGCGGTCAAAATTGTGCTTTCGCCAGGCCAAATCGAAGCATCAGCCGGATAGTCCATATCTGCCATAGGAATGGATAAAACTGTATTGAATGCCCATACATCGCCTGTAATCACACCACCGGTGGTGACTTCATCAACACGCCATGAATACATGAAATCACGAGACAATTCTGCAGCTGGGGTAAAAGAAGCTGGGCTGGATGCATCAATAGTTGCTACCAGATACAAATTGGGGTCATCAATAGAACCATTAGTCATATAAACTTTGTGTTGGGTTACTGTAGGGCCACTAGCTGGGACCCAACTAAGACTCGCATCAACAGCAACATTTTTGGCCAGGTTAGCTGGAGTTGGATCGCCAGCTTTAGGGACTACATCCTCGTATAATTCCATCTCAGAAAATCCAAGAAGATTGCCACTACCATTATTTAAAGACATATCTAATCTGTAAATTGGAAATGCAATATTATTATCACAAGTAAATTCTTTTAAGGTAAACGTTGTTGTCCATTCTATACCAGTCTGAGTATCAACAACAACCCAGTTTTCTCCATCATAAGAACCGAGCAGTTGCCAGTCCTTAGGAGAACGGTCCGGTGCATCATTTGCAGACCTGATGGTATATTTAGAAATGGCATAACCTTTATTGTCTGCAAACTGATATTGAATCCAACCAGTTGTAGTAAAACTCGTAAGCCATTTGGTGTACTGACTATTATCAAAAGCCTTTGGCCCACTTTCCCCATCGCCGATTTGCGAACTGACAGAAATAATACCACTACCGACAGGATCAGTTCGGTCAATCCATTCAGCTTGTAATAAGCCAGACATACCAATAAGCATGATCAAGCTAACAAATGTTAACAATCTTTTTTTCATTTTGTTACTCCTTTAATTTTTTACATTAATTTAGAAATATACTATATCAAACAACAATAGACCCAAGATCACTGCATACTCACTCCTCCTTCATGAAATTTAAACATTAAACATTTTCCACCTGATTACAGTTAAATTATTTATGGTTTGGGCCAACCACGTCCCAGATAGGCAGCATCTTCCTTGCCTTCTTGTGTTGTTGGTACTAGCCCACCCCAAGCATTATCTTTGTAATATTTAGTTACTTCAGCAGACCATTTGCGCCAATTCACACTGCCATCGCCATAAGCCAGATTACATCCGCCACTATGCCAAACGGTCAATGGATCCGAAAATACATAACTTTTTGTGTAAAAAGTCCACGAATCAATATTAAATCCACGCGAGTCATTTTCTTCGATAAATACATATTTTTCGCTAGGACGTTTTAGTTGGCTAAGTTTCTTAAAGCATAGCCAATCACCCTGTCCGGTTATTACATTGGTACCCCAATGGCCATTGAGAGCGTCAGGCATCGAATATGTTCGAAAATTTAATTTATCACTGGGGCAATGCACTAACTCCGGATCCTGTATATACTTAAAGAGAGAACCACGACGGATACCTTCTTCTCGCTCTTTGGAAAACATAGGTAGCAATTTAGCTGTTGCTAATGGTAACACCGGGCCAGATCCATCTAATTTCCATGGAGCCCATGCCCAATCACTTTCATCTCCAAACATACTTACCCCCTGACGATTATTACTCCAACTGCCAGGCATATTATCATTATTATCCATAGCATACATCTGCCAACAAGTAACCAACTGTTTCATTCTTGTCATACAAACGGTACGTTTTGCCTGCTCACGTGCTTTAGACAGAGCTGGCATTAGTATACTCACTAATAAAGCAATAATTGAAATTACCACAAGCAATTCAATCAATGTAAATGCTTTCTTCTTCATTAAAAAAACCTCCAAATTAAAAAATGTTCTTAACGTAAAACCTTTAACAATAAGCATTTGCGACCATTTACAATTTGGCTATTGCAGATAACAAGAATTATCTGTAGAATAAACACTATCGTTATGGTGATTAATTCATCACACGATTAGCCAGGCCTGTCAGTGGTCGGTCGCCAAACTTATCCACTGACTCGCCTTTTTTTGTATCAAAATCTAACTTACCTATTGAAAACCTTCGATAGGCTCTAATTGTAAGATTGGCTTTGCAAAGATAGACCAATCAGCATAATTCAAACCGTCATCCGTACAAACCAAGGTTAAAAAACGTTCATTATCACTTAGTTCAACTGCGATATCGAAAAGTCTTGTTCCTGTCCAGCTGGCAACTTTTTCAAATTTAACCTGACCATCGACAATAATAAAATATTTCACACTTACAGACTGCTCATCATAAATTGTTGTCGCATCGATAATGCCGCCGACGGCTTTGAAACTTCGTATTTTCGAACCAGGGTTCGCCTGCCTGATAGCGTCAAGATCAAATGTGATTCCAGCATTGCTATGCATACAAATTAAAGGAGTATTTTCATCACCATATTTTTTACCATTAATAGCCAAGGGCTGAGGATCATCATAATCACTCATATTGATTTTAGGATTATTGCATATTGGGGTATAAAAGAAATTATTCGTTGCCGGTATTGCAGAACAATAATGTCTTGCCGAACTGACCTGTACCGCACCATGGGAGCCATCAGGGACAAAAACTCCATCAATAAACTTAGAATCTCTAACTAAAACATATCTACCTGTCCCTTGAATGGCTTGTTCATCTGATTGATAAATACGATCTCCGGTTCGCATGTCTATCCCTTCATACAGATTGCCTGTGCCATAACCACTGCCACCACCTAAGACATCTGCTAAGTCCAATTTTTCACCAGGCACACTATTAACTATGCCTTGTGGTAAATCCCGAACAAAACCACTGGCCTGATATTTGCAGCTGACTACTTTGCCATTAGAATCTTTAGCAGCCTTGCCAGATGACAAAAACGCAGTCCCCATACCAGCCCTGAAATCAACTTTACCTCGAAACACATGAGCTTCAGTCTGGCCAGAATCGCTGACTGAAACAGCAAACTCAGTGCCATAATCAACGATAGATGCCCGATCAGTACGAACGGTAAAACCAATTGCTTCACGGGGAACCGTCGCGGTTAATATTCCACTGGCAAGATACATTCTACCTGCATCTTCCAATCCTATTTCACATGGAGCCTGCAATAAAACCACGGCACCATCTTTAAATCTTATTTTCGCAAAACCTTTTTTAAGTTTCAACGTATTTCCTGCATAAAGCTTTTCAGCTATAGCCACCGGGGTTTCCCATACCGCATTTGCATGATCTTCCAGTATCGCAATAACTGAATTTGCATTACCTCTGCTTGAGTTCGGCAAAAGAGGTCTTTTTTCAATCAATGTAAGTAAAAGTGCCACACCAATAATTGCCATGATTGCCCCGGCGATACGCAAAATTCCAATAACAGAAACTTGATACCTAAGTGGTGTCGAGATTTTCTTGCCTGAGGCTTTCTTCTGTTGATCTTGCTCGATGATCTGGACAGCCCGATCTTTTTGATGCTCAGTTTCGATAATTGCAGCCAACAAAGCCTTTGAAGTATATTCTTCAGCAGAATCCTCACAGACAATATCTTTAGCAACGCTATCCAGATCGCTAAGACCATCATCAAGAATCATAAAATCAACATAATGTTGTGCAACTTGTGGATCACTGATAATAGCTTGATTTAATTGTTCAAATTCATCTGGATCAATAGTGTTTTCCTGAGCCTTAATAAAAAGCTCATTATATTTATGAATATCCTTATTGTCCATTATTCACTCTCCTCAGCCTTCAGTGTCTTAAATACACAGTTCTGAAGTGTTAAATGAATCCGAGAAAACGCTTTATATATGCCATCAACTGAACGGTTGACTTTCTCTGCGATACTAGAAGCTTTCAGTTCCTGAACATATCTCATATTAATCAAATTACGGTCATCCTGATTTAATTTTGTAACACACGTATCTAATACGTGCAAACGCTCTTGTATCCTGTCAGAGACCGCATCATGGCATCTGCTGATCTCATCTAGTGCACCATCGGTAAAACATAAACGGCTGCCCTTTTGCTTACGGCAATACTTCAATACCTGAAATCTTGCTATTCGGGCACCCCAAGCACCAAAATCACTACCTGGACGAAAATCATCCTTTTTCCGCCACATAACCAAGGCAGTTTCCTGCATCACATCTTCAGCATAAGGCTTATAAGGAATGAGCATATGAATAATCCCATAAATCTTCTTCTGATGTCTTGTCAGAAGACTGATAAACTGATCATTACCCAAACTCTCTGATCCATCATTTTTAATGAATGACTGTTCCGTCATTACCATGCTCCAAAGATGTAGATCATATTTACATTATGCTAATATCATAAGTAAATAAAACCTGAAGATGAAAATCGTTAAAACTTTTTTTTTATTGGGCTAATAGCTCTTCCTGAGGGAAAACTATTAACTCCCCATTACATAAGTACATGCAAAACAACAACTTATACCACATCTAACTTGTAATTCATTCAGCTTCAATAATATCTATTTCTGTCAAAAAAGTGCCTTCGCCCCGGTCAGGCAATAGCAAAAGCAAATAGCGGTATTTAAGATCTTTGCCAGCAAAATCAACGCTTGAACAATGAATGCCGCCATCACCAAGTACTTTAGTGTCTACAGTTGCAAGATATTGCCATCCATTTTCGCTATTGTTAAAATCTTTAGCCGGTGGAGTTTCGGCATTGCTACCCCAAAGGAGAAATACCTGCGGAGCACGATTAGATTTATGCCAGGAATAGGTATTCATCTTATCGATAGCAATGGATTTCTTCAGGTCAATAAACAACCTTGCTTCAGATCCATCAAACCACACATTATTAGAGGTATCATCGCTATTATTTGCCTTTTTGCCATCACTTAATCTTGGAAGATCAATACCTCTACTGCCTGAGTTATGATGGGGACGGGCAAATTTACCGGATCTGACATATTGAATTACTATATCATTATCTGAGACATAGTCATCGGATTTTGGAGCACCTTCGCTAAGTTCATCATAATCATCTTTGACACATTGAGTAGAAACTTTAGCACAAGGGACCATAGTTTCAGTAACATAAACCGGTTCAACATGTATAACACGAAGATCGACTGGGCCAAAATTATCGAAGGTATCATAAAGAGAAGCTGCTGGAGTGGTAACAATATTTGGATTATCTGCTACAGTCATAGCGAAAACTTTAATGCCTGAATCATCTGGCAAGGTTACACTGCTCATATTGGCATTCAATGGCAATTCATATTTGAAAAGATAAGTGAAATGATAAGCCTCATTCTTTCCATTGCTGTCATGGCGATGCTTAGTGAAAAAAGCAATATTGTCACGCTTAATATAAGCTGTATCCAGTCCTGTACAAAACTCATTGCCACGAAAATCAACTCTGCCAAATTTATTTGACCAGAGACGTTTGTCATATTGGCCAACGAAACCATTATAAGCCTGAATAGTCAACGGATAGCTTACATTACCAAGTTTAAATGATGTAGCAGTGTCCTCGCTGGCAGCGGCAAGAATATAAAGACGATTGAAATTACCTCGCGGAAGCTTTATGGTTTGACCTTTGCACGCAATGGCATTGTTGCTATCGCCAGAGCCAAGTTTAAAATCAACTGATTCGCAGGTAAGGGTTTTGGGCATAAGTTCAGCTGGGATATTCACACCTGAAGCATCCATAGAATCTTTGGAAGGTTCAGTATCATTGCTCATCACATCAACATTATAAGCTAATGCTAAAGGCTTCGAGATTGCTCTGGTAAGCTTAACAGGTGCCTCATTGAATTTGACCGCGAAAGAACGTATGCCAAATTTACCCATTGAGAATTTCAATTTGCCATCAACAACAAATGCCGGAGCAATTCGACGTTCCTGGCCATCAACTTCATAGGCATCTGCAATTCCAGTCAGGCTGGAAAGATTACTTGAAGGAGTTCTTTGACCCCATAGTTCCTGGAAACGAATAATAGTATAGTCTGAATCCTCAGCCTTTTTGACTGCGGTAATCTCAATTTGTTCGGTGTCAATATTGAGCATAGAAAACTCACGGCCCAGTTTGCCGGTATGCTTGCTGCTATTAAAAGCACGCAGAGGCTGATTGAGACGCTTGGCATGCCAATCTGAACCTGCTGACTGCCAGCTTTCTTGATGACCAAGTACAGCATAAGTCATTTCGTGGCGACCCCAGTCCTGATAATTTTGTTCTTTATAACCACCACGTGCATATGGAGTAAACAGCAGGGTTAATCGCAATTCGCTAGCCGATGGCTTGTCAGAACCAAATTTACAATCTTCCATAATCGTTACGCCATAATCACCTGAAGCATCAGTCAAATCAAACCATTGGTGCGAAGGCACTTCATATTTTTTGGGATCATTAGTGCTACGTTGTATTTTACCAAGACCTTGATTATAGGTAGCCATTTCATTGCTTACTGTGAGCGGGAATGAAGCTTTAAGTGAACATTTTTGAGATTGCCAATCTATAAAATTCTTGAATTCAACACGTCTGCCTGACTCGCCAGCAGACAAGCTAACAGTCTGGGTAAAGAAAGAATCACGGGCTTGGCGTTTAATTTGTAAAGCGACACGAGCTGGGCCATTTTCAACAATAGAAATAACAGCAGGACCATCAACATAGCCTTCGGGGGCATTTTTACGGTCATTCCAATCCATATTCCAGGCCGGCCAACTTGCCGGGCATTCATAAAGAAATGCCAGTTTATGTTCAGATGCAAGTAATTCTTTTTTATTCTTTTTATCGAATATGCTGGCTACGTTTCCATTAGCGGCAACGACAATTTTATAATATTCATTTTCTATGCTATTGGAGTTAATGCTAAGATTGGATTCGATTTCGCAATTTTTGTTTGTCGACTGAACATCATAAACACTATAGCTGACTGCTGGGACATTTGCCGTAAAAACAATCGTTGTTTTGCCATTTTTGCGTGAAATAATTTGGCTGGGAACTTCATTATTATTAGCATCAAAAACTTTAACTGCCTTTGGACTGGTAGCAAGCTCAGCTTCAACAATATCTTCACGCGCTACAGCTAACGGGTTATAAACGACAACTGGCTGACCTTTGACATTGGTATCCAGAACCCGGCTAAGGGATGCAGTGGAATCTTCAAGCACTGAAGCAAAACCATTAAGGGCAATAACTTCATCATTTTCAGAATAGTCATAAGCTTTAGGAATACAAGTTCCCGGCATAATATCGTGCATCTGAGATGAAAGAACGCGGTGCCAGGAATTATAGATTTTTTCTGTTGGATAATCATTTGCACCAAAGAATGCTGCAATAGTAGCAGAACGTTCAGCGGCGTCAGCGAGCATTTCATTTTTACGGTTCCAGCGTTTCATATAAGACTGTGAAGTGATCGACCCAGCCGAATGTTCAGTCAGTAGCAGGTCACCTTTGTAAGTTGGTAAAGAAGCACGCTGATCAGCGTTGATATCGAGATACATTTGATCTGAAGGAACAAAAACAGGGGTAAATAGTGCATCGGGATTTGAAAGACTATTAGTATAATTTTCAATATCTTCGGATCGTGGTGCCCCACCGGTATCACCTACGCCATAATAATGATAGTCAGCGAATAAACCATAATTCATCCCATTCTCATTAATCCGGTTAGCCCATTGTTTATTAGTATCAACACGCCCTTTTATTGAACCCGTATATGCCCCTGGATTAAAAGCAGTAATAACAGAATTGCCGTCAGGGCCTTCCCAAACGCCAACATTATATGGGATGCCATTAGCTGAACCCCAGGTGAGTTTTTGTGTCGAAAAGCCTTTGAGCCCGCAATGTGCCCAGATAGAAGGCATCGAAGACTGGAAACCAAAACAATCAGGAAGGATAAAGTCATAAGATTCCACACCAAATTCTCTGCGGAAATACTGATTACCATATAATACTTGGCGGATAATCGATTCTGGCGAAGGAATATTTACATCACATTCATCTACAGAAGAACCCGAAACAAACCATCGCCCATCTTTGATATATCCTTTAACCTTTTCAAATTTGTCAGGATAATACTCTTCCATCATTTCATAGCGACGTGAACCGGTAAAGTTAAAATTATATTCAGGGTATTTTTCAAAAGCAATAAAGTTTTGATCCAGAGTCTTTTTGATATATTCATCTACCGTGGTTTGATAATCCCAACGCCATTGCGTATCCAGATGAGAATAACCTACAACATATAGAGTTTTCTGATTTGCTAAATCAATTTTGGGTCTATTGTCGACATTATCAGTACCAGCAAATAATATGGTTTGGACTAAAACTAAAAACAATAGAATTAATAACGGTTTACCTTGAGCTTTCATTTCAATTTCCTTTACTTTAAATATTACAATTCAAGATGTTCTTTTATATAATTAATAAGGTTTTCTGGTTTCGCGATATTTAGAAGATTATCGCGAAAATCTTCGTGCATAATTTTCCTGGATAACTTTGCGAAAATTTTCATGTGTTCTTTTGCCGCATCAGAATCGTTAATAGCCAGCAGAATGACTATATTAACAGGTTGACCATCGGAAGAATTCCAGTCTATGGGTTTGCTAAGCCTCAGTACAGCGATAGAGTTAGTCAAAACATGCTTACTCTTACAATGCGGAATCGCGATACCAAAACCAAATCCGGTTGAATAAATCCCTTCTCGATCCCAAATAGCATTTTCTAATCCAACAGGATTTTCAGTTCGGCCATTAATATATATTTGATCTACCAGGGTCTTAATCGCCTGATGCTTGTCTTTTGCGCCAGAATCGGTAATTACCAGCGTTTCATGCACAATAGGCATTGCACAATTGATGTGACGAAAATCATTGAGCTGTTGGCGAACTCCAGCGATACTAGTACAATCACATACACAATCCAAAAGTTCTCTGCATTTATCAGGGTCACAGTTTTTAGTTTCAGCTGTTATAGCAGGGATACTCGCAAATGAAAGTGACAGTTCGTCAAAACCGATTCCAATTAATAATGGCAAAAATTCCAGCTGAGATGCCATCTCGCCACAGATGCCAACCCATCTCTTGGCTTCATGAACATCATCAACAATTTTTTTAAGCAATCGAATAAAAGAGGGATGAGCTGGAGTATAGATATCTTTGACATATTCATTGCCTCGGTCTGCCGCAAGAAAATATTGAGCTAAATCATTTGTACCAATAGAAAAGAAATCACATTCTACCGCCAATTGATCGATAATAAAAGCCGTCGAAGGCACCTCAATCATAATACCAACAGGCATCGTCTTATTAAATGGGATATTTTGATTTCCAAGCTCATCTTGTATTTCTAAAATAATTTTATTAACCCAGCGAATTTCTTCAACACTACAGATCATAGGGACCATAAGATGAACATTACCAAAAGCTGAAGCCTTGATAATAGCGGCCAATTGCTCACGAAAGAAGGTTTCGTATTCTTTATATATACGCACCGCTCGATAACCAAGAAAAGGATTTTCCTCTGCGGGCAAAGGCATAAATGGCAATGGCTTATCGCCCCCGATATCAAGAGTGCGAATTATAAGCTTTTTCTCGCCAGCTAAATTTGCCGCTGTTTTATATATTTCAAATTGTTGTGATTCTGATGGAGCAGTTTGTTCTTGAGCAAAAAGAATTTCGGTTCGAAGCACCCCAATACCTTGAGCACCGGAACTAAGAGCGGTTTCGATTTCATGAATATTAATTGCATTAGCTGCAATTTCCATATTCCCATTAAAACCTGGACTGGTTTCGATGGCCTGCCGGATCGCTTTCTGGCGGGAAACCTCAGTTTCCACCTGGCGATTATAATATTCAATAATTTCAGTCGTAGGATTTTCTACAACAATACCAATTGTACCATCGACAATAATTTGTCTGTTAGCGACCAATGCAGGAACTTTAGCAACTGCCACTGTTGCAATGCCATAAGACCTTGCGATAATAACAGTGTGAGATGTACCTGTTGCTTCAGTCAGAATCAAACCTTTAAGATATTTACGGTCGAGTTTCAAAAACTCAGTAGGAGTCATATTTCTGGCTATACAAATTGAAGGTTCGCTTAGCATTAACTCCGATTCAATACAATTATCGCCATAAATTGCGCGGATTAATTGCGAAGAAACATCGTTTATATCCAGGCTTCGCTCTGCAAGTATCGAATTACCAGTTTCACTCAATGCTTTACAGAAAAATTCCGCAGTTTGTTTAATAGCATTGGCAGCAGAAAGGTTATTTTCAAAAATTAAACTTTTTATCTGATTGAAAAATTCAACATCATTAAGAATCGATAGATGGGTATCCATAATGCTTTGAACTTCATGATTATCTGAACTTGTGTTTCTCAGCTGGATCTTCAATTCATCAAATGCATTTATTACTTTTTCCTGCTCACATACAGCATCAACTTTTCCCGATTGATTAATAACTTCTGGAAAATCGCAGTTATCGATAAAAATAGCTTTACCGATACCAATTCCAGCTACGATTGCCTGACCAGGTAGAAAATCTATACCTAAATGCCTCAATGATGGATTCAGCTTAATCTCAGCGTCAGATTCCTGACAAGATTTGATAGGTGTGTCGGCACCAATAAGATTATCACAGAAAAGAGATTTCAATTTAACAATAGTACCTTCACCGCAATCATCTACTGCAACAGTACAGATATCATTTAACCTGATGTTAGCAGCAATGAGCGAAAGCACACTTTTAGCATTAGCTTGTTTGCCATTGCTCTGATTGGTCAAAATAATTTCAGTATCAAAATTATTGACTTCTCTTTCGAGCCAACTGGCAGGACGAGCATGTAGTCCATGAGGAAGTGGGCAAGTAAATTCAAATTGATATTTCATATTATAAATTCTTTTTTAAAGAATAAGTAAAAAAACAGCTTTCATTTTCAGTTTGGACAATAAATACCCTGTACAAGGCAAACAAGAAATAATTTGTCCTGTATTAATAAACAAAATGGTTTTTCTAATTAGTCAGATCATTCAGGAGTCTTGGCAAAAATCGACTCTGGGTCTCTCAGAGCATCTTGGACCGCTACTTTAATTTTAGGAATATCATCAAATCTTTCTTCCATTTCCACCATGATGTCAACAGCGAAAATAACAGCATCAGCATTTTTAATGTCCGAAGCTGAAAGTTCGTTTTCTATACCCATTGCACCTTGTGTTTCAACTTTAATTTCATGACCAAGTTTTTTGGCTGTTTTTTCCAGTTGTTCAGCAGCCATATATGTATGAGCAATGCCTGTCGGGCATGCGGTAATTGCTACATATTTCATATTTAATTCCTTATCTATTCAGTTGGAGCTTTTGTTAGTTTTTTTACCGTGTTGATTGCAATGGCTGTAACAGTGGTTCCTGCCAGGATTGCAATGATATACATAATACGATGATCTATAACTGGCAGAACAATTGGCCCTCCATGAGGCGCATGATTGCCAACACTTCCAGACATTGCAATAACAGCAGCGGTCATAGAACCCAGCATAATACAAGGAATCACTCGGAATGGATCACTAGCAGCAAAAGGGATAGCACCTTCGGTGATACCCATCATTCCCATCCCTAAAGCAGCATAGCCAGCATCTCTTTCTTTTTCATCCCAGCGTTTTGGATTAATCAATGTTGCCAATCCCATTCCCAAAGGTGGAATACAAATAGCAGCCGCTACGCATCCCATAACAGCAAAATTGCCTTCTTTTAACATTGCAGCACCAAAGAAAAATGCTGCCTTATTGACAGGCCCGCCCATATCAAAAGCGATCATCGCTCCTAAAATCAATGCTAAGACAATCTGCGAACCAGCATTCATTGCACCCAGCCAATCTCCCAGTGAGGTCATAATATTCGCTATTGGTATTCCAATAACTTTGAAAGTCAAAAAACCAATAATGGCAGATGAGACAATCGGAATAATCAAAATCGGCATTACGGGTTTAATGAATTTTGGCACTTTCCATTTTTTAATAAAATTCACCAAATGACCAGCAATTATACCAATAACCAAAGCCCCAAGGAAACCAGCACTAAGAGCGTCACCGCCATCGGGATTGGGGATTTTCCCAGCCATCATGCCGCCAATGAATCCAGAAACCAAAGCCGGTTTCCCCGCAATTGCATAAGCGATATAACCCGCCAGAACAGGCATCATCAACCCAAAAGCGGTCACACCAATATCAAGGAGCAATTGCAATATGGGCATGCCAGTAAAATCAGGTCCTTTTTCACCCATTGGAGCAAAAGCAATCGCAATAGCGATTAAAATACCACCGCCAGCAATAAACGGGATCGCAAAGGATACGCCAGTAAGAATATATTGTTTGTGTTTCTGAAGGAAATCTTTCATTAGTTCATAACCCTTGGAATATTATCTAACAATTGAATTTATCACTATTGTATTATATATTGTTTTCCAGTGCAGTATATAGTAAAATTAACTCATTGATTGGATTATTGTAACATATACAAGATATGGTTAGAATCAGATAACAATACATTTCACCTGCCAACCCAATGATTGGCAGTGGCAATAATAATAAAATCATCCCTGCTGTAAAATCTATCAGCGCGAGAAAATGCTATATACCAAAAATCACGCTTTACTAAAAAGCATGCTGGTTAAAACATGACATGCTCTAATAACCAAACCCGACCACTACTTCAGAAGGCTAAACAACCTGCGAATTTCCAAGACAATCAGTTTTTATCGATTCAGCAGTGTTGATTTTGCTAAAATGTTATGATATTTTATTGAAAGGAAATAATTGCAAACCACCCTGGATTTCCTCAAACAATTTACTATTCATCAAATTCCCCGTTCCAGTTCTCCCCAAAAGATTCACTCTTAAATCAAGACAATTAACACAAAGACTATCAATATCAATTTTATCATCGACAATAACTCTACCAAACATATCAGAACTCGCCCTGCCAGAGTCAAAAACATTACTAAACAGCTTTTCATCATTATATTTGACAGCAGGACGCTGAGATACAGATAATAAAACTTCATCTATCATATTGTTCTCTATTGTGTCATTGACAGCTCTGGAAACCGATTGTTCCATTATTTTTGGAACATCGGAAAATGTTTCACTATCTTCCTGAACAATTAAAGGCAATTCAACCGCCACTTCACTGGCCTGAATACTCATCATCGGCCCCGCTGTCTCGGATACTATTTCGAACTGCCGGGTATAATCATTTGCCAAAGACAAGCCAGAAACATCACGCATGGAATCACCATTAATTATAAACTTATAGACCCCATCGGCTAATTGACCTGATGGGATATCCAAATTCACAATTGAAGTCCCGGCATTATAAACAGGTCTCAGACCAATAGTATAATCATCAGCATCGCCTTCAATCTGGTTCGGACCAAAACTCAATAATGTATAATTTGAAACAGAAAGAGCATCAATCGCATTAATTGCTTCGCTAAAAATAACACTTATCTGATCAATATCAACATCACCCTGACCGCTATTATTAATAACAACAGGATTGGTATTTATTACCATAGGAGCGGTTTCATCTAAACTGGAACCGATAAACTCATAAGCGCCAATATCGGCAAAGCCTGGCAAAAGATTATAAGCAATTTCGGTTACCTGGCTATCAAACTCACTACTATTAACTAATTCATATTTACCTTTTCCGCTTGAAATGCCAATAATAGGATTTGCATTTGATGCTATATTTTCATAATAGGATTCTATTTTACCAGTGTCAAATAATGCCACCGCAAAATCCACATCACTGCCATCAGTTCTGCTGGTTGCATCCCATCTTATAACAACAACACCTGCCTGGGTTGTATCAATATAAATATTATCATCAGCACCGTTGGTATCAATATCACCCCAGTATGGAGCTATTACTGTATGATTTGACAGTTCCTGCACGCTGCTCGCATCGCTATACAAACTGGAATTACTGCCAAACTGAATAATACCGCTAGATGACACATAAATTCCGTCATAATCAATACCATAAAAATTAAATGATGAAGGCAAATCAAATGACCAGACATAATTTGCACTACGCCAATTCATCGAATCACCTGTTTCGATAAAGCTGCCATCTGCATTAGCAAAATAATAGTCCACCGAGCCAGTATTATCAACACCAGGGTCATCTAAAACACTGCTAAAATCTATACCAGCATCAAACATCCAGCTATGGCCAGCATCAATTGCAGGGGAATTTTTAGATAAAACAAAATTATCATCAAGACCATTATTAATATGTATTGCAGATTCCTGATAGCCAATAACTCCATCTGCACCATCAATATCAACAAATAATGGATCACTTTCGACACTACTGGAGTCCTGAGAATAACTGTTTTGCCATTGTACTAAATCAGCATAATCAACTAAACCAACCCTGGCAATATATGAATTAATTGAGACGGTTCTATAGAATAAATTGTAATCACTAGCAAGCCCAGTGTTACTGCCTGCTTCAATATTAATACAATGACCAGTGTCAATCATAAAAATATTATTTGCTAGTTTGACATCAGAGCTATTATTATAAATTCTGACAGCATCGCCGATTGGCTGATAAATGGTATTATTAACTATTGATGCGCCAGCCTGGCCCTGATTTACTGTCAGGCCATAATCGCTGTTGGCATAAATAATATTATTACTGATAGTGCCATTAAATCTATAGCCATTACCCGCGTTGATACCGGTACCATTGGAATAAGATTTATTTTCACTTACCAGACTGGAATAACCAGCATTAATACCTATAATATTATTATAAACCTGATTACCAACTACTGTTGCTGAACGGGAATAACCCGGATCGCCAGCATAAATACCAACTTCATTGCCATAGGATTCATTATATAATGCCCTGGCATCTCTAGTTACGTGGATACCATAATGATTAGCACCCTGATGGCCATAAACTTTATTACCCGTTACCAAAACATTATATTCAGCATAGATACCCTCCCGATCATTACTAAATACCTCATTGTCGCTTAGCTGAACCGGGAAGGTTAAATTATTGCCTCTGGCGTAAATACCAATGTCATTACCGGAAACATTATTAGATGTTACGGTCGCTATTGAATTATCAATATAAATACCATAGCTGTTATTGCCATATACATTATTGGTTTTTAATACCGGGCCAGATTGATTTTGGCTACCGCTAACATAAATACCATGATAGCCACCCGTAAATGACATATTCTCAATCACTACATTATCAGCATCAAGCAATTCTAATACATTACTGCCTGAGCTGATATCATTACGGTCAAACAAAGCTTCATGACCGGCTTCTGTTGGCCCTATGATTGCAACACCGGCATCGCTGCTGTCAATTACAAGATTATTGATAACATTATAAACACCACTATCGACATAAACGATATCGCCTGGACCCAGGTCATAAATATCAAGTAAGGCACTTAAGCTGGACATCGGGCTATTTGGGCTCTTGCCGCTATTGGTATTATCACCAGATGTTAATGTATACTCATTATCATCAAAATTAGAGTCATTCGCTATATTTACATAATAACTATTACTGCCCGGGGCGATCTGGAATATGCTGGATTCATCAGAAACATTTGGACCCGTATCGCTACTGATACGAACAATTATTTCCTCAGCAACAACATTAGCATTCCAAATATAGCTTCCGGTACCATCAGATTCCAATTCCAGAGCGGAAGCAAAGACATGCCAGCTATTTCCAGTATCAGTTGAATATTCCAGGGTCATCACAATATCATCAATGACCGCTGCCAAACCAGAAGTTCGCCACGCAATATAAATCTCATTGCCATACTCATATTTATCCAATGCGATAGGGCTTATAATCTGGACAGTCTCTGGGGCACTGTTTGTTGCCTCGAAAGTATTGCCATAGCCACCTATATTAACCCTGTCGCCATTGGGGTACATCTCAAATATTTGTTCTTCGGTTGGTGAGCCACTATCAATCGCTTCAGAATTTATGCTTATATGGAAATTATCATCATCGCCAAAATTAGTGGATGAATCTATATCATAGCCCAGAATATTGTCCGGACCATCAATATCTATAAACATTGGATTGCTATCATAGCTATGACGGTCAAAGCCCAGCTCATAATACCAGTCTGCCCGATTAGCTATAACGGTATCACCCCATTTAGCCACGTTGCCATCGGCTACTGTATGCAATACATTATAATCACTGGCAAAGCCCGCAAAACTGCCGATGGCTACATTAATGCAATAGCCCGATTCGACAGATAAAATATTATTCTGCAGTTTGACATCAGAGCTATTATTATAAATTCTGACAGCATCGCCGATTGGCTGATAAATGGTATTATTAACTATTGATGCGCCAGCCTGGCCCTGATTTACTGTCAGGCCATAATCGCTGTTGGCATAAATAATATTATTACTGATAGTGCCATTAAATCTATAGCCATTACCCGCGTTGATACCGGTACCATTGGAATAAGATTTATTTTCACTTACCAGACTGGAATAACCAGCATTAATACCTATACTATTATTATAAACCTGATTGCCAACTACTGTTGCTGAACGGGAATAACCCGGCTGGCCAGCATAAATACCAACTTCATTGCCATATGATTCATTATATAATGCTTTGGCATTATTACTCACATGAATACCATAATGATTAACTCCCTGATGGCCATAAACTTTATTACCCGTTACCAGAACATTATATTCAGCATAGATACCCTTCTGATCATTACTAAATACTTCATTGTCACTTATCTGAACCGGGAAAGTCAAATTATGGGCCCTGGCATAAATACCAATATCATTACCGGAAACCTTATTAGATGTTACGGTCGCTATTGAATTATCAATAAATATACCATAGCTGTTATTGCCATATACATTATTGGTTTTTAATACCGGGCCAGACTGATTCTGGCTGCCAGAAACGTAAATACCATGATAGCCACCCGTAAATGACATATTCTCAATCACTACATTATCAGCATCAAGCAATTCTAATACATTACTGCCTGAGCTGATATCATTACGGTCAAACAAAGCTTCATGACCGGCTTCTGTTGGCCCTATGATTGCAACACCGGCATCGCTGCTGTCAATTACAAGATTATTGATAACATTATAAACACCACTATCGACATAAACGATATCGCCTGGACCCAGGTCATAAATATCAAGTAAGGCACTTAAGCTGGACATCGGGCTATTTGGGCTCTTGCCGCTATTGGTATTATCACCGGATGTTAATGTATACTCATTATCATCAAAATTAGAGTCATTCGCTATATTTACATAATAACTATTACTGCCTGGGGCGATCTGGAATATGCTGGATTCATCAGAAACATTTGGTCCCGTATCGCTACTGATACGAACAATTATTTTCTCAGCAACAACATTAGCATTCCAAATATAACTTCCCGTCCCATCAGATTCCAATTCCAGAGCGGAAGCAAAGACATGCCAGCTATTGCCAGAATCAGTTGTATATTCCAGAGTCATCGTAATATTATCAATAACAGATGTTATACCTGAAGTTCTCCATGCAATATAAATATCATTACCATACTCGTATTTATCCAATGCTATAGGGCTGATAATCTGGACAGTCTCTGGGGCACTGTTTGTTGCCTGGAAAGTATTGCCATAGCCACCGATATTAACCCTGCCGCCATTGGGGTACATTTCAAATATCTGATCTTCAGTTGGTGCCCCACTGTCAATCGCTTCAGAATTTATGCCTATATGGAAATTATCATCATCACCAAAATTAGTGGATGAATCTATATTATAGCCCAGAATATTGTCCGGGCCATCAATATCTATAAACATTGGATCACTATCATAACTATGACGGTCAAAGCCCAGCTCATAATACCAGTCTGCCCGATTAGCTATAACGGTATCACCCCATTTAGCTAAATCACCTTCTGATGCTGTATGCAATACATTATAATCACTGGCAAAACCCGCAAAACTGCCAACGGCGACACTTATACAATAACCAGATTCGACAGATAAAATATTATTCTGTAGCTTGACATCAGAGCTATTATTATAAATACTTACTGCATTACCCGCTGGATTATAGATTGTATTATTAATAATCGATACGCCAGTATAACCTTGATTTACTATCAAGCCAGAATCGCTGTTGGCATAAATAATATTATTACTGATAGTGCCATTAAATCTATAGCCATTACCCGCGTTGATACCGGTACCATTGGAATAAGATTTATTTTCACTTACCAGACTGGAATAACCAGCATTAATACCTATAATATTATTATAAACCTGATTACCAACTACTGTTGCTGAACGGGAATAACCCGGATCGCCAGCATAAATACCAACTTCATTGCCATAGGATTCATTATATAATGCCCTGGCATCTCTAGTTACGTGGATACCATAATGATTAGCACCTTGATGGCCATAGACTTCATTACCCATCACCAAAACATTATATTCAGCATAAATACCTTCTCGTTTATTACTGAATACTTCATTGTCGCTTATCTGAACCGGGAAGGTTAAATTATTGGCCCTGGCGTAAATACCAATATCATTTCCGGAAACTTCATTTGATGTTACTGTCGCTGAGGCATTATCGATATATATGCCGTAACCTAAGTTCTCATATATATTATTGGAATCAATAAATATTTTTGCAATATCTTTAATATAAATACCGCTTTGCTCATTAGTATAAATCGAATTCTGCTGTAGTTTAATATTATCAATATCACCAGTTAAATTAACAGCATGATTGACATTATTGTAAATATTATTATTTGCAATAATCAAGTTATTAACTGCAGTATCTGAATATATGCCATCATAAGCGCCTGTAATATCCAGGTTTTTTAATAATACTTCACAAGCATTATCGAATTCAAATACATAATTTTTAGAATTTTTACTATTTCTATTTAGAACCGCATGATGGCCATCCTGAGCCGGGCCAATTATTGTAAAACCATAATCTTCACTGGTGATAATAATATTGCTGGAAAGCATATAATTGCCAGTGTCAACATAAATAACATCGCCGGGACGCAGGTCATAATTTTCGATAATAGCCCTGACAGAAGGTTTTGGCGACGAAGATGTCAGGCCACTATTGGCATCATTTCCAGAAGCATTGGTGTACTCATTGTCAAAGAAATCACTGTCATTTTCGATATTGACATAATATTTACCATCATGGGCCATAATGTCGAAATAATTGCTATTGTCAGAAATTGTAGCATCATCGCTTCGATTAACAGTTATAAAATAATCTCCTGGAGCTAAGGAGTCAGGCACCTGCCAGGCATAATTGCCATCATTTAATGTGTCCTCAGCAATTTTATATTCAAAGTTCTGGCCGACTAAAGTGATATCAACCAATTCTCCACTGGAATCGATGTCACTGCGCCAGTTAATAGTGAATACCTGACCATTAGGCCATAGCTCTCCGCCTTGAGGTGAAGTGATTAAGATGTATTGCAGCGGACTTGTAGAAGCCTGATTGGTATTACCATAAGCACCGATATTCACATAGCCGCCATTGTTAGACGGTTCATTGGCAAAATCAGTTTCAGCATCACCTCTATCAATAGCTGGGGATTGATTGGCATAACTTTGGTAAGTAGTTAATTGGTAAACTGGAACATCACTGTCATAATCTATAACAGGGGCAAGACTGCCAGAGCTAACACTTTGGTATAAACTTTGAACATGAAAATTATCATCGCTGCCATCAGACGAATTATTTTGATACCCCAGTATCCCATCAACACCTGCTGGGTTGACATAATATGGATTATCTTGAATACTATTAGCATCAGCAAATGCGATATTTTGCCACTCGGTCAGCGAATCCACAGATATATTGTGCCAATAGCCAAGCGTCCCAGATTCTGCAATATCAAAAAGGTTGAAGTTACTATCAAGAGCCGCCTGACTTCTCTGGTCAACTTTTATACCATAGCCAGCGAGCACGGTAATAATATTATTTTTTATCTGAACACTATCTGAGTTTTGATTCTCCATAGCTAACACAGAGATGGCATAACCAGAAGTTTGATAAATGGTATTATTAATTATCTGTGGCTTGATATTATTTTTCTGTCTCGCATTTTCCATCACAATACCATCAGAATTATCATAGATGAGATTATTAGCGATTGTGCCATAAAAAGGAGATGATGTGCTGTATGGGCTGGATGAAGCATATACGCCAAGGGCATTGCTATAAATCACATTTCCCCGCACCTCGGTATTATGCATAGCAGTAAGGCCAGTGCTGTTATTATTATAAATTCTGTTGTTGGCAATAACAGACCCTGAAGAATAAGCGTAAATACCAACATCATTGGAATGAATAACATTATGCTGAACCATGGCTGAAGAATTCAGATATATGCCACAATCACCATTATCGTTAACAATATTGTATTCTAAAGTTCCACCTGAAGCATAAATTCCATAATCCGCATTATTATATACATTATTACTACTGACAAAACTATTGGAAGCACTTATGCCACTGCCATTTTGATAAATATTATTATCGCTTATAACCGAATTTCCACCGGCACGTAGGCCATAAAGACCATTGCCAAAAATATCATGACCCGATATCTGCAAGGTGGTTGAGTTTGCATTAACGCCATATCCATTGTTTGAATAAATCTGATTATTTTCAAAGGTGACTGTCGTGTTGCTATATAAATCAATACCATCACCCATATTATTATAAAATTCACTGCCAGTCACATGGTCCACAGGACCATTAACATAGATGCCATCGGTATGATTCTGGGTAGCTGATACATTTTCAATATCAACTCCACCCTGACCACTGAGATAGAAACCCGACTTACCATTGCTGTTGGCCTGGGAATCAACTAACCTTGACATAGCAGTTGTAGCATAAAGGCCATATTGGCCATTATTATTAGCTGTGATATTTATGAGTTCAGGCTGGAGTTGACCGGATAAAATACCAATACCATTTTTAATGTTTCCGGAAGCGGTAATATTATCCAATTTTGAAACAGAAGAACCATTTTCAACTCTGATCCCATCATTTACATTATTATTACAAATCAGGTTACTGGCAGTGAAATAAGTGCTGTCATTATTGAGATGCAAGCCCGTGTAGCCATCAGATAAAACGAAATTATTAATGGTAACATAATCAGCATTATCTAAAATAACCGTTGGGGTCGTAGCAAAATCAGGATCAATCAAAGATAGCTCAGCAAGGCCAGACTGTGAAGCTGGGCCAGACATTATAAAACCTTCATCATCAGCAATACCGATGGTACCTGATAGAAGCACCGGATACAGAAGCTGATAATCACCAGTATCTACAAACAATGTATCGCCTGCTCCCAGCGAATAAACATTCAACAAATTCACAGGATTTGGTTTTGGCGACATTGGCGTACGCCCGGTATTTCTATTATCCCCCGGAGCTGTTGTATACTGATCATCTTCTGTGGAGTTGTCATTTACATAAAATTCATTGGTATTTTCCGGGATATTAAAGGACTCGGTACTCATGTCAAAAGTTATATTACTGCCAATTAATGATACAAATATTCTCAAACCATAATCACCATAGCCGACACCACTATCTGCAGGAAGCCATGTATATTGGCCATCATCAGATGTTTCGGCAATTGTTTGGACATAAACGCTACCATCAGGTGTATCCTGATATAAATCAATTTTAACAGGCATATCTTCGTCATTTCCAAAGGTATCCCAACTAATAACATGCGAGACATCCCTTTGCCAATCCACATACATTTCCGGATAACGTAAAGAGATTGTCGGACTCAACAAATCATTTCCCACTGAAGAAAATGCACCTATGTCAATTGAAGTTCTATTATCCTGTATATGCAAAAATGCACTATCGAGACACGCATCGTTATTCGCATCATTATTTTCAACCTGGCGGTCAGCAACATAAGTATAACGTATCTGCCGGGTACCTTCCGGTATAGCAATTCTATTTCCTGCCAATTCCCATCTATCATGTTGTCCCTGAGAAGAAATTTCACTATCATAGATGACCTGACCTGAGCTGTCCAAAAACGCTAATACAATTTTTCCTGTATCATGGAATAGTTCATTTGCCGATTTTAATCTACCGCCAAATACCGCAAAAAGGTCACCCTGATCAATTTGCCAATTAGAATAACCCACAGCTGCCAAATCAACAACCTGCAGCGCCGAACCCTGAGCCGATTGACCGGCTGCAAAATACAAACCGCCCTCGAAAGCATAATCAGTATCGTTTACAGCAATTGCACCGTCAGACACCGTCCATCCCGAGAGACCAGACTCAAAATTAGAATTATCCAGCAAATTAATAAAACCATCGGACAAACCGACATCAATTGCCTGATTAGCATAATTTTTAGCGGGACTGGTAAATCTTAGATCCGCGGCATTATCAATCAGGCTATAATCATTGGAAGCAACACCACTGAATCTGGGCTTAGCCCAATCTGGATTAATATCGGTTCTGCCAATAGAATTAGCATCAAACAGCCCAACATCAACCTGCCAGTCAAGAATATCATCAAAATCAACAACCCAATGCACCAGATGGCCTTGGCTACCACTATAGAGAACATTATAATCGCTATAAAAACCTTCTCGACTATCATTACTAACATTGATCGCATAACCATTTTCTGACCACAAGATATTATTGACAATTTCCACCTGACTGGAATTGTTGGCCAGATGAACAGCACTGCCGTCTTCAGAATATATGGTATTGTTAACAATATAAACAACGTCAGCATCATTAATCACAATACCACTTGAGCTATTATTATATAATACATTATGGGTAATAATTTGATTTGAATCAGCACTAATCCCAATTTGATTATAGCCAATATTATTATAGGCTATTGTCGAGCCAGCATCTAAAGAAACAGCAACTTGATTATTCTCTAAAGTATTCGCCTCAGTAAAATCATTGCCACCCAAAACACCCAAACCGTCAACACCAACATTGTTATAACTGACAGTTTGATTGGCAACAAAGCTATTTTCTAAAACAATACCTGTTTGATTATTCGATATTATATTGCCATTAGCCGAGCCATAAACGCCAGGAGCATCTGCCCTGTCTGCCACAGAAACATTCATACCAACAACACAATCATAGATATTATTAAGACTCAGGTCTGCTGCCGCATTATAATTTACACCGGTATTAGCCCCAAAGATATTATTATCAGCAATCAAACCAACAAATATACTTTGGATATCAATACCTGTACCCGAAGAATTTATATTATTATCTGTTATACTACCGCTGGAAGCACTGGCAAGTTCAATACCAATATCACCACCAATGAAATAATTGCCATGAATATTAACGCCAGCTTCAGAACCTCCCAGAATTATCCCGCCATTATTGAAAGTATTATTTTCAATAGAACAATCGATAGTATCAGCTAAATTTAATGCAGAACCATTAAAATCATTAGCGACTACAATAACATTTTCACTGCTGACAATGGAGACATTGCCATTAAACTGGATATTCTGCAAAATCACATCGTCAGCTGAATTAATTATTATCTGTGAAGATATAATAGAAGAAAAACCTTGCCCGCCAACAATAGTTACACCTGCATCATCGGCACTGATTTCAAAACCATCATATATGCCACCTTCAAGGTAAATAACATCGCCTGGGCCAAAATCATTATCATCCAGCAATTGCCCAATTGAGCTACCTGCAGAAACATGATACATAGATTCAAAACCATCATTTACCGCCAAAGAGATACCAGAGCTAATATCCTGCCAGATAGCATAAAAACTGTTTTGACCTTCAGCGATATCAAAGGAATTATAATTATCAACAATGCTATTGTGGCTGTCAAGCTCAGTATAAACAGGTAATTCAAAACTACCAGCTGCCTGGTCAAGTTTCGTCCAGGCCATCACAACCGTGTCAATATCATCAGTATTTTTTGACAACCAGGTTAGCTGCAAACCATCATTATTGAAAGCCAAAACCGGTGTATTAAATATTTCATTGAGACTTGCTTCAAAAAGCTGAACATCACCCCATTGGCCATCAGCATAATTGGCAACGGCAATACCTTGCCGCCCTTGATTTTGCTGTAACCAGGCTAAATAAATCGTATCATTATAATATTTAACAGTTGGCATCGAATCATTTTCAGATGGGTTGATAGCCTCTAACTCCTGCCATTCGCTACCGTCCCATTGTAAGACATTTACAGAATCATCGCTGGCCCAGGTCAGCAATATATTATCACCATTGACATCAACATCATAACTTATTATTTCTGTCGTCGAATTTGCGGCAGCTAAAGTATTGCCAAAATCAACCCATTGATTATCGACATATTGTTTGGCATTAATACAATTTGAACCGTTTTCATTAGTCAACCAAAATACCACAGGGCCAGCATCAGTCACAACAATCCGACTATCTTTAACATCACCACTACTACTTATGCTATTGCCAAGCAATTCCAACTGACTTAAATCAATATCATATTTAGCAACAGATACACTCACATTGCCAACTGCGTCATAATCTATCCACGAAATCAGTATATCGCCATCATTGTCAGTAACAAGTGAAGGCTGCCGTGACTGAATTGAATCCTGTCCAAATAATTCTGTGCCGATGCCATCAACCAGCTTAATCCATTCGCCACCGACATTCATCGATAAACAGATATCATATTTACCATAGCTGCTGTCAACCCATGCGACATAAGTCTGGCCATCAATTGTCTGAGACGCCGCAATAGCGGGCTCGACCAATTGCGATGAATTAGCTGTATATGCAATTTTTCGCCATACAGAGCTATCATCACTGGAAATATATGCAAGAGAGCTTACAGAATCAATCCCATCAAACTCCATCAACTCCGGATTTGGAGTTTCCGGTGGCAGAACAATCGCCTCTGGTAATGCACCTTCGCCGCTGCCATAGCTGATAGTATTGACACCAAATGCATCTACAATTTTATCATCCTCACCTTCTCCAAAGATGAAGTCATTTCCACCCTGTCCAAAAATCTGGTCTCTGCCGCTGTCTGGCTCATCAATATCATTGCCAAAATCGCCATACAAATAATCAGTCGCATCGCTGTTTTCTGTCAGGCTGTCACCATAAATTATATCATGGCCTCCCTGACCAAGAATAACATCTGCTCCAAGGCCACCCATAAGAATATCATCACCAGCACCACCATAAATAATATCACGGCCATCATTACCTTCGATATAATCATTCCCCTGATAGCCCCAGATAACATCATCACCGGCACCGCCATAGAGATTATCAATCCCATCATCAGATCCATGTATTATATCATCGCCAGCACCGCCATAGATTTCATCACCACTGCCATAACCAGCATACAGCTGATCGGCACCAATACCACCATCTATATAGTCAATACCAAAACCACCATCTATATAATCATTACCAGCATTACCGAATAATTCATCATCGCCAAGGCCGCCATAAATGTCGTCATCGCCTTCATTACCATAAATTTCATCATTGGCTAAACCGCCATCGATATAATCATTGCCAAGACCACCATAAATAATATCAGCACCGCTTAAACCGTAAATGCGGTCATTACCCCCCTGGCCATCAATAATATCAATATCTGAACCACCGGTAATCACATCATTATCATCACCACCAAATATTATATTACTGCCGGATATCCCAAAAATAGAATCCAGCCCCCCCTGCCCAAAGGCATTATCATTACCAATGCCGCAAATAATTGAGTCGTCACCCATACCACCGGATAAATGATCATCACCGGCCTGGCCATATACAATATCATCACCCTTATGGCCATCAATAATATCATTACCCATACCGCCATAAACAATATCAGCACCAATACCAGCATTGACATTATCATTTCCAGGCCCGGCATAAATTAAATCGGCACCATCATTTCCATTTATGACATCATTACCAGAACCGCCATCAATGAGATCATCGCCAAAGCTGCCATTGATACTATCATTGCCGATACCACCATATATATAGTCATTACCAGCATTACCAGAAATATCATCATTGCCATCTTCACCTAATAATAAATCATTACCCATGCCGCCATCAACACTATCATCACCCATCCCGGCATAAATAGTATCATCACCATCTTCACCAAAGAGTTTGTCATTGCCACCCTGGCCATAAATAATATCATCGCCAGAATCACCCGCTAAAAGGTCGATATAGGCCGTACCAGTGGCAAAATCACCGTAAATACTATCTGTATCCATCATATAATTATTAAAATCATTTTCCAGATATCCATACAGATAATCTTTATCAGCTCCGCCAATTATTATATCTGCACCGGCACCACCATATATTATATCACTATCCTGATTGCCATAAAGCACATCTGCCCCGGCATCACCAAAGATAATATCTAAACCCATTTCACCCAAAATGGTATCAGCGCCACCGCCGCCATGAATCACATCATCGCCGCGTTGACCATAAAGCTTATCATTACCGCCGCCGCCAAAGATATTATCATCACCTCTGCCGCCTTCAATGGTATCTTCGCCGGCATCAATCATATAATTATCAATTCCATGCCCATAGAGCCAATCATCACCAGAACTACCATCTATATAATCGCTGCCAGAACCGCCGGTAATTGTATCAACCCCCGAGCCGCCTTTAAGATAATCATCACCATCGCCACCATCTAAATAAGTAGGGATAATAACCCCGCCATTAATTTCAATGGTGTCATTACCCATGCCGGCATTAGCAACAATAGATGTTATTGGATTCTCAAACGAGCCATATTCCTGCTCAAAACCCCAGGCTTTGACAATCACGGTACCACTGCCAGAATTTACAACTTCAAATTCTTCTGCGACATCTGAGCCAATGTCAAGATCAAGATAATTTTTTATAACAAAACCATTTATTGCAGTAGATGTGGTAAAAGGCTTTTCCCCACCATTTAATGCATAAGACGCCCTGTCTCCCATATTCAAATACAAGGTACCATTATCCATGGTCGCCAGGACCGGAGGATTATATATACTTGCATCATTAGAAATAGTAAAATCAATCAAAGTTATATCGACAAGCTCATAGGTATATTTATCGCTGCCGCCAAAACCTAAAAATGAAGCACTGACTTTAGCATAAAGGTCAACATAACAACTGATTTCACCGTCAAGATCAAAACCTGAAAATTCATCAAATCTAACCTTGCCATCGCCATCACTATCGGCAAGATCAGCGGTAACAGTCGTCTTTAATCCACCTTCCACACCCGCACTTGCTTCAGCACTGATAAAACCAAAATCAAATCCGCCCCCCACCTGGCCATAAAAACCTATTGAACCATAGACTTCCAGCTCAGGAATATCCCTGCCATTGCTGTCAGTATCGGAAACATAAAAACCATCCATCAAAGCAAAGCCAGAACTGTCTGCATACGCATTACGCAAGCCCAAAGTATCATAACCAAAGCTGATATCACTTGCAATACCCAGACTGCCCCGTAAACCAATCGTAACTGGCACCGGGCCCACCGGAATCACACCAAGAATCTGGTCAAAAGATTCATTCAGCGAAAAGTCAGGCAAATCACATTTTACCAATGTTGGATTCTGACCAAAAAGGATACCCAAGAGATTTTGCGGATCATCAATTATCGGAAATGACAGAAAACTGCTCGTAGCTGAAATGTCAGCAGCAAAACCCGGAGCATTGTCGGCCAGCTGTTGACTGACATCCTGCTGAGGTTCTTGCCAGCTTTGGGCCGAGACGGTATTATCAGTTCCCAGCCCCAAATCCACACCACCAAAATCCATCCACAAACTGCCATCCACAGAATTTATCTGCTGAATGAATGTATCGATTTCACCAAGTGCGGTAACAAATTCAGTAATAGCACTATAATCACCATCACCAAATACACTTAAAATATCCATCACAGAATACGAAGCTATTTCAAAATCAATTTCAGTAGTCAACGCTTCTACAATCGGCCTTATTGGCTCCATCACATCATTTATTACCGATAAAACCGGTTCGACAAAATCGCCGATATAATCACCCAGGTTCATTTGTATATCAGAAAAACCACTGCTTTGCATTTGACCTGGGAAACCTGTGCTTGAATTAATCAGCCAATCAAAACCAAAACCACCTCGCAGAGCCGGAAACGCGTCATTACCATCAATACCTGTCACAAATTCCAGATTCAGTGAAGCCTGAGCTTCCGGTGTTATGTTCAAAATATTACTTGCGGTTTCATCGCCGAATAAATCACTGACAGTCAGTATCCCATCAGTATCAACCAAATCAACACCTAATGAACCATTAAAAAATGATGAGGATTCACTCGAATCGCCAACTTCAATCGACAAAAACCCAAGATTACCTACCGCCCCTAAGTCAGGCATCGAAGTTTCAAAATAAACAGAAAATTCATCCTGCTGGTCTGTTTTTACATAAAAACCATCGCTACGACTGACACCAAAATTAAGATTAAGGTCATAGCCAACTTCAAACAGTACCGCCCCGGTATCATGGATATTCAAATCCAGCCAAGGAATATCCAATGCGAAATTCGGAGCAAATTCTTCTGAGATAAGCTGCTGGGACAATTGCACATTAAACGACACATCGTCAACATCATCACCATTAACCACTGATACAACATCAATATCAGAAATATCAATATTACCATCGACATTCAAATCACCAAGCACATCAAAACCAGCGGGACCAAAAGTCGTCAATAAAGCATTCTGCACACCAGCGATAGAATTAATCCCCGCCAATGTCTCAGTCAAACCATACTGGTCATTATCCAGAAAATCAATCAGGAATCCAGCGGTATCCTTTAAACTCACGCCAATTATGGGTAATTCATAACTGCCGACACTGGTTTCAAACAAGCTGTTAAGCTGCCTGAGTGCCTGGTCCAGCCCGACATTCAGCACATCCATAATATCAATACCGGCGATATATGAACTTAAATCCGGCCCGGTCAAAACCGTTGTATTCAGTGGATCTAAAATATCAGAAACTGCAAAATTAATATCACCCAGATAACTGCCAGCATCACTGCCAGGGAAATATATCGGTATTACCGCAGAAATATTAGTATCATTAACACTTGTAAACCGTGATGCGCTGGCTAACTGACCAATACTGTATCTGTGATCATCATTATCTTCTATCAGTCCCAGTCGCATCTGAATATCATTATGACTGGCAGTACCATCATCAATATGAAAATGCCCATCAATAACATGAACACCTAGAATACCAAGCATAACATCAAAATCTATATCATTAGCCTGGCCATTAATACTAAAACCAATTTCACTGCTATCACTAACAAACACCGCAGGATTTGAGCTGTTAAAATCAATACCAAACGACAAATCAATATTTGCCGCCAACTCAACATCAAGTTCACCAGATGCCTGCACAAATGCTAAATCTGACAATGAATCGCTAAAACCAAGCGAAGACAAATCACCTTCCAGGTTCAAGCTATACCCCTCACTCAATAAGTAAGACATATCCAGCCCAACAGTGAGAACATTATCGACAAACTCAACATTTATCAGAGATTGATCTAATAAACTACCACCAACAGTGTTTTGCGCATAGTCTTCAAATATACCTTTAAGTTTGCCGCCCAAATCCTGAATTGACAAAGCCGGGTCAGCCGCATAGCTTTCGATCAATTCCCCCAGCTCTTTGGCTGGACTAAACAAATCACTCAAAGATTTATCCGTGACCAAAAGATCAAAATCCAAAACACCACTACTTTCAAGACCGCCCAGCCAACCTTCAACATCTTCAAGCATAGAAATCACTTGAGTATAAGCCAGACTTTTCAAATCAGTCAAATTGCCAAAATTTTGATATTCAACATTCACAACTGGATTGTCCAGTAAATCAGATGCTTCAATTGATATTTCAGGACTTGCATCAAATTGCAAATCAGTTCCGGCTTTTAATGAGACCGTTGGCACATTCAAAGAAACATTACCATAATCATTTGTCACTCTGTAAGCCGCTGAGCTGGTAGCCTGAGAAAGTAAATCGGTAAGATAAATTCCATTCCTGGCGGGCAAAAATTCCAGATCGAATCCCATTTGCCCCGACAGATTAATATCAGCCAGTTCTACCCCTACAAAACCAACTCCAGCACTAGCCTGAACATCACTGGCACTTACACTGGCATCAATGCTCATTGTTAAATCTTTAAACGAAATATGTGAAAGATTGCTGGCTCTTTCTATCATATAAGTATCAAGACCAAGTTCGGTACAAGCTGGATTATTTTCATCTGCTGATATTACAATCTGAGCTTGAGTTTCGCCCGAAGCAATAAGCTTAAGATAACCAGAATAATTTTCAGCTTCAACATCCGTAATGCCAGCAGCCACCAGCGAATTATTTATATGACTGATTAAACCATATATATTATTTACACTGTCATTTCTCTCAACTACAACATTTATGGGCTCAACACCATTAACCGCAACGCCAAATACCGCATCACTGGAAAGCCTGCCATCAGTTGGCAACGGCCTTGCCCCCAAAACTTCAGCCTCGTATTTGCCCAATTTAATATTAATAGTAAAATCCAGAGCGCCGGTAGCATCAATTTGACAAAAACCCGCCTGATCATAAAATGCCAGATCGCCCATATCAAAATTCAGGCCAACCGGAACTTCATAACCTTCCAACTTCGAACTCAAAGAGACATCATAGCTAAGTAGATTTTGCCCCTGATTATAGTTGGCCGTAACTGACGCAAGTTCTCCGCCAATCTGGGCAACAACAAAACCGGCAAACTGCTGAGAATTTATAATATCACTAGAAATATAGCTATCAATTAAACTGTCAATTTTTTCTGGCAGTGTAATAATATCATTAAATTTAACATCCTGAGCAACTGGCAAAGCCCCCATCAAAGAACTGTTATCAAAAGCTTTGCCCATCCAATCGCTCAAATTAGATAGAATATTAACAAAGCTGGAACTGTCAATAGTCAAAAACTTTTCGATTTCATCGGCATTTACACCAGCAAGATTCACATCAATCTGCTGAGCATCAAAGAAACCACCTGCGACATTGATAACCGTATCACCATTAACCTCAAAACCTGCCAAATCAACATATACCGGAAAAGAACTATCCATATTACTATCAGCAGAGACATTTACCAAATCTTCAATGGCATAAGCCTGCATGTCTGCACGGGTAATTTTACCTTCACTATCATTATCGGCATTAACAAATGAAACTGAAACCGAAGCGGATAAATCCAGATTGCCATCACGAACTTCAGCTCCAAGCATACCAATATTCACACCAGCATTGATGTCAGAATCTATCGCCGCTGAAAATATAATGTCGCTGTTTTTGATATAAAAACCGTCTGCTCCCGGCACGCTACCGCTGAGCTCTATCCCAAATTCCAGATCAAATGCAAATCCAGATATAATCTCAACTGTGCTGTCAGTAAAGCCAAGCGGAAACTCACTTTTAATTGCATTCAGCGAAAGGTCAAATGTATCGTTGCGTGAAGCATTAATATCAAAAGCAAATACTAATTCCTGCCCAAATGCACCATCAACCAGCGCTACCGTTGGCACCAATGCATCCAGATTAAACCCTGAAACCTGCTGATTAACACCTTCGAGAATATTAACCAGTTCACCAACAGTGGGCGTATCATCGATCCCAAAATAATCGTCAACAGGCTTCTGCAAAACATTATGTATTATGTCAGAGGGATCAATAACACTGCCTAAGGAACCATCGACTACCGGCAAAGCCATAGCCAGTTGGCCATAGGATTCCAATTCCGAAAATTTATCAATCATCGCGTCAAGACCAGCAGTCATCCGCCCTTGGGCCTGCTGCGATATTGGATAATCCATTAAAGTATCGCCATTGAGCAATGTTCGATTTTCCAATGTTTCCAGAAATAGTTTTCTATCTAATCTTTTTTTATTGCGCTTTATATTTCTTCTCAATCCCATTTGCCTAGCCTTTTATCATGCTGATATTTTTTATTGTACAAAACTTTTATTACCAGAAAACTATCTTAGCCAATTACCAGCCAGAATAGCCAAATCTCCCAGATCGACTCTTCCGCTTTCATCAAAATCACAATGACTATCCCAACCCTGATCACTTGCCGTTAATAACCAACACTCTAAAAACACCGATACATCTATAATATCAACACCATACTGACCCGCCAGATCACCGGCAACATCTTTATACCATGTAAGTTTGGGATAGCTGTTGCCGGGCTGAATCACCCAAATTTCTTCATCACCATCGCCATCACCAATAAAATCAAACCCATCATAAGTGTCCTTTACCATCATCTGCTCTGTGGCAAATCCCATAACCGCCGCTGGGTCAGGATTGATATTTCCAACACCATTTTCCTTTCCGGAACTAACCTTATCCCAATAACAATTTTCATATACACCATAGAGCGAACCGCTAAAACCGACAGAATTATTATTTCCATCAATCAAACCTGTAGCATAGCAATTAAGAATGCTTCCACCTGAAGTCCCAGTCAATCCGCCTACATGATAATGACCATTAACACTGCCAGTAGCATAGCAGTTTTCAATTGTTCCAGAGCTATTGCCAACCAGTCCGCCATAATAATAACCATTAGCAACCACCTCAACAGAACTCGTAGAAAAACACTGATCAATACTTCCAGAATTCAAGCCGACTAATCCGCCTGCATTACCAGAACTTACCTGAACCGATCCGTTACTACAGCATTTTTCGATATCTCCGCCATAATTATCACCCACCAAAATCCCCGAATTTGAGCGAGAAATCATATCTGCATTCACACGGCAATTAGATACCAAACCTTTATTATAACCAATCAAAGCAGCGACATTATCTCTGCCAACTATCTGACAATTATCTAATTCAAGATTCTTAATTAAGCAATCGACACCTGTAACGCCAAACATGCCAACATAATCTTTATCCGGTTCATTTATCACTAAGTTTTTAATCACATAGCCATCACCATCAAATATACCGGAAAATATATAGTAAAAACCGGAAACATGAGAAGCGCCCAGATATTGACCTGAAAAATATGAATTATCTCCAATGATTCTAAAGGGTTTTCTGCCATCTAATCCATCATATTCCGCCATATCAATATCTGCCACCATCCGATAATAAGCATCCATATATTCCCATTTATAATCCACTATCCGATATAATTGCTTTGCAGTCGCAATAATAAAAGGATCCTGCTCAGTGCCGCTTCCACCGCCAAACAATATCGCATCATCCTGCCAGGTAAAAACCGGCAATAAGTTTTCAAAATTCCGGACCCAAAGATCTTCAGTGCCATTATGTGTCATCTTATCAAAATCAAAACGCACCTTCGCAAATGTCACATAATCCTGCATTTCCATCGTTGTCTTGCCATAAATATCCAGCAATGTCCCACCAATATCAGCACCAATATTAAGATTTACCTCAGTAGCTAATTCAGAATCCCATAGACAATACTTTACTGTCCCATATTTATTACACCCCAAAAGCCCGCCAGCAAAACCAGTACCGCTTACGCTGCCAGAGCTATAACATTTATAAATTGTTCCGAAATCATTATATCCCATAAAACCGCCAACAAAATTGCCACCAGTGACATCACCCCAGCTATAACAGGAATTGATATTGCAACTTAAACCATAAGCTATAAACCCACCAGCATAAATTATTGTAGAATCCTCTACCACATCATTTTGACTATAACACTGGGTCAAATTCACGGTATTACAATAACCCGCCAGACCACCAGTATATGATGAGTTTGCACCTGCACTCACATCACCTGTGGCAAAACACTGAATCAAATCACAATGCAAGCTATAGCCAACCAATCCACCAAGATAAGAACTGTTAACACCGCCAATCACATCGCATTGCGAAGAACTACCGGTAATATTGCCTTTATTATAACCAACCAAGCCACCCAGATGAGTTGAAGAATCTAAACCTGTTACAGATGTATCAATACCGCCTGCCTGACAATTTGCCAAACTACCACTGTTGTTATAACCGACCATTCCACCAAGATAATATTTCCCAACAACATCGACATCACTTTGGCATCTTTCCAGACTGCCAACTTCATTATAGCCAACCATACCGCCAACATACTGATAACCATCAATCGAACCTGACACCTTGCAATCAATTATACTTCCGGAACTCTGCCCGGCTAAAATACCTGCCCGGTCATGCCCGACAGAAACAACAGCATCAATAATCTCAAGATTGCTAATTGAACCGCCAAAACCTATATTGCCAAACAAACCCACATAATCTTTGTTGGCTCCATCAATTCTTAAATTGACAATTTTCTTGCCATTGCCATCAAAAGTCCCGGTAAATGCTGTTCCCTGAAAACCAGGACTGCCAGCATCGGTATCCGCTGCAATGATGCCATACAAAGGACTACCATTAAGGCCATCATAGCCAGCCAAATCAATATCATTAACCAAAATAAAAGAACTGGACCAATAATCCGAATCATTCGCCAGTTCAATAAAATGCTCTGCTGTTTCAATTCTATAAGGATCACCAATACTGCCATCACCACCGTCAAACTGGGCAAGTAAAACTGAAGATAAACAAAAAAGAATAATACCTGAAAACACTGTTGATAATCTCACGTCGAACTCCTAAGCCTTTTATTTATAATTTCTTTTATAGAACTCTTTTGCAAATCACTCAAACTGACCGATTATAACTAATAAGTTTTAAACCGAAAAACTTGAGGAATTTTCATAATAGCATTTACCACATGTCAATGCCACAACTGTTCACTTTCTACTGTTAGTTTATAACTTTTCATTCTGGATCAACTGATGGGGACTATGCTAATTGCCCCCTCAGTATATATACTCACAAATACCATTCTTCTCAAATACACAAACAATACTAGGTTTATTATTATAGAATATATCCCTAAAATAACAAAAACTATATCATGAATTTACTACAAAAATTCTCTAAGCAAAGTTAATATAGCTAAACTATGCTAATTATATAAATTCAAACGACTACATTTACATGAAAGTAGATTATTTAACACAAAAACGGCATACCCTTATCCTTAAAGGTATGCCGTTTATTCATTTTAACCGCTAAGGCCAAAGCCTTACTTTTTAATGCCCTGCAGCGCCTTAACTAATTTTAAATTCTCACGCAACTTCAATCGTACGTCTTAAAACAACAATACGACCTTGCACTCAAGCGATAGCCCAACGCCTAATTGGTCGACTGGAGCCATTGGGATGCCAAAATCCCAAAGTCATGGATATCAACATAGCAGTCTTCATTGATATCAGCTTCGAGATAGACTGTACAATCCAGCGGGTCTGGCAACAGGTGGGCTGGTATGGTCTCGCTGGCTGGATATGGCAATCGCCCATTCCAGTCAAGTTGAACCGCCACCGGTTCGCCACCGCCTAAGAACACAGCTTCATCATGGGTAGTCATCCAGTCACTGAACTGCCATAATTCTTCGGGACCGGGTTTGCCATAGCTATGTCCAAACTTAAAGTTCTTAGCGACAAACTCACCACCCTGCTTAGGCCCGGCGATACTGAATGTATGCCTTTCAGGATCCTGAGTATGAGGATACTGATGCACGAAACGATATTCACCCATATGGGTCGATGGACCGGCTTCATTGAATATATCAAACGAGCCAATGACATAGCCACCGGAGATATCAGGCAAATTAGGATTTTCAACCGCAGCGGTAACAATATTCCAACCAAACGATGGCATCAAGATACCAGGCTCAGTCGTCGGGGTTACCACAGCAAAGGCCAGGTCAACCGGATAATACTGCATTTCATGACCTTCAGGATAGGATAATGCCACCCACTGCTTATCAATGGAGAATACTTCCATATAGGCGATCTGAATATCACCAGAATAGCCTTCCTGTTCATCTACCAGTTTGATATCTATTTGACCATCGATAGTATGTTCAGCCATCTTAGGCAGGATCAATTCCTGCCATTGACAACTACCCCCAGAGAGCGTGCCAAAACCGACGCCATCAACATACAAAGCCGCACCAGTTGTTGAGCCGGACCAGGGTATCTGATAACGCAGCTTGACCTGATCGGTGCCTTCCTTGACAGTAGCGGTAAACTGGGCAAAAGAACCAGAATCACCGACACCTATGCGTAATGAATCAGTTTCACACTGATAGACACCATGTTCAACGGAGCCATCGGTTTTGTATTGATGGCTTTCTTGATCTTCCCAGTAGTCAAATTCATCGGTCTTGACAAAATCATCTTTCCAGGCGACAGCCTTATCATTCCAGTGATTATTGACACTGGTGGTATGCCAACCAAAGCGCGGGGCACGCTGACCATCAATCTCTGCTGAGACTCCCAGCCAGTAAACCAATGGATTAGAACGACTGCCCTGCTGGACAAATGCCATACTTTCGGGGATGTCGATTTCATATTGCCATACCCGGCGATCCCAGGCCAACGGCGCAGAAGTAAATGGATCCCAGAAAGTCTCTTCATAGGCAGGAACACCATAAACCTCTGAAGCGAAATCATCGAAGTCACCTTCCCATAGCAATTTCAAAGGTTTGGATGTTTCATTATCGGGGTCATCATCGGGATTTTTGGGATCATCACCCACCGGATCATCACTATAGATAGTCAAATGAAATTTATTGACCTTACCGGGATCTTCCTTTTCGGTATCATAAACCCATGAACCCCAAAGGAAAACCTTGGTAATAGGCCCGCGCTGAATACAGAGAAAATCATCGGCCAGCAGTCTTTCACGTTCATCATAGTTATCCACCCGCACATCAACACCCATGGACCCGACATTAGGTAGCTGAACGAACTTAGTATCTTCACCGCCGGGATAGGTAAAGTAGACATCATCATAATGGATACCATTCCAGTTCTGCAAAATAAACTCGGTGGTGATAGTCACATCTTTGTTAAATGGTACAGGAGTATCGGTTAAATCCCAGTCGGCATGAATATCACTGCGAGTCAAACCAGGTACATGATCATTGCTTTCGGTGATAGCCGGAAGCTCATTGGTTGGCCAGTCAATATCAGTGTGATAAGCCAGGATATTATAATCGGTCCAGGCCGTATAGTGCAAATCGCTGGCCGCTTCCAGATCATTTTGATGAATCTTATAGGAACCCACAACCATCTGAGTCGGGCCATCGGAGGCAACAATCGGATGATCAGTTGGCGTCAAAGTTGCAATATGCTTGATAAACCAGTGATTAGCCGAAAAGTTCAAATACCAGCCATTGCCTTCATCAAAGCCACCGGGATTGGGATTGGTATAGCTGTCATAGGTATAAGTCTGGAAATCACCACCATTATCACGGTCAGAATCAGCAACAATAATCGCTGCTGGATTACTGGTTTGATTATTAGCCACTGAACCACTATCACCCCAGGCAGCAATGGCATGACCACCGCTGGGACTGCCACCGGCAGAAGTTCTGGGTTTACTAATACTTAAACCCACCTGCTTATAATCACGCAGGCTGTTTCCAATGAATTTCGCGCCATTGGCATTAGACCATGGCACCTTGGATTTATTACCATAGACTGTCACAACCGTATAAGGATTGGAAGGCCAGACATTATTAGCTGAACTGAGCCACCAGGTCAGCCCGGTATCGATCCAGCCGCCATAACGGGTTCCATGGGGATTACTCGCGGTAGTTGCCACCTGCCAGACCAGAAAATCCATATAGATATCATCGGCCCTTTCCTGAATAGTAGCGCCATTACCATAGCCGGCCCCAGCCAGCAGATTTGAGGCCGCCGCCATCCAGCAGCTGTTATCGGTGCCGGGGACACCGCCGATGATGCCGGGATTTCCGGAAATAAATTCCTTATCGACATCAGAGGCAGGACTGCGCTGCCAATCGGCATAAGTAACGCTGCCAGCTAATATAAACGTTAATATCAGCCCAAAATTAAGTAATTTTTTCATAACAAACTCCTTTTCTCTGAAATGGGGGGATAGATTGATGACAACAAAAAAAGTGGCATTCTCTCAAACAGGTCTCAATGACACAAAACAAAGGAAAAAATGCCTTTTGATGCTGGCATCACATTTTAAATAACGACAGTTTATATCATTATCATATAAATACTATCTTACCCAGTCAACCTTAGAACACAAAATATTAACGATTTAATCGAAAAAAAATGGTTTTTTTTAATATTGCCGAACGAATACCCCTTTTTGATGTCACCGGCGTAAAAAACTGGCTCCAACGAGTCATGTGTTGGCTTCAACGAGTCATATGTTGGCTTCAACGAGCTACGCGTTGGTCCCAACGAGCTATGCGTTAGCTTCAACGAGCTACGAGTTGACTCCAACTAGCCATGCGTTGGCTTCAACGACCTATGCGTTGACTACAACAAGTTATGCGTTGGCCCCAACGAGCTGTGCGTTTCCTCCAACGAGCCATACGTTGACCGCTAGAATACGGCCTGACATGCCAAAAACCGCTTCTGCCCCCGTTAACAGCCATGATAGCCATTAAATAGGGATTGCTCAATAAATCACAAGTTATTTATTGCAAAAGGGTTATGGTTTAAATAGAATACTTCAGGTGAACGATTACTATGGCATTTTGGCTAAAACCCTTGCACCTGGAGATATCG
>JAEIOG010000023.1 GCA_016342495.1 Phycisphaerae bacterium
TCAAATAACAGTTATCTTCATATGGAGATGTATCGGCAATATTGACCCAAACCTTTAATTATGACTAAGCACTAGTGCCCGGCCATCATTGCGGCGATATCTGCCTCTACCTGGCCGGTTGGCTTGATATCGAAGTTCTCTACCAGCACCTTAGCGACATTCGCTGACAGGAATGCTGGCAGTGTAGGGCCTAAGCGAATCCCTTTGACACCCAAAAACAGTAAAGCCAGTAATACCGCGACGGCTTTCTGCTCATACCAGCCGATATCATAAGAAATTGGCAGGTCATTGATATCATCAAGGCCAAATACCTCTTTGAGTTTCAGGGCTATGACAGCTAATGAATAAGAATCATTGCACTGACCGGCATCCAGAACCCGGGGGATCCCGCCGATATCGCCCAATTGAAGTTTATTATAGCGATACTTGGCACAGCCGGCCGTTAAGATAATAGTATCATCGGGCAAACCATTAGCTACATCGGTGAAATATTGCCTATCACTGTGGCGACCATCACAGCCGGCCATTACGACAAATCTTTTGACCGCACCGCTCTTGACGGCATCGACAACTTTGTCAGCTAAGGCCATCACCTGATTGTGAGCGAAGCCGCCAACGATTTCGCCGGTTTCGATTTCAACTGGTGCCGGGCAGGTTTTAGCTTGTGCAATAACAGCAGAGAAATCTTTCTTGCCATTTTCCGGTGCATCGGCGATATGTTTGACACCGGGATAGCCAGCCACGCCAGTTGTATACATGCGATCTTTATAAGCATCCTTAACCGGAACGATACAGTTTGTGGTCATCAGGATCGGGCCGTTAAAGCTGGTGAACTCTTCGTTTTGTTTCCACCAGGCATTGCCATAGTTGCCGACAAAGTGATCATATTTCTTAAATGCCGGGTAATAATTAGCTGGCAGCATTTCGCTATGGGTATAGACATCCACGCCGGTGCCTGCGGTCTGTTCCAGCAGCTCTGCCATGTCACGCAGATCATGGCCGGAGATCAAAATACCAGGATTAGCCCTTACTCCGAGATTAACGGTCGACAATTCTGGATGACCATAGCTGGTTGTGTTGGCTTCATCCAGCAAAGCCATGGTTTTAACGGCAAATTCTCCGGTTTCCAACACCAATGCGGTAAATTCATCAGCGCCGAGATCTTTTGTGGTGGCAGCTAAGGCCTTGACATAGAAGGCATAAATCTCCGGATTGGTATAACCCAGCACGGAAGCGTGGTCGGCATAGGCAGCGATGCCTTTGAGACCATAAATGATCAGCGAAATCAGCGAACGGAGGTCTTCATTGGCATTATAGTTCATTACCCCGACCTTAGCGGCCTGAGCATCATAGTCGGCGCTGCCAGCTGGGCTCCAGGTGAAGCATTCAGGCGGGCAACAGCTGCTGCAACAACTGCCTTGAGCTTTGATTGCGTCCCGAATCGCCAAACCTTCGGTGACAAAGGCAGCTATATCATCTTGCTTAAAGTTTGCATTGGTAATTGTAGCGAAAAGAGCCTTGGAAATGAACTCGCCATGGGCCTGAGTGAAAGTCTCAGGAGCTTTTTCTGCGGCAACCGCTATCCCCTGACAGACATTAACCAGCAAATCCTGCATATTAGATGTAACATCATCTTTACCGCAGGCACCTCTGACACTACAACCGACATTTTTGGCCGCTTCCTGACATTGATAACAAAACATTGACATGATTGTTCCTTTCTTAGAGAGTTTCACCTTTTAGGGATATGATAAATTCCTTAACTGGAATGTTTTTTCCGGATTGAGCCAGCGCTTTCTGCAGCACGGCATTGGTTCCGCCACAGCATGGCACTTCCATGCGAACAGTTGTGATGGATTTTATATTATTGTTAGAGAGAATCGCTGTTAGTTTTTCGACATAGCTGTTCAGATCGGCATCCAGCTTGGGACAAAAGATCACTACAACCTTATCCTTTAACAGTTTGCGATGAAAATCACCCATGGCAAAAGGTACACAGTCTGCTGCCACCAGCAAATCCGCATCAGCAAAATAAGGAGCTGACGGATTGACTAATGTAAGCTGTACCGGCCATTGCTTTAATTGCGAAGGTGTTATGGTATTGTCGATACTGTCATCAATCTGAGATGGATCAGAGAAATTATTGATCATCATACTACCGGGACAGCCGCCCGAACAGCTGCCAGCTGGTTTATCCTTCGGTTTACGAAACTGGGGGATGGCAATACCTTTGGCCTTTAAGACATCAATCGCCTGAGCGAGGTATTCACCCTGATTATGATCATCAAGATGTTTCAGGTGAGCCAGAATTGTAGCTGGCCCGGCTTTAATAATATTTTCCATCACCACTACTTCATTATAGGCAACTGCTTCCTTTTGGACCACTTTCATCGCCCCGGTCGGGCAATGGCCAATGCAAGCCCCTAAACCATCGCAAGCCAGGTCGCTTACCACTCGAGCTTTGCCATCGATAACCTGCAAGGCCCCTTCAGGACAATTCGGAATGCAATTGCCACAGCCATCGCAAAGTTCTTCATTGATTTCGATTATTTTCCTTAGCATTAAATAAGCCCCTTTGGACAAATATTCTCATCCAATCTATCAATTAAAGTTTGAATTGTGATATTGCTTAATTCATCATTAACGATTTTTTCGATTCGCAATAATTCGGTCCGCAAAACACATGTGGGTCGGTTTTGGCAGACTTTATCTCTGAAAAGACATTCGGCAAATTCAATACCTTCCTGAAAAATTTCGACCAGGTCGAGAAGTTTAACGGTATCTGCTTCGACAATCATTTTGACCCCGCCGGTAGGTCCAAGTTTGGATTCAACCAGGCCATGATGAACCATCTGCTGGAGTAAACCTCTTAAAAATTGGTGCGGAATGCCCTGCTTTTCAGAAATTTCCTTGGCTGGAATATATAATTTTTGTCCGGCAAGAGCCATCAAAGCCCGCACTGCGTAGTCTGTATGCTTTGTTAATAATTTCATAATGTCTCCTTTATTAAATTCACACTGGTATTTGATATTAGTTTAGTATCAAATCTAATTAAAATCAATACTAAAATAATGAAAAATGCCAAAAAATATTTTCATAGCTATTTTTAAGCCAAAAACAAGGGTTATTGCAACAAAGTTATGTGAAAAAATTAACAGGCTACCAGTGATTCAGGTAGTCATATTCCCAAATTGATTAGTTCTATACCGGCTAACTCATCTTGTAGAAAAAAATATTTTAAAAAATAAATTGTTCTTATTGCCAAAAACCTCTCTAAATGCTTTAATACAGAGCTAACAATAAATCGCAGCAATCAAGCCCACCTTAAATACCCCTAGAGTAGCTTACAATATCTCAAAAGGAAAATTAACGAGCTGATTTTGCATACTGATACGATTAGCACCTAATGCACGAACTTTGCCATCCGACAAATGTCCGCGACATCATCTGCCAACCGTTTTTAACAAAAAAAGGTAAAACGCAAATGACCGCAATAATTGAACCGAACATTCACCATCTCAATATAATTCTCATAATGGGAATCGTAATCTTTGGCGGAATCGCCGGGGCTAAAATTTTCCAAAAACTTCGCATCCCCCAAGTCATAGGCTATCTGGCAATTGGCCTGCTCATTGGCGAAACGGGGATGAAAATCATCAGTACCGAAACCATCGGAACTTTGAAGCCACTGAACTACCTTGCCCTGGGTATAATAGGCTTTATGATCGGGGGGGAACTGAAATTTGAGCTTTTCAAAAAATATGGCAAACAGTTCACCCTGATTTTGCTGGCTGAGGGTTTGGCAGCATTTGTGCTTGTTGGTGGTCTGGTCACCGCCGCCCTGCTGCTATTTAATTTTGATCTTAAAATCGCTATTGCACTGGGACTGGTTTTAGGCGCTATCGCTTCTGCAACCGATCCGGCCTCGACAATCCAGGTTTTATGGGAATATAAAACCCGGGGAATACTTACTACCGCAGTTACCGCTGTGGTCGCTCTTGATGATGCATTAGCTTTGACTCTCTATGGTTTGGGAACCAGCATTGCTGGCATTCTAACCGGCAATGGCGATACTGGAATTGCTATGTCATTATTACATGCAGGATATGAGATGGGCGGGGCAATCGTCTTAGGTGTGGTCGGTGGACTTATCCTGTTTCAGATTCTTAAACGCACAGATGACAATGATGCTGTTTTAACCTTTGCCCTGGGAGCAGTATTACTGATCAATGGCTTGGCTGTTGCACTTGATCTGGATATCATACTGGCTTCGATGGCCCTGGGAATGACTCTGGTTAATGTCGCACCCAAACGATCAACAAAAGCATTTGAACAGGTTAAAAAATTCTCTCCCCCAATTTATATATTATTTTTCGTTTTAGTCGGAGCCAGTATTAACATAAGTAACCTGACCACGGTCACTTGTTGGCTCGTAGGGATATACGTCATAGGCAGAAGCGCCGGTAAGGTTGTAGGATCGTATTTTGGGGCCAAATGGTCGGGTTCTTGTCCGGCTGTCCGTAAAAACCTGGGGCTTTGTCTTTTTGCCCAGGGAGGTGTTGCGGTAGGTCTGAGTATTCTGGCCAGCCAAAAATTCGATGCTGAAATCAGTAAAACCGTTGTTATGGTTGTAGCTACGACTACTTTAATTGTGCAAATTATAGGGCCATTATTTGTCAAAGTGGGTGTCAAAAACGCTGGTGAAATTGGCCTTAATATTACTGAAGAAGACCTGCTGAAAAGTTATAGCGTCGCCGATGTAATGAATAGCCAGTGTATCACAATTAACCAAAGTCAGCATCTAAAAGAAATCCTTAACACTTTTGGTTCAAATGAAAGTATGTACTACCCGGTCATTGACAATGACAATCATCTATCCGGGATAATTACAATTTCCAGGATCAAAGAAATGTTCGCACATCACGAGACAACCCCCTGGTTATTAGCCTGTGATATCATGGGCACCCGTGTCGAAACCACTACGCCTAAAACTCCTCTAAGCGAAGCCATGCATAAGATGAAAAACCTGGGTGATGATTTCATCTGCGTCATACAGAATGACAAACTCATAGGTACCCTGGACTTTAAGCATGTCAACCGACATATAACCGCTGAAGTTCTAAAACGCCGCGAAGAAGCCGATAATGCCGCCTGATATCTGCACTTTAATAATCTATAATTTGAAATAGTCATTATAATTCAGTTTAATCAGAGCAGCCATTTGACGTGGGGTCAATTTCTGCCCTCTTGCTATAGGCCAAGTCACTTCGTAAAGCATTGGACCTTTATAGCCTGCCTGACACATAACCTTGAACCAGCCATGCCAATCATTAATACCCTGACCGGGAAACCAGTGGCGTTCATCTTTTGCATCGTAGTCAGAGATATGAACAGTAACGATGCGTTTAGCGGTTTTCTGAGAGAAGGTTATTAAATCTTCCTGGAGCATATGATTAGTGTCCAGACAAATACCTATGCGGTCAGGACAAGTATCTGCGATAAGGCCATTGAGTTCATCAGCGGTATTACCCAGACAGGTACGAGGCAGGTCTTCCATCGCAATAATCATACCAGGGTATTCCTTCATTATCTCATTTAGTTCCAGAATACTTTTGCGACAAGCTTTAAGTCGCCGCACCCTTTCTATAGCAGGGACAGGTTCGAAACTGGGATGAACAATAAGGTATTTACCATCAAGCTCAGCTAGTCTGCCAAGATAGAACTCGATTTCCTTTAGTGCCCCGAGACGGATAGCTTCATCAAGATTGGAAATGTCAAACATAGGCCCATATGGATAATGAATGGAGTTCATTTGCATGCCTGCCGATTGCAGAACGACTTTCATTTTATAAAAATCAGCATCGTTATGGATCACATTATGAACGCCGGTAAGCTCAACAATTCTTACCCCCGCAGATATAAATTCATCCAGAGCCACCTTATCGGATGCGACTTCCGGGCTAATCGAAAGAGCCAGCGGATTGCTATTTGTTCTGCTACAACCAGCAAAGGTCATAAATATTAATAACAAAATAAGATTAAATTTCAGAAAATCTTTCATTGCTTTCACCCTTTCTATGCGTAAGGATCGATACTTTTATCAGATATTATGCATATATATCTTTTAGATGATTCTATACTACATCAAAATCAGAACAGCCAATATTAATCTATTAAAGCGACATTATGTATTCTACCAGGTCAGTTAACTGATCTTCGGTTAACTGAGAAGTTGCGCCATGAGCATCACCTTGATTATATGTGGTTAGCACATCACTAATTGTGGCGGCACGACCATCATAGAGATATGGAGCGGTACGCCAGATTTCCTTGAGTGTTGGAGTATCAAATTTAGTCCCAGCATGTCGACCAGAACCGGTTCCCACATTATGAAGTTTCATATCGGTAAGATATGGGCCATTATGACAAACAGCGCAATTGGCTGAACCGTCGTAGATGGCTTTACCACGCAAAGCCGAAGCTGACAGTTGGCCATTTACCAATCGCGGAGATGGAACAGGCCTTAGAGCTTTTAGATATTCATCAATTGCGACAGCTTCATCAGCTGGCCGGATCTGGAAATATGCATAAAGCAAACCAGCGCGAACAGAAGTTTCAGCATTTGGACGACAGCCAGTAATGGTCGTTGGCGGAGTCTGATGACTATAAAGATGAGACTTGGTTTGCTTGGCATTACCGAAGCCATCATTAAGTTCGTCCCAGTTAAGAGCATCGTTGCGGCCATCGGGATGGCAGCTGGCACATGATAACCATTTCTGGAAACAAATATCGGCATCATTATAAAGCAAATATCCACGACGGGCATCAGTCATAGCCGGTTCTGTACCTAAAGAATAGGTCTTAACCTGATCTTTACCTTTTACTGCCAGATCAATAGAGGAGATATCAGTTGAAAAATAACCAGTAACCCATACTTTGCCATCGGCAATGGCAACACCACGAGGGCCTTTAACTTTGGTGGCGATACGTTGGCGGGCGACTTTGGCCATAAAACCTAAATCACGTTCAGGATTAGTTGAAGTTGACAGTTTTTGATGGATCCCCTGGCGGTTAATGATTGAGATTTCATGAGTACCAGCATGAGTAATGTAAAGGTTTAATCCATCAGCATCTGTCGTTATATCCCAAGGATTAGCTGCACCAAGATCAACATCATCAAGTAAAATGGTGCCAATTAAATTATCAGTTTGAAGGTCAATGATAGACATTGCATTGGTAATAATCCAGCCTCGTTCAATTTGATTGGTAGGCAACTGATATCGTCCCAGCAGATGAGTGATATAAGCAAAGTTACCATCAGGACTAATGCATGTGCCACAAACCAGAGTTGAGCCATTTGGCAATGCGATGTTGGTAACGGCTTTGCTAACGGTATTGATTAATGAAACCTTGGCAGAAATATAGCTGGCGTTCACAGCTGAGCCATCCGGCAAAAAATTTGCCACAACAAGCTTGGAAGAATCTGGAGTTATTGCCAGGTCGAAAGGTTCGCGGATAACACTAACAGTTTCGATGGCATTAGCTGATGTATCATAGATACTTATGGTATTGCCGAAACGGTTGGCAATGTATACTTTCTGACCATCAGGAGAAGCTACAATCGCCGTGGGCGTATGGCCAACGGGATAAGTAGCTGTGATAGTATTTGTAGCAATATTAATTTTACACAGTTTACCATCAGCAGAAGCTATAGCGACATATAATGTGCTACCATCAGGTGAAAGTGCCAGACCCGAAGGCGAACCCGGAGTAGCAATATTTACAACCTGCTTTGTAGCAATGTCAAAAACAGCAACCTGATTTGCGCTTTGTTCGGAAATATAAAGTTTTTGGCCAGCAGAACCAGAAATAATCTGCGTTGGCGAAAGAAAATTATCAGCGGCATAAGCGGTTGTCGCCAAAGCCATTATTGTTAAAAAATAAATTTTCAAGGTGTTGTTAATCATGTTTTTTTACCTTCAATTAATATTCACTTATTATATATCTTAATTACCCCGTCACTTGCGATTCGGGCTTCTGTTTTAAATAAAACTATTCATCATATTTCTTTAAACCATCAATTATTGCCTGGCGGTTTTCTTGTTCAATTATAAGCCGCTGCTGATACCAGGAAAGTCGGTCCAGGTCGTCAGCAGAACCTGTATGACCATCCATATCCGCACGCGGTTTAGCAGTTAAGTTGTCTTTACCCTGCTGAATAATAGCTAAAGCTTCATCATAGCCTGCTCCTGAAAGATTAGCCAGACAGGCACTAAGAGCAGGTCTATCGAAACTTATCAGCGGTCCGCGATTGGAACCAAAACCAGCATAACCACGGAAATTAAAGCCGGTCAGCTGAGCCAGACGATCAAGCTGGGAATTAGTCAGCGGGCTACGTCCTGCAAGGTTATTTGGATAAGCACTTGTATATTCAGCATAATAAGGAGCATTTATATCCAACCATGTTACAATACGTTCAAATTGCTCAGTAGTCAAATTAATATTTTGATGAGATTCACTTTTTAGTGTCTGAATAAGTTTGCTCTTGTGTGAGCCCCATGCATAAGCCTGTTGGATGGCAGCTGGACCTGCTCCAATACCACCAGTATAGCCTTTACGCCAAAGTTCATTATAGGCAGTATTAAAAGTATTAGACTTATCTGCAGCCAGTTTAAGCCCGGCTTTAGGCCCACCTGGAGTATCCAGATCATGACAAGATGCACATTTGGCAGTAAAAACAGGCTGAACTTCTGTAAGGAAATTAAACATCCGGGTCGGCCCATACCACTCTTGAAGTTGGGATGGATCACGCTGAATAGCAGAAGGTAAATCATGCCCAACAGCAACCGAAGGAGCATCGGTACGATTTTCATGACAGCCTATGCACCCCTTGATTTCTCCTGACTGGATAATAGTTCCAGATCGCATTGACTGTATCATTTGTTTGTTTTCATCAAGCAATTGGAAATATACAAATTTATCCGCAGGCACTTCAAAGTAAGCTGAACCATCTTCATCAACGGGAACGGTGCCAAGAATTCGTTTGTTATTAAAGTCATGCCAACCCATTGCAGGCCATTCAGTACCCTGGCCAGACCATGCAGTTAAGGTGCGGGTACGTTTTTCAGGTGATTCTACGATACGAAGATATTTCACCGAACCAGGTTCTACCCCTTGCATGTGAGTGCCTTCGTAAACATTGTAGATATAGAATTTACCAGTTGGGTTTTCAGTAGTGTATTTACGTAAATTAGTTTTTATGCCTGGTCGAAATCTTGCGACAAGAGGCATAGGATCAAAACATCCTGGTGCTTCAGAATGAAGCTGAATTTCATTGCCAAAAATATCAATTAAGAATATCCCCATTTGTTCACCAGAAACAGTTCTTGAACAAAGGAAATACTTATCATTAAGTGGATAAGGATCTTCATATTTAGGATTTACAGATTTGAACGTATCATAATTGCCAACGCCAACAAGATTTATAGCTGATTCTGGCCAGGTGCGAATTACCGATTCTCTGCCATCAACGCCAAATCTGCGATCAACAAGAGCAATCGCACCCCATGGTCGGTCATGACAAGAGCTAAATGTAGATATAAACATTTCAGTCCCTGGCACAACACGAGGATCAAGAACACCGCCAGGAGAATTGGTATTATTACCCCAATAAACAGCGTGATCTGTCCCATCAGGATTCACTGTCCATAAACCCTGTGCATCGCCAAAGTTACGGTCGACATATTCCCAGCGATAATAAACAATACGGCCATCAGGAAGTAAAGAGCTATGCCCTTCGAACAGTGTGGATTTCCCGATCTGATGGATATTTGCGCCATCGGCTTCCATTTTGAAAAGATTACACATAATATGTTTATTGCACATACAATATTTCGGTTCTCTTGTTGATGAGAAAACAATAGAATCATCGGGAAGATAAATTGGGTCAATATCATCAACACCATAGGTATTAGTAAGCTGAGTCAAGCCAGAACCATCAATATTAATCTCATAAATATGGTAACTATCACTAAGGTTATTACGCCCAGAGAAGATGATCTTGGTACCGTCAAAATGGACTTCAGGATCACGAATAACACCTGTAGGTGATTCCAGTAATGTCGTAACTGTACCAGTAGCAATGTCGATTTTTTTCAGAGCAGAGCCACCCTGAAAATAGCCATCATTATATTCATTATTGTAACTTGGGAAAAATGTTGCGGTATTGTGATGGTCTCCACGATATTGAGTATGAGTCACAAAAATAATTGGATGATTAGTAAGCAAAGGATTAGATAGCAAAACTTCCTGCTTCATTGCATCGATAGCAGTTTTAAGCTGTTCGTAACGTGCCTGGGCAGTTGGTTCCCCACTGGCTAAATCAGCTAGTATTTGAACAAGATCCTGCTGATATTGATCAAGCTGTTGGAGATATTGAGACCCGAAAGAATAATCATCGCCAAAAGTATCAATAAGGTCATTAACAACTTCGCGGACACCATCTAAACCAATTTGTTTCTCATAGGCAGCGGCACGGCGTTTTGCGGTGGCTACCTGATCGATAACACCAACGGCACGAAAGTTGTCCATAGTTATATGGCCCCAGCTTGAAGTCGACTGGTCGATAACTCTTATAATAATTCTCTGATTAATCAATTCGGGCTTGTCCCAATCAATAGCTTGCATAATTTCACTATTTATGCCATGGGCAGCATCGACTTCAGTCAGCTCACCATTATCATCGACTGTGCAGATAGCAACTCTGGTAGCATATACGCTGCCGCCACCGACTAAAAACGAAATCTGAGGTTCGGTGAGGATCAATACAGGAGATTCCACGATACCGGTATGGCTATCTGTTGGTGTATATAAAGTCGTTTCGAGAGTAGACAGGTAATAAGTACCCTCTTTATTATAAGGTTCGCCACCATTATGGAAAGTAGCACGATCACAGACTAATAATCCAAAAGCCCCTTCAAATATAACCCAATCTCCCAGATCTCCAGTTTCAAAGTTGAAAATAATATCTTCAGCAAAAACCGTATTATAATGTTGACTAAAAATAGCAAAATCAGCAGCATCAACCTTACCGCTAAAATTGAGATCTGCACCATAGCACCATTGAGTATTAACGCAATCAGATTCAAGCCAGTGATTAAATAACATTTCTAAGTCAGTAAGGTCAATAGCACTATCATCATTAAGATTAGAATTGCCGGGCTCTCGGGTAGTAAAAGACCAAAACGGCCCAGAATAAACTTCAGAATTTTTGATGCTGTCAATACGCCAAAAATATTGTTTTGAAAGTGCAAGATCATTAAGTTGATAAGATTGTTCCTGAGAGGTCAGATCAGTAATTAGCTGCATGGAATCAGCATCTTTACCAAAATATAATTTTTGACTGTCAACATTGTCACCATGATTCCACCCTAACGTGATATTCGGCATTATATGTTGATCATTATTTTCGGGGGAAGGATTTGAAGCAGGATAATTTTCATGTACAGAATCAAAAGCAAAACCTGTAGCATTAAAATTATTATTATCAGCATCAACAGTAATAACTAAATCACTGTCTCCACTCGAAATATCATAAACATGATAAACCAGACCATTCTCAGTATGGGTATAATTTTGAGTTACTGACCCACTACCATCATCAACAGTAGAGATAAAATTAACCCTGGCATTATCACCATCTGCAAGCATAATAGTCAAACGAAAAGCACCAGAAGTGCGAATGATATTAAATGTCATTGCAGGGACACCAGCAACAAGCGGTGTATTCTCAGGGACATTGGTGGCAGGATTCTGGATTGTACCAAAATTGCCATTGCCAGACCACATATTGATGTCAGCATCAACGGTAATATTTGTGATATAATCAGGTAATGCGGCCTGATTATCGGGATTTGCAACAGTAGTGTCAAACGGAGCAATATACCTGCCATCGACAGTATTAAGACCATAGATTAAATAACCATCGGTACCATATTGATTGTCTGATTCAAATTCAGCTGCAGTTCTCCAGTTAGCCTTGGCAACAGTATCTATACCAACTAAAGTTACCTCTGCTTTAACAGAACCAGTAAATACAACAAGAACAGCAACAAATAAAATCATCATTATTTTATTATTTATCATTCTCTTTTTCCTCTGCTATGATGCTTTTCATAAATAGAATCTACACAACAAGCGGCTCACCTGTGTTTGCCGCTATTATGTGATATATCGATTAAAATAGCCATGATCAAGCCCTCATTATAACCATGGAATTTCCACATTATCTGCTCTTTTATATTTTTTGTGCCAACGCAGGGTCCACAAATCTTCCAGTTGCACTTTGCGTCCTGAACCATCCATAAAACCCCAGTTAACTGCCCGGCTATGGCGGTCAAGACAAATTCTATCCATATATCTTTGAAAAGAACCGGTACCTACGTTTGGTTTATGATTTTTAAAGTAATCTTTTTCAGCTGATACAACACCTTTAGGGTCACCAGACTGATAATCAAAAGGTTCAACACCAAACCAGACACAATCGCCTATAACAGGAATATCGGTGCTATTCTTGGCACTGGTTTTACCCCAATGATATGCTTTATTTGTCGCAACATCGCCAGGAAAACCCCAGCCTGGTCTCTGAGTATTAATAACCGGACTCAGCCAGAGATTGGTCCCGTAGCTGCCAGACGAATATTCAGAATCAATCCCTGGCACATGCGGAGCAGCATTCCAGGCTTCAAAAGTTGCTCCATTGCAGGCATTATTAATTGGTGATATTTTTATCGCCATCGGGCAAAAACGTAATTCCTGAACATCACTGGCATATTTAGATAACAACTTCATCCAGAAAGCCTGTTGCTGGGAAGCACCGGGGCTACTATCAGGGCCATCATACCAAAATGTATCATCATTATCACCAGTATACATAACGCTGATTGTAGCCCATTGTTTCAAATTAGACATGCAAACAACTGATTTGGCGGATTTTCTGGCCTTACTTAATGCTGGCATAAGAATGGATACCAGCAAAGCAATAATAGAAATAACTACCAATAATTCAATAAGAGTAAACGCTTTCTTCTTCATAATATTATTCCTATACAATGAATATTATTTTTTAGGATCACCCCAAACATTTTTCGGGCCATTATTATAGTAAACTTCACATCGATCGTAGCTATACCATGCAACTGCGCCATCGACACTGCCACAATTCATCCCTTCGGGAACATCTTCAGATACCAGGATTTTCTCCCTGAAACCACCATCAAAATGGTTGCCAAGTCGTACAGTTGAAGCTGGATCATAAATATCTAAAGTACTGCCATATAACTCAATAATATCCCCCCAAACAGGGGTAGAGCCATAGCTAGCCATATTTTCAGCCATCTTAGTTTTTGAAACCCACCCCGCAGGATTTTTAGCTTTTCCCATATTAAAGTATGCATAAGAAGTTATAAATGGCTTCCATGCTCCGCTTTCCATATTAGGCCATTGCTTGCCAAAGCCAAACCAATGACTTTTCTTTACAAATGGACAGTACATAACTTCCGGAGCATAGTCCGATTGAGGATTAGTAGGATCCCACTGATGAATACCGCTCATTTTGAAACCATCGAGGTATCCATCAAAGAAAACACGATTATCAGCTACATTTTTGCCACTACTTACTTCCCACCAAATATGTGGATAGGTCAATGAATTAGCAGGCTTGGTTGGCAATTTACCATCAAAATCCTGAGCGTATACCAGTGAGGTTAAAGTAAGCTGTCGAATATTACTTTTACACATAGTATTTTTGGCTTTTTCCCTGGCCTTACTAAGAGCAGGCATCAAGATGGATACCAGCAAAGCAATAATAGAAATAACTACCAATAACTCAATAAGAGTAAACGCTTTCTTCTTCATCAAAAATTCCTTTTTTTTTATTTGCTGAGGCAGAAAACGCCCTTTGGCACAAAAGCCAAAGGACGTAAAAATTAAATCAAAAATCAGTTACAAGCTGAAGCAGGTATTAAGCCACATTCTAACCATACACCAGCCATCATTGCAAGGTCCTGAACATCAACAACACAATCTTTGTTGAAATCATTAGCTGGGAATTCAGTACAAACCCAACCACCTGCCACATCAGTATATGCAGTTGCGATTTCTACAGCGTTTAATGAATAATCATATAGTTTCAGATCATCAATTTGTCCATTGAATGGCTGAGAGCCACTGCGACAATTACCTACAAAGAGGGGCTCGCCAGCAAAACCGGTAAAATCAACAGCATTAGCAGTCATATATGCAACACCATCGATATACCATGTCCAGGTTTTAGCTTCAGCATCATAGCTAAGAGCTTCCATAATCCATTGCTCACGAGTTGCCTGACCGGATACACCGGCAACATCAACCCTGGGAGTACCAAAACCTACAAACCAGCGGAGTCCGCCTTCATAGCGGCTCAATTCCATAATCTCAAAACCAGAAATCACACCAGCAGCAACCGTAGATTCCCATCCGGAAGGAGCAGCTACTGTAGCTCTTGCTTGTTCCCAGTATGTTATCGTGAAGCTGTTTTCTTTCAATGCAGTTGTTGGCACAGATACGGCATAGTCATTTGCATGATAGTCGGCATCAGTATCGGTATCAGCAGGGAAATCTACAGAAGCAGTTCCAATTTTACCTGCTGGATATGATGGTGTACCAGTTCCGGTATAGCTACCAGCATTACCGCTAACAACATCATTTAGATTAGAATCAAAAGGCCAGTGACCAACTAATACGCCGGCTCTCAAAGAAGCCTTATCAGTTTCAATGGTTTGTCCATTAGAAACCACGCAATAATACAAACCTTCAACATCCTCAGAAATATTGGTAATTGTAAGGTTTGCAGTATCAACTCCACTGAAATTATCAACATTTTCAAGTTCAATATCATCACCTTCAACAACAGCATTAGGATCACGGAACCATTGATAAGTTAATGTACCACCAAGAGGATCGGTAGCTTCAACAGTAAAATTAACATCAGCACCTGCGCCTTTAACAACATCTTGTGGCTGCACATCAATCTGCGGAAGAGTCAATTCAGTTTCAAATGACCAGGCAAGACCCGTAATAACAGCGGCTGAACCACCATTTTCGAGTTCTTCATCAATACGCCAGAAATAGGTTTTGTCTTTTGCTAAAGTAACGGTTGTTGAAGTTGTGCCAACAGCAAGCTTGCTACCCTGCAAAACCATGTCTTCAAGAGATTCACCCAGATAGAAAAAATGACCAGTAACATCAGGATTAGCTGTGCCTGGTTCATTCGGGTCAACAGCTGTCTCCCAGGAAAATTCAACTGGAGCAGCTACAACTACATCGACAGCATCTTTTTCAGGAGCGATATAAGCGGCTCTGGGAGCAGCAGCATCAAAAGCCATGCCGGTTAAGTTAAAATTATCATTGTCAGCATCCACTTTAACTGTAATATCGCTGTCACCGGCGGTAATATTGTAAACATGATAGACTAAACCATTTTCGGTATGCTTGTGAGTCTGGGATACTGAATCGGTACCGTCACTAACAGTTGTTTTATATTCAACCTGTGAACTATCACCATCGGCCAGCAACAATACCAAACGGAAATCCGCATTCGCACGAGTGATAACAAAAGTATTATCAACAACACCAGCTAAAACTGGAACGTTTTCAATTGCTTCAGTAACAGGATTCTGAATTGTGCCGAAATTACCATTGCCAGACCACATATTTGTAGGATTCTGAGCAATTACAGATTTAATATAAGATGGAAGTAAAACTTCATTTTGAACATTAGTGGTTGCAGTATCAAAAGGAGTGACATATGATCCATCACCTACATTAAGACCATATATTACAAAACCTTCTGTACCATATTGATTGTCATTTTCAAATTCAGCAGCTGTACGCCACTGAGCCTTAGCTGTAGTGTCTACTCCTACAGCACTAACACCAGCATTAGCTATTGCAACTGAGCATAGCATAACTGCTAAAACGGTTAATGATGAAATAATTTTCCTCATTGCTATATATCCTTTCTTAAGAATTTAATTTAATTAAAAAATATGCTTAGTTACAATTAATCACAGAACGAAGCTGGAACACGATTACAATCATACCAGGATGCAGCTATAATCGAGAAGTCCTGAAGATCTACTTTGCAATCATCATTTAGGTCATATTGTGGTTTTTCAGCACAAACAATTGCATCAGTCACTACAGCTACATACATTTCAGCAGCTTCAACTGAAGATAGAGCATAATTAAAGACACGAACATCGTCGATAAGGCCATCAAACCAGTTGTTGCCAGCAGGAACCTGCCCGAACAACAAATCGCCATCAAGGACAGGTAGAGGGGCATTGAATGTGGCAGAAGCAACTAATTCACCATTAGCATAAGTCTTCTGAGCCTTGCCATCATACATACAAACAAAATGAGTCCATGTGTCATTTTCCAAAACACCCGCGGGAGTATTACGACTTTCACCAGGGAGATATGTAGAATAATTCAAAGTGCCATATCCACTGTGTTGACCTATCCAGAAAGTATTAGAAGAACCTTCATAACCATTGGACCATTTTGAAATCATTCCTTTCCAAGCCAGAGAAATATTACGAGGTTTGGCCCAAAATGATATCGACATCTGCCCGGAAGCCATTACTGGTACATTGCCACAATTAATATACGAAGCTGTGCCATCGAAATCAGCTGCCTGATCTTCAGGCACATCAGTAATACCATCAGCCCATAAAACATTGTCAACAAGAGATCCGTTGAATGTACCAGAAACTATTTCATCAGCATTACCATCCAGAGGCCAATGATACATTAAACGGCCAAGTGTCAATGATGCAGAATCAGATTGAACTGATACAGTATTTGAGACTTCGCAATAATATGCACCTTCATCATCTTCATCAATTGCCATAACTGTCAATTCATTTGTTGTTGCGCCAATATGGCCTGCATCATCAGTTAATGCATAATGATCACCCTCAACGACAACATTTGGGTCATGGAACCATTGATAGGTAAGATCACTTTCAAGCGGATTAATAGCTTCAATATTAAAAGTAATATCATTGCCAGCTATAGCTCCCTGACTTCCAGGTTGAATTGTAATAACCGGGAATTCAGCTTTAGAAATTTCCAATCCAGCCCAGTTAAATTCACCGGTAGTAGAGTACGCTTTTCCAACAAATGCACCATTGCTGTCAGTTGAAACTACAGCAACAAGCGTATCAGTTACACCCTGATTAAGCACAAAATCTTCACCATTGACTTCAAAACCACCGGCACGGCTACCGATGAGTATTGAATGGAATTTCAATACATATTTTGCATCAGCTTCCAGGCCAGTAACAGACCAATCATATGAAGTAACTGCAGGACTGACAAAACCAGCGGTACCAATAAATAAATAATCAATACGCAAATTAGTCATATCAGATGAACCCTGCATACCAAATTGGCCGCCAGTTACATCTCCAGTAATTGAAAATACAACATCATTAGGATCGCCAGTTCCATCGCTTTGTTTGAGACCAACCGAAGGATCAGTAGTAAAAGCAGTCGAAGGTACAGCAGAAATGGTTTCCAGCCTTAGATAATTCCACGTTTCACCATCGACTGTGTAATCCGCCGCCGCACCGCTAGCCCAGACAGCCTCTTTGTTTTGAATGTCAAGTTTGTATGTGTTAGTTTCTGCATTAACAACAGAACCTCTACAAACTGCTAACAAACATATTAACGCCAGTAATTTTTTCATTGCGTTTCTCCTTTGTAATGAAAAACAAACCCAAAATTTCAGGACAACATAGCCCTGTTCACTATCATTTTTTATTAATTCAAATCAATCAATTTTATCTGGGCATAACAAGCTTAGGCGGAATCAATAAACGCGCCCCAACTGGAGCCTTGGGATTTGCGATTCTACTAAGTAGCTTCTCGGTCGCTCTACGCCCTATTTCATCTGCGTTAAGGTCTACTGTCGCTGGCCGGGGATTCATCTGAGAAAGATAAATCTCCTGATTACGACGTGAAACAACTTCAATATCGATACCTGGCTTGATGCCCAGATCAGATAATACTTCATAAGCTAAAACAGTAAAATCATCCGCCGGAACATGAAGTCCGGTTGGCTGCTGTTCAACTGGCAATTCAGTGATTTTCTTAAATTGATGATACATAGCTTCCTGCGATTGCTTACGATCCCATATACCTGTATTGCGTGAATAAAAATCCGACGTTAACATAAGACATTTAATATCATTATGTTTTGCAACAGCGCTAAAAGTCCATCCTATTTCCTGAAACCCGCCATGATTAAAAATTGGATTTAGGAAAGCAATATTTTTATGGCCTCTATCTATAAGATATCGAGCCGCTAGATACCCACAGGCCGGGTAATCAGAACCAATGCCATCAGCCCAATAATCATCGCCGGTGTGCCTTGGCCCACCAAGCATCAATACAACATTATGTCCTTTTAAGGCTTTTCGCAATTTATGTGAGCACTGACCCATCAACAACAAACCATCAAGTCTATCCGGGGCAATCATTGCTGGTAATATATCCGGTTCACCCAGTTGTGTGAAAACCATCTGCATATTTTGAGCGGTAAGATGTTTTTCGGTAGCGGCCATGATTTCGGCCATCAGGGGCTGAGCTAAATAATCTGGAGCCCATTGAGCCAGTAGAAATCCAACCAAACCAGTTTTAGGCTTTATACTGGCAAATGATTCACTGTTTCTGGCAGAACGTTTTTTACGATTTGGCACATATCCAAGCTCTTGGATCGCTTGATTTACTCTTTCGACAATATCATACGAAATATGCGGATATCCATCAAGGACTCGGGCCACAGTTGTGTCCGACACCTTTGCCCTGGAAGCCACTTGTTTCATTGTCACTGCCATTTATAACTCCGATTTAATGCCTGATTAAAATACTCTACACCTTAATATATCGATTCTAGACAATGGGGTCAATAGAAAAAAAGTCAAAAAAACCTAATATTTTAACAAAAAGACAAACAGAGACAACATAGATAGAACGCCTATTTGGAAATACAGAATAGATAAAACTGTTAAATAAAGACAAAAAAGACGAAAACGCTCTTGACATAATCTGTAAGTTCTGTAAAATAGAAACAAGTCAAAGACGCAAAGACAACAATTACAACAGGAATAATAACATGGTAGATACAATGACAATTGCAGTATCATTTGCCGCAGGAATATTTGGAGCCGCTTTCGGTGCCCTGCCTGCATTTATTTTGTGTGGCCTTTTTGGGATTATCGGAGCTACCGCCAGAATGTGCGGCATTGCTGAAGGTATGCCTGACACCCTAACCTGGGGATTACTGGTAATAGGTTGCCAGACTTCATTTGGTGGTGGAATCGCAGCAGCAGCTTATGCTGCCAAAAAAGGTTATATCCCCAGTGGCAGAGATATCTGCTCGGGACTTATGGGACTAAATAAATCTGATGTACTGTTCGTAGGGGGGATTTTTGGCATTGTAGGCCAACTACTTTTCTTACTATTCAATATGGTCCCCAACATTAATGGCATCGCATGGACAAATACCATCGCATTAGCCGTTGTCATCTCTGGCTGTATCGCCAGGGTTATTTTCCGCAGCCAAAGCCCCTTTGGAAAGGTTAAAGCCGGTACCAGCCGTTGGAAACCAACCGATCAGGCCTGTTGGTTACCATGGCAATCCAAACCATCACAACTGCTATTAATTGGCCTTGGCATGGGCATATCATCAGCATACATCATAACAACCACCCCCGATATGATATATATGATGTTTGGAATTGGTGCTTTTGGGCTTATTTTTATGCAAATGGGTGGAAAAATACCTGTGACACACCATATTGGATTAGCCGCCGGGTATTTTGCCATCATAACAGGTAATTTTTGGTGGGCCCTAACGATGGGGATCATGGCATCCTATCTAGCTGAATTTTTCGCCTGCATATTTCTCATCCATGGTGACAGCCATATTGACCCGCCAACATGGTCGCTGGTTGCAGTTTTCACATTGCACCCATTAATTTCTTTGACAGGCGTCTTAGACAAAAACCCCGAAGGGGTTCTTACCGCTCCTGCCTGGATTCCTGTCGCCTGTTGTATGGTTGTTGCAGCCAGCGGATATGGAGCCCTGACATTACTTAGAAAAGAACCAATAGCAGACAAATTAGCCGAAAAACAAGCTGCTTAAAGAATAAATTTGTACATTTTAATCAATAACGTTAATATAAACGGAATAAACTTATGAATAATTTTGAATTTTATAATCCAGTTAAAGTAGTTTTTGGCCCTGGCCAAATCAACAATGTCGGTGCTGAAGCCGCTAAAATTGGCAAAAAAGCTTTGCTTGTCACTTATCAAGAGCACGTTTTTTTCGATGAATTGATTGAAAAAATCACCAAACAATGCAAAGATAATGATGTCGAGATAGTGCCCTTCTATGGTATAACCGCCAATCCATTAATTGCTCAGGCCAAAAAAGGCGTCGATCTCTGCAATGAAAACAATATTGATTTCATAATCGGATTAGGCGGCGGCAGTGCAATGGATGCAGCTAAGGCAATCGCCGCTGGCGTTAAATATGACAAACCTTTATGGAATATGGTCGCAGCCAGACATGATGGAAGTGAAGTCAATTTTCCACATGAAGCATTGCCAATGATGATGATCCCAACGCTGCCGGCAACCGGAAGCGAAATGAATTGCTGTGGCGTCATAACCAACGAAGTCACTACCGAAAAATCATATTTCTGGGACCCTTGCCTTTATCCGCTGGTATCAATTGTCGACCCTGAGCTGACATGCTCATTGCCTGCATACCAAAGTGCCTGCGGCGTAGCTGACACAATATCGCATGTCTTGGAATTTTATGTCAATGGCCTGAAAGACACTTATTTGAATAATCGCATACAGGAAAGCGTAATGCTGACTTGCATTGAATATGGTCCGAAAGTTCTGAAAAACCCAAATGACATTTCTGCTCGCAGTCAATTGCAATGGGCTTCAATAATGGCTCAAAATGGCATAAGTCAACCAGGCAATGGCTGGACACCAATGCATCAGATTGGCCATGTACTTTCAGCTAGATATAATGTGGCCCATGGCGCATCTTTATCGATTATCATGCCAAATTGGATGAAAGTCTTAAATCACAAACGCCCTGAACGATATGTGACATTTGCGACAAATGTTTGTAAAATAAAACCTGACGGAAAAACTCAACAGCAATTAATTGACGCTGGTATCGAATTTTTTGAAAACTTCATTAAAAACCTTGGAGTACCTACAACTTTGGGTGAAGTCAACATCCCGGCAAGCGAAATTAATGATATAATTGCCGATTCTGTCAGGATCAGCTTTGGTCCGGACAAAATGCTTAGCTGCGTACCGCCAGTAAGCCCACAAGAAGCAACAACCGTTTTAGAGACCGCAGTTTAAGAAAAGGAGAAGAACCAGATATGGAACTTACAGTGAACAACATCGCAAGAATGCTGGATATTAGCGAAGTAAAAGCTGACAGCACCGAAAACGACATTCGCAAGATGGCTAAGTTGGCCATAAAATATAATTGCATAGCATGTTTTGCCATGCCTTCATATACAACTTTAATAGTAGACCTGCTGAAAAACAGCCCACAGATCAATGTGGGTGGCGTAGTAGGATTCCCATCAGGAGCAAATACAACACTAGCTAAAGTCGCAGAAGCCCATGAAATGATTGAAATGGGTTGCAACGAACTTGACATGGTAATCAATATTGGCAGGCTTAAATCCGGTGATCTTAGCTATGTATATGAAGATATAGCCGCCGTTGTCAAAGCAGCTGGTAATCTGCCAGTCAAGGTTATCCTTGAATGTCACTATCTGACTAATGATGAAATCAAAACCGCTTGCCAACTGGGCGCAAAAGCTGGGGTTTCATTCATCAAAACCGGTACCGGATGGGCTTCGACCGGAGCAACATCTGATAATATCGAATTAATCAATAGCTGCGTGGGCGCTGAAGTTGAAATCAAAGCCGCTGGTGGCGTGCGAGACCTTGACACCCTGCTTGATCTACACAAATTAGGTGCAACAAGATTTGGCGTTGGACAAAAATCTGCCACATTAATTCTACAGGAAATGGAGCAGCGTGAGAATGAATTCATACATCATAGCCTATGACCTTGGCACTGGCGGCAACAAAGCATCGCTTTATGACACAGAAGGTAAATGCCTGGCCGAAAATTTCGTTTCCTATGAAACGCTTTACCCCAGAAGTGGTTTTCACGAGCAAAGACCTCAAGACTGGTGGAAAGCTATCGTTGAAAGCACACATAAATTATTGGCTGACACTAATGTCCCTGCCGAAAAGATAAGCTGTTGTGGCATATCTGGCCATAGCCTGGGCGTTGTCCCCATGGACGAAGATAATAAATTATTGCGGGAATCAACACCTATCTGGTCTGACTCTCGCAGTGAAACCCGGCAGATAGAGCCCTTCTTCGAAAAAATTTCGGAAGAAAAATGGTATAATATTACCGGAAATGGTTTCCCAGCGGGTTTATATTCTATATTCAAGATTTTGTGGTATCGCGATAATGAACCTGAAATTTATAACAAAATAAATAAAGTAATTGGCACAAAAGATTATATTAATTTTAAACTTACCGGGGTAATTGCCACAGATTTTTCCTATGCATCTGGCAGTGGTGTTTATGATCTGGTGAATTGGAAATACAGTGACGAATTAATAGAAGCCGCCGGGATAAATCCAGATATTTTACCTAAAATTGTCCCTTCGACCGAAATTTTAGGTAATTTAACACCCGCAGCCGCCCGCGAATTGGGCCTTCCTCTAACGGTCAAAGTAGTTGCAGGCGGGGTCGATAATTCCTGCATGGCCCTGGGAGCAAGAGCATTCAAGGAAGGCCGCTCCTACAATTCACTTGGTTCATCCAGCTGGATAGCTATTTCATCGAGCAAGCCTCTACTGAACAACAATTCAAGACCTTACGTATTTACCCATGTGGTACCCGGAATGTTTGCCAGCGCAACAGCGATTTTTTCCGCTGGTAGCAGTTTTCGCTGGGTAAAAGAGCAGTTTTGTGCTAATCTGATAGCTCAAGCGAGTAAAGAAAATAAAGATGTTTATGAACTAATGTGTGATTTGGCTCAAGAATCGCCAGCTGGGGCAAGGGCTTTGATATTTAACCCATCCTTAGCTGGTGGTTCATCATTAGATTCGAGCCCGGAAATTCGTGGCGCTTATATTGGCCTTGACCTTGGACATAATATTAGCGATATTCTTCGTGCGACTATGGAAGGAATTTCCATGGGATTACGAATTGCGTTGAATGAATTAAAAGCACTAACAGAGCTGACTGATGAAATGATTGTCGTCGGCGGCGGCAGCAAAAGTGCTTTCTGGCGACAGATATTCGCAGATATTTATAATATGAAAATAGTAAAGACCTCCGTCGACCAACAGGCAGCAGCACTTGGGGCAGCAGCCCTAGCAGCGGTTGGCACTGGACTTTGGGCTGACTTTGATATTATTGACAAAATACACGAAATCCAAAGCATTGTTGAACCTGACAGTCAAGCCCACTCTGTTTATGAAAATATATTGCCCGTTTACCAAAAAGCTTCTGGCTACCTTGGGAATATCGGAAAAGATATCTCTGCATTATAAAGTTAAAGTTAAGGAAGACAAAAGAAATGAAAAATATTGTGAATTTTTTACCGCTTTACATTGTTTTAGCCTTTAGCTCCTCAATCTTTGGGCAGGAGGCTTTCATTTTATCTGATAGTGATATTCATCGAGTAGCTGTCTTCAACATGAAAAATGAACTATTGTGGGAATACCCCGCCGGCTCAACTCATGATGTTGAAATGCTAGCCAATGGCAATGTGATATTCAGCACCGCCAAGTCAGTTTGCGAAGTAACACCTGACAAAAAACTGGTTTGGGAATATAAAGCTAAAGGTGAAGTCTTCTCTGTTCAAAAACTTAAAAATGGCAATACCCTAACTGCTGATGCTCATACGCTTTCAATTATTGAAATTGATAGCAAAGGCAAAGTTGTCAAAGAATTGAAATTAGATGGTCAGACAGGCCATGGCTCCCTCCGTTTAGTGCGTGAAACAGACAAAGGATATCTATTAGCCCTTTCAAACAGCACAATAATTCGAGAATATAGCTTCAATGGCAAAATTCTTGCCGAACTTAAAATGCCTGGCTTCACATTTCAGGCCATTAAATTAAGCAATGGCCATTTTCTTGCCAGTCACCCCAGCGGCATAATTGAATTTGATGGTTCAGGAAAAAAGATACGCGAATTTAAAGCAGCAGATCACCCGAAATTAGGTATCAGATTTGTAACAGGTTTTGAAGTTCAGGCAAATGGCGATATCCTTGTGGCCAACTGGCTGGGACATGGCCATGATAGAGAAGGTGATTGCGCATTTTTACTTGATAAAAATCTAAGGCCAACCTGGAGATTCGCCGACTATGAACAGGCAAGCCATGTAACACAAATTCATTTTATTGACAAGCTCCCAGCTAGATTTAAACAGGCATTGCCAAAAAAAGATGATGTAATATTATTTGATTTTGAAGATGGCATGCAGGGTTGGGAAACTGTAGCGGGTAATTTCGGAAAAATACGCAATGACCGTGATATTTTTCATGGCAATAAAGAAAAATACAATAAAAAAGGTAAATATTTCCTCAATACTTTAGACAATAAAGATGGGGCTTCAACTGACAACCAAACAGGTCAGGTTGAGTCTCCGGTTTTCACTTTACTTGACCCGACAATAAGTTTGATAATTGGTGGCGGCAATTCTAACGCTACATACGCGGCTATTTGCGATGCTATTACCGGTAAAGAATATGCTCGCTGTGCCGGTCTAAATAAAGAATTAATGCGAACCATTCAGTGGCATGTGCCTGAACTTCTTGGCAAAAAAGTCTTTGTCAAGTTAGTTGACGAAAATACCGGCGGATGGGGCCATATCACAATGGATAATTTGCGAGCTATCGGTAAAATCGATATGACTTTGACAAATAAGCTTAGAAAACAACGAAAACGCATAGATGCAACTAAGAATATCTCACCTATTTTGGATTCAACCTTAGCTGCTATTAACGATCTGGAAAATGCATATCCCGACACTTACCCCGCTGGTAAATTCCGCAACAAAATTACAGAATTGCAAACAATACTTTCAGCTCCTGATAATATTGATGTCACTGAACTGGAAGCAACTGCTAAAGACATTCAACGTCAGGCATTGCTGGCAAATCCTTTAATTACTGACCAGCCTTTGCTATTTGTTACCCGTAAGCAATACAAAACTGATCATCACAATACCGCAACGCTTTTTCAAACTGATGAGGTAAATACCAGCAGCTTTGAAGGTGGCGGAGCATTGAAAACTCTTGATGTCCGATCAGGCAAGGTCACAACGCTGATTGATGTTCCTGAAGGTATCGCACGTGACCCGGAAGTCAACTTTGATGGTAAAAAAATAATTCTCTCAATGCGACACAATATTAAAGATGATTATAGCATTTATGAAATCAATAATGATGGAACCGGATTAAGACAGCTTACCAGTACACCTGGAGTATCTGACATTGATCCGATCTACCTGCCAGATGGAAATATTGTTTTTTCATCAACAAGACAGCCTAAATATTGTATGTGTAATAAACACATAATGGCTAACATGTTTAGGATGGATGGCAACGGCGATAAAATCCATCAACTGGGCAAAAGCACATTATTTGAAGGCCATAGCGCCCTACTCAATGATGGACGTATTATTTATGATCGTTGGGAATATGTTGATCGTAATTTTGGCGATGCCCAGGGACTTTGGACAGTACACGCCGATGGCACAAATCATGCTATATACTGGGGCAATAATACAAATTCTCCCGGTGGAGTTATTGACCCAAGAGCCATACCAGACAGTCAACAGATTTTATGTATTTTTGGCAGTTGCCATGATCGGCCCTGGGGGACACTCACCCTGCTGGACCGTCGCGAAGGTATAGATAATAAGGCTGGCGTAATTCGTACCTGGCCTGCCGAAGCCATTAAACAAGTTGGTATTGGCAACTGGGATGCTTTTTTGAGATTCAGGCCCAGATATGAAGATCCATTTCCATTAAATGACAAATATTTTCTTTGTTCACGCAGTACCGGTCAGGGCGAACAAATGGGAATTTATTTAGTTGATATTTTTGGCAATGAAATACAAATACACGTTGAAAATAATGGTTGCTTTGACCCGATGCCAATCAGAACCAGTAAAGCTCCTCCGACAAAGCCTTCCCGTCGTGACTTTGAAAGTTCAAAAGGTCAATTCTATGTGGTAAATGTTTATGACGGAACACACATGCAAGGCGTAAAACCCGGAAGCGTTAAATATCTGCGTGTAATTGAGTCTCCGGAAAAACGCTATTGGAATCCTCATGCCTGGTCTGGCCAGGGAACCATGTGGCCGGCAATGAACTGGCATAGCTTTGAAAATAAAAAAATCCTCGGGACTGTTCCTGTTGAAAATGACGGCAGTGCATACTTTGAAGTGCCAGCTGAAAAATTTGTTTTCTTCCAATTACTGGATAAAGACATGAAAATGATTCAGTCGATGCGTAGTGGCTCAATGGTCCAACCAGGTGAATTCACCGGTTGTGTAGGCTGCCATGATGACCGTCACAGTGCCCCGGAAATTGCTTCCAATAAAGCACCGATTGCTTTGACAAAAGATATTCAAAAGTTAAATGGCTTCATGGATCATACACGTGAAATGAGTTTCATGCGTGACGTCCAGCCAATTTTCAACAAACATTGTATGGATTGCCATGACTATGGCAAAAAAGCCGCCGGAAAGCTTCTGCTGGCACCAGATAGAACTATTGCCTACAACGCTGCCTATAATGATCTTTGGCGCAAAGGCTATACAGGTGGTATCGGTGCAGGCCCAGCAGAGATACAGCAGGCCTATTCGTGGGGCTCGCATAAGAGTAAACTTATCGAAAATCTGGAAAAAGGTCACAATAATGTAAAACTCTCGAAAGAAGAAATGCAGACACTTTATACCTGGCTGGATATGAATGCTGTTTATTACCCAACTTATGCATGTGCATACCCAAATAATCCCGCTGGTCGTAGCCCATTGACTTTCCAACAGTCTAATGAACTTGGTAAATTAACGGGAATTAACTTTACTGGCGGAAGCCAGCTTAGCCATAGTGGCAATAAGGGTGCAATGATAAGCTTTGACAGGCCTGAACTTAGCCGTTGCCTGGAACAATGCAAAAATGATGCTGATCGCAGTAAAGCATTAGCAATTATCATCGCCGGTCAGACTCAATTAGCTAAACAACCTAGAGCTGATATGGAAAACTTTATTATGAGTCCTGAACATCAAAAGCGCGAAGATAAATATCAAAAACTGCAAAAACAGGAACTACAATATCGTAAAGCTTTGAGTCGCTATTAAAAAATATAAAAAGTACTTATAATATTCATTCTCCGATTGGCCATAAAATACCTGAATTAACGATTGAAATGTGTTGGTAAATATTAGACGACAAATAAATAGCATATTTGATCTTTTTATGGTATATTATATCTTAGGTAGCAAAGTCATATAATTCTAAGAATATTTCTACAATATGTGCAAAGGAAAGAGAATGAAATCAACAAGATTTTTTCTGTTGTTGATGTTGATGTTGATGTCTATCTACATTTCGGCTTTGGAATTATTTGGGGCCCAGCGACCTGCCGGTGATATCAATAATGACTATAGTGTTAACCTGGAAGATTTACAAATCTTTACTAATCAATGGCTTAGCGGCTTTGACCAGTCTGATATTAATGGTGATGATCAAATTAATATGCTTGATTTAGCTTTTATTGCTGAAAATTGGCAACAAAGCGTATGTCCTGTTGTGATTAATGAATTTCTCGCAGACAACGATTCTGGAATACAGAACTCCCACGGTGAACGAAATGACTGGATTGAACTCTATAATCCTTCAGATAAGCCTTATGACCTTTCAGGGATGTTTCTTAGCGACAATGATGATAATGATGAAAAATGGCAATTTCCAACCGACAACCCGGAAGCCACTACGATACCAGCAAAAGGATATTTAGGCGTTTGGGCAGATAATGACACTGGAGATTTCCTGCACGCAGATTTTAAACTTAGCAAATCTGGTGAAAAAATCCTTCTGATCGATGCAGACGGTACAACCGTTATAGATGAAATTGAATTTGATGACCAGCAAACAGATATTTCCTACAGCCGTGTACCCGACGGAGGCGATAGCTGGTTTTTAACCAATCCAACTCCACTGCGAACTAATAATAATGCTTATTACAATGCAGTAGCAGATACAAAATTCAATTATAAAAGAGGATTCTATAGTTCGCCGATTAATGTTTCAATTCGCACCGAAACTGATAATGCTCAAATATATTATACTTTAGATGGCTCAGAACCAGACAAAAACAGTATTTTTTACGTAGCACCAATTTCTATTAATTCAACCACTACTTTACGAACACGAGCATATAAGCTTAACTATAAAGAAACTGACATTGACACTCAAACTTATATATTCCTTGATGATGTTATAAGCCAATCTTCTTATGGGCAAAGACCTGATTCAAGCTGGCCAAACTCAAATATTAATGGGCAAATTATCAACTATGGAATGGACCCGGATATTGTTAATAGTGCTGAATACTCAGAACTGATGGATGATGCTCTTAAGGCAATACCGACAATTTCTATCGTAACTAATACGGTTAATCTATTCAATCCTGCAATGGGTATATATGTTAATGCCGGCTATCATGGCTATGACTGGGAGAGGCCCTGCTCGATTGAACTTATCAACCCTGACGGCAGCGAAGGCTTTCAATCCAATGCCGGAATCCGTATACGCGGTGGCTTTAGCCGCTCAAATTCTAACCCTAAACATGCTTTTAGATTATTTTTCAGAGATGAATATGGAAATTCTAAATTAAACTATCCATTATTTGGCGATGAAGGGGCTGACGAATTCCAAAAACTGGATTTGAGAACTGCCCAGAATTATTCATGGAGTTTCCAAAATGATAATAGAAACACATTCCTGCGCGAAATATTTTCACGAGACATTCAACGAGATATGGGACAGCCCTATACTCGCAGCCGCTATTATCATCTATATATAAACGGTCAATATTGGGGCTTATATATGAGTCAGGAACGCAGCGAAGCACGTTATGCTGAATCTTATTTTGGTGGCGATACCGAAGACTATGATGTCGTAAAAGTTAATGCCGGCCCATACGTAATTGAAGCAACCGATGGTACACTTGACGCCTGGCGAAGGTTGTGGGATGCAACAAATATTGATTTTGTCAGCAATGATGTTTACTATAGCCTGCAAGGCCTAAATACAGATGGAAGTAAAAATCCTGAATATGAAGTCCTTCTTGATCCTGACAATCTCATTGATTATATGATCTGCACAATGTTCGTAGGTGATTTTGATGGCCCAATTTCAAAATTCCTTGGAAACAGTTCGCCAAATAACTTTTATGGTATTTACAATCGCAATACTAATGAAGGATTCAAGTTCTTTCGACATGATGCCGAGCATAGCATGTTTGATATAAATGAAAATCGGACCGGACCATTTTCTGCTGGTTCACAATTTAGTAAATCAAACCCACATTGGCTCCATCAAAAATTAATTACAAATAATAATTATAAAATGCTATTTGCTGATCGTGCTTATGAGTATTTGTTTAATAATGGAATTCTAACCCCTGAAGCAAATAAAGGTCGCATGCAACAGCGGAGAGATAACATTGATTTGGCAATCATAGCTGAATCTGCACGCTGGGGTGATGTTCAACGCTCCACACCTTATACTCGTAATGACTGGATAAATGCGACTAACTATCTAATGACAAGTTATTTCAATCAACGAACAGATAAAATAATTGAACAGTTCAAAAATCAGGGCTGGTATCCACAACTTGAACCGCCGCAATTCAACCAAAACGGTGGCCAGGTAGATTCTGATTTTCAGTTAATCATGACTAGTTCGCAAAGTGATATTTATTATACAACCGATGGCAGTGATCCAAGAGGAAACGCCAATTCTCAAAGCATTAATATCACTTTCTTTGATGAGAACGCGACCAAGCATGCAATTGTTCCGGAGAACTCCAGCCAGGCATCTACATTGTTTAATGCCACTGGCGAATTTCTGGTTAAGTATTTCAAAGCAACTTCAATAGTAAGTAATATTGAACAGGCTAAAAACATCATTTCTAACAGCCAACCTGACTCGACAGAATATACAGATGTTATCAATTACTTTAATACTGGTGAAAATGGCAATCTGGGTTCTGACAATCCATTTCCAAGCCTGGATTTCTTGTCAGACATCGATGATTTTGTCATTGAAGCCACAGCCTCTGTTTATATCCCAGAAACCGGGGAATGGACATTTTGTGTCAATAGTGATGATGGTTTTGCCTTAGAACTTGACAATGGCATGGAATTATTTGAGATGGATTTTTCAGAACCTCGCGGGCCTCTTGATACACTGGAAACTTTCACTTTTACCGAAACTGGTTATTATAATCTCAAACTCACTTATTTCGAAAGAGGCGGCGGTGCTGAGCTGGAATTATTTGCTGCCCAAGGCGAACATTTTGCGTTCAATGATGATTTTGAATTAATCGGCAATCCCAGCTCTGATGAAAGCTTAAAAACTTATTCGACATGGTACAGTCCTAATTTTGACACATCTAACTGGACTACCGGCACCGGCGGTATTGGCTACGAGACAGATATAAATGGGAATTATGATGATTATTTCAGAATGAATTCCGTCGATCATATGTATAACAAAAACACTACCTGCTTAATACGTATTCCATTTGTTGCATCAGAAACAACTGTTCAGAACCTGACAATGCATGTCCAATATGATGATGGCTTTGTCGCGTACTTAAATGGCAACGAAGTTGCCCGCCGAAATTATACTGGAGATAACCTTACCTGGAACACCAATGCCGATAGTTCTCATTCCGATACTGACGCGATACAATTTGAGGCTATCTCTATAGACCAATACAGTAATCTATTGGAATCTGGTGAAAACATTCTGGCTATCCACGCTCTAAATATCAGCACTGGCAGTACCGATTTCCTTATCAATGCCCAGCTTACAGCTTCGATAAATGGCGATTCTGGGCCAACAGAAAATTCAAAACTGTATAATGCTCCTATCACACTGGGCAAAAGTAGCCACATCAAAGCCAGGAGCTATCGCAATGGAAGCTGGTCACCTCTAATAAATGAAAGTTTTTCTGTTGGACCAATAGCCAATAATTTACGTATTACTGAAATTATGTATAATTCAGCTGATGTGCCAGTAAGTGATCCTAATGTCGAATATATCGAATTACAAAATATTGGTGATGACACTATTAATTTACAATCTGTAAAATTCACAGAAGGTATTGATTTTACATTTGGTGATATTGAATTAGCTGCTGGTGAATTTATTCTGGTTGTTAATAATCAATCTTATTTTGAAAACCTTTATGGTTCAGATTTTAAAATTGCCGGTGAATTTACGGGCAGTCTAGACAATGCTGGCGAACACCTTCGTTTAATAGATGCGTCAAATCAGTTCATACATGACTTTGAATATAATGACAGCTGGTGGGATATCACCGACGGGGATGGTTTTTCATTAACCATTATCGACCCAGGTAACAGCGATATATCCAGCTGGGACAACAAAAACTCCTGGCGCCCCAGTGCAAACATTAAAGGTTCCCCGGGCGCAAGTGATAATGGAATTGTACCTGAACCGGATATTATCGTGATTAATGAAATTTTGTCTCATTCACATGCATCAGCACCAGATTGGATTGAACTATACAATACCGGCTCCGAAGCTATCAATATTGGTGGATGGTTCTTAAGTGACAGCAAAGAAAATCCAAGGAAATATGAAATACCTCTCAATACAATAATACCCGGCAAACAATTTATTGTTTTTTATCAGGATCAGCATTTTGGTATTGATACGGCAATACCCTACACCGATGCTTTTGGACTAAGTGAAAATGGTGAAACTCTTTATCTACAATCTGGTAATGCCGGCGAACTTACAGGTTATTATACCAAAGAATCATTTGGAGCATCAGCAACAGGCATTGCCTTTGGCCGTTATAAAAAAAGCCAATTAGCAGGCGAAGTATACAATTTCGTACCTATGTCGGTTAATACTCCTGGCTCAACAAATGCCGCACCAAAGGTTGGCCCTGTCGTCATCAGCGAAATCATGTACCACCCGGCTGTAGGTGGCAGTTTCCCACAAGATGAATATGAATATATCGAAATTTATAATAATTCTGCAACTGCGGTAACCTTACAGGAATATGACCCCGGTACAGCGATGACCGTTTCATGGAAATTCACATCCGGCATTTATTATGAATTCCCCGCCGGGATAACAATTCCAGCTGATAGTTATATTGTCATTGCAAAAAATCCAGCTGCATTTATTGAAAGATATACCCCACTGGGAGTAACAATACTAGGCCCTTACAGTGGCAGCCTAAACAATAGTGGCGAAAAAATTCAATTATCCATGCCTGGAGAAATGGTCGAACAGGAAAGATATTATATCAGAATTGACCGGGTAATATACGAAAATGGTTCACCCTGGCCTTTAAATGCTGATGGACTAGGAGATTCACTCCAAAGAATTTATAAGGACAACTATGGAAACGATCCTGTAAACTGGCATAGCGCCCCTGCAAATCCTGGCAGTTAATCTACTTATTAAACCACATTCAAGGTTCTGCAACATTAGCTGAACCTTTTTTACATCCTGGCTAAATGTTTAAAATTCTATTATTTAATATCAAAAGCATCTGGAAATCAAATATGATATATTGAAAATTCAACAATATTATATTTATAGGATTTTGAATCTAATGCCAACAATTACGCCCCTGACCCATCGTCAAAACATCTTAAAAACCGTTTTCTTTGACAAACCTGATTATATCCCTATGGTTTTTCATATTAATGAATCCTGCTGGGATCATTATCCAAATAATGCTTTAAATGACCTGATGGCTGAGCATAAATTTCTGTTTCCTGATTACCAAAAAGGCCCTGGCAGAGCCGAACTCGATTATCAAATTATTGAAAGAATTGGAAAGCCATTTATTGATGGCTGGGGGTGTACCTGGGAAACCGCCATGAATGGCATTGTAGGAACTGTTACCAAACACCCATTAGCCAACTGGGATAATTTTGGCAGCTATATTGCCCCCAACCCCGAAACCGACTCAGGAAAAGGTCCACATGATTGGAATGAAATCTCTAAAAATCTTGCCAGCGCCAAAGCTAATGGACAATTAACAATGGGTGGCCTCAGGCATGGCCATACATTCATGCAATTGGCAGACATTCGGGGCTATGAAGCTTTGATGTTCGACATGTTTGATGATAAACCTGAATTGGCAAAACTAATCAAAATGGTCGAAGAATTTAATATGGCCATCGTAAAAAAATATATCGAATTAGGCGTAGAATGGATCAGCTATGCCGAAGATCTTGGCATGCAAAACGGTCCTATGCTTCAGCCTAAACATTTCCGCAAATATATCAAGCCCAGCTATGAAAGATTAATCGCACCCGCCAAAAAGGCTGGATGCATTATCCACATGCATTCCGATGGCCATCTGCACGCATTAATTGATGATATTATTGATGGCGGTGTCAATGCTGTCAATCTTCAGGATTTAGTCAATGGTATCGACTGGATCAAAAATAAATTAGCCGGCAAGATTTGCATTGATCTGGATATTGACCGACAAAGTATCACACCTTACGGCACACCTGAGCAAATCGATGCTTTGATCAAAGAAGAAGTCAAAAAGCTCGGCAGTAAAGAAGGCGGGCTAATGATGATCTACGGGCTTTACCCCGGCGTTCCTTTGGACAATGTCAAAGCTTTGATGGACGCAATGGAAAAATACGCTTTTTATTATTCATCACTATAGAAAAGGATTACAATGGCGCGAAACATTATTAAATTAATTGTTGTATTAATACTTTTTACTAATTGCGATGGCCTTGTCATCGCACAGGATAGCAACGATACAATTTCGATTATTCCAATACCCGCTTCGATGGAAATCCGTGACGGATATTTCACATTGGACAGCGATACCTGCATTATCGCAAATAACAGCCTGCAATGCTATAAAGAGCTATTGAGGCAATATTGCCGGGCCGAATTAAAAGACACAAAAGATACTACAAAATCTAACAAGATTGTTTTTGAGCTGGATGAATCTTTAAAACACCTCGGCCAGGAAGGTTATATTCTTGATATCAATACTAACGCTATCACTATCAATGCTTATGACCATAAAGGAATCTTTTACGGGATACAAAGCCTGAGACAGCTTCTGCCCACTGACGTCTTTTCCAGTTCAGCATCTGAGAATATCCCCCTAAAAATTCCATGTGCAATTATTACCGATAAACCACAACTTCAATGGCGCGGACTGATGATTGATTGCTCCAGAACATTCTGGTCCACAGAATTCTTGAAACGCTATATCGACCTGTTGGCCTTACATAAAATGAATACCTTACACTTACATTTAACCGATGATCAGGGTTGGCGACTGGAAATTAAAAGCCATCCAGAATTAACTGAAAAATGTGCAACTTTTGCAAAAAAATATAATGAACCCCCAGAAAGACAAGGTTTTTATAGTCAAACCGAAATGAAAGAGCTCATCAAATATGCCGCGATGCGAAATGTCACCATTATCCCGGAAATCGAAATGCCCGGCCACAGCTCCGAAGTTTTTGTCGCTTATCCACAATTATCCTGTTCAGGACAAAGGTCAGAAATATTCCCATTCTTTAAAGGCCCTAATATTACCGATCAGATTTTTTGTGCGGGTAATGATGCGACTTTTGAATTTCTGGAAGATGTATTATCTGAAGTGGCGGATTTATTCCCTTCAGAATTTATCCATATTGGTGGGGATGAAGCTCCCAAAACTGCCTGGAAATCATGTGCCAAATGTCAAGGTATAATCAAAGAATTAGACTTGAAAAATGAGCATGAACTCCAAAGCTATTTCATCAAACGAATTGAAAAATTCTTAAATTCCAAAGGTAAAAGATTAATAGGATGGGACGAGATACTCGAAGGTGGATTAGCAGAAAATGCTACGGTTATGAGCTGGCGTGGTATCAATGGCGGCATAGCAGCTGCCACAAGTGGCCACGATGCAGTAATGTCACCTACATCTCATTGCTATTTTGACTACAGCTATAATTCAATTTCAACCGAAAAGGCTTATTCTTACCAGCCAATCCCTGCCCAGTTGACATCTGCTCAGCAAAAACATATTCTTGGTTTGCAGGCCAACTTCTGGTCTCATATTGACCGCACTGAAGTAGCTTTCGACCGCCAGATATTTCCCCGGCTTTGCGCCCTGGCTGAAGTTGGCTGGTCTCCGAAGGAAACCCGCAACTGGCAGAATTTCAGCCAAAGATTAAAACCTCACCTTAAACGGCTTGAATATCTTGGTGTCAATTATCATCATGAAATATCTAAAGGCACTGTTATAGGAATGTGGCATCCTGCAGATATGAGTGAAACCTATAAAACTTTGGAATTAGACATAACTGAATATCTCAAGCAAAGTGGTAAGTATCATGTTACTTTCCAATACAGCCAAGGCCTCCATCGTCTTGGTATCAAATCCGTCGCCTTGCTAATTGACGGCAAAGAAATCTCCCGCGACAACCATCGAGGCGAAACTGGTGCTTCACATAAGGACAATATCTATAAATTTGAAATTGATAAGCAGCATAACGATGTAAAATATAGCATAAAAGCTGAAATTCGCAGCGAAGGGGGCTGCGACTCTACGGGCAACATTTATTTAATCCATGAATAATTATTCTTGAAATAAGGCATCGGTCTATTATAATCATAATTAAATCTTTCACAGTCATTTAAAGAGATCATTGATTATGCCCGACAACAGCACCTTACGTTATAAATTTGATAAAGAAGCATGCCTGGTGCCTGTTCTCCAGCAAGCTGGATGGGCGGTTTTTTCTCAGGCTATCCACGATGATGAAAATCTACCTGAACATATCCATGAAAAAGCTTATGAAATCTGCTATGTCGCCCATGGCACGGTCGAATGGTTTGTCGAAGGTGAAACATTTGAAATCAATGCCGGAAATGCTTTTATCACCTGCCCGGGTGAAAAACATGGCGGGCAATTTGGCGTAATGAATCCATGTGAGTTATTCTGGGCCCAGATTATTTTTCCCATAGACAATCATTTCCCAGGCCTGACTGAATCGGAATGTCGTTGGCTGTCAGATCAATACTCAAATGTGCAACAACGAGTTTTCACGGCATCGTCAGAAATCGCATTTTATTTCAAACAGCTCATTGACGAGCATCGCAGCCCAAAGGAATCCAGTAAAATAGTTGCAAGAATTGCTTTAATCCAGATACTCATCGCAGCTCTGCGTATTTTTAAGACGCAAGAACTGGCCAATTCCCAACTTAGTCAGGAAATCAAGCGGGCATGTGATTTTATCGATGCAAATTTCCAATTCGACCTTAAAAATGAAGAAATCGCTAAAAAAGCAAATCTGAGTGTATCTTCCTTTTATCTGCGTTTTTCAGAGGAAGTTGGTGTCACGCCACGCGAATACATTACTCAAAAAAGAATCCACAAAGCTCGCCAGCTTCTGCGTAATTCATCTATAAGCATTACCAAAATAGCTCAATCGGTCGGCTTTTCTTCCAGCCAGTATTTTGCGACTTTCTTCAAAAAAATCACCGGAGTTTCTCCCCGCCAATACCAACGAGGCAATTCCCCTAATCCACTAGACGAATAAAATCCAAAAACCCGAAGATATACCATACCTTGACCGACCTGCCCAAATCTACTGGGGAAGATAATAGATTCCAGGGCCCAGGCCATCGATATAGGGGATAGTGCCATCGGCAGATAGGGAAACCTTCATTTGGATTGTTTCTTTAGAATTGTAAGATTTGACACAGCCATCGATATAGCCGGCATTCAGCTTCATTTCTGGAACAGCATCACTATCTTGTCTGCTCGAACCGGCCCAATAAGAAGAAAGTAACCAGGTTTCAGGAACTCTGGCAGAAGATTCAAATTTCTCACAACTGCCAAAAGCCCCTGGGCTGCGCCAATGGTCATAGCCAAGATAATCGCTGACGAGTAATTTGCTATATTTGTTATTACCAGACAATCTGCGCGGACCATAATATGGCCTCTGCCGATCTACCTGATAACCAATATAGCCCCAATAATAGCAGAAAGTCCCGCCCAGCGGGTCAAAACCCATTATCGTATCAGGATTATCCCATTGGTCACCAGCATCCCATGCCTCCTGTAGATAAGGATATGGCGGCCTGGGTGCATTAGCACAATTCATTACATCGGCTTTGGAGATATATTGACCTAAATATTCACTCACAGCACGATGGTCACCAGGTCCTTGAAAATTATTACCAATGAGTTTTGTTGGTTCAGCCCAATTAAAGCTATTGCCAAAGCCAACCGTTGCGACAGAATCCGGGCAACGGTCTCTATTATCACCAGCATACATAGTTACAGAGCTGGAAATGCTCCGTTGATTGGCTATATTAATAACCGAACGGGCTCTATAACGCATATAGGAATAAGTGGGAAGAATAATACTAAAAAGAACAGTGATAATTGCTAAAGTAACAAGTAACTCGACCAGGGTAAATGCAGATGGGGAAACCCTGACCCGCCTGAATTTACGTAAAACTATTGTAATCAAAAGTTTATGCATTATTTCACGAAAAAGTACAGAAATATGATTTACAAATTTGCTTTATAATAATTATACCCTCAAAATTTAATAAAACCCAGAGTTTGTTGAATAATTTGTAAGATTTTAGCTATCTGAAGCAAAACAGCACGAAGCGGCAGCGCCGTGCTAAGGCATTATGCCATATTCAATGATGATTAAAGCAATTTTAGCGTTAAACCACAATTTACGTTTTTTAGCTGGGCGCTGCCGCTTCCAGCTGTTTGTTAGCCCTATATTGGCTTATTATCGCCATTTATTTCAAGTCGCTAAAGTGTTACAATAATATCAAAAAAAACTTTAGTCCAATACATTAATATTTGGATTTAAAGCCCATGGCAAAGTTCCGAGCCAGTTTTCAGCAAAAATAATGATGTCACCAAAATCAATATCACCATCAAGATTTACATCGGCTGAATTTAATGATTGAGATTCAAGCCAGCAATTGGAGATATTCGCAAAATCATGCAGATCAACTATACCATCATAATCATTATCCCCCTTCAACAGCCATAGACTGCGACTGGCAAAAATCGTCCCGCCACAGGCACCCATATTCAGTCGACCGCCATTAGGCATAGTCTCACGGATGGGATTTATATCTGGTTGACCAGCATCCACGCATGGGCTGGTAATATTATCCGATACCCATTGCACAGGATAACTGGAAACACTATTGGGGTCATTAAAACCTGTGAATCGTCCAAACTTACTAGCTAAATAGAAAGAATTATCATCTTCGGCCCCAAAAAAGGCTGGCCCAGAAATATTGTCATGAAGAATAACCCGCCCTGAATCCATTGATGGCAATTGTATATTATCCTTATCATATCTGGAATATATCATTTCGCAGCCTGAAGCCTGATCACAGAAAAAATCACCACTGTCATTTCCGGAAAAAATCGTATTAGCAATCAATGGCTGAGAATCACCCTGAACTACCATCCCTGTCCGGTTATTTACGATAGTAAGATTAGACAATGTTGGCGATGTATGAACACAACTGACCGCCCAGAAGCAATCCCGAAAAATCATATTTCTGATTACAGTCTCGCGGGTTTCAGCATTATGGCAAACCAGACCATAACCATTAAGTGGTTGGATAACAGCCGGGACCGAAGCGCTTTGGATAAGAATTTTTTTACCCAATGGATCGATAGTCTCAGGATATACCCCCGGCCAGACAAGAATAACATTAGTATCAACCGCGACATTGACAGCCTGGACGATAGTCTTAAATGCGCTCTGGCGAATATAACCTTCATTGCTGTCACCACCAAGAAAGCCATCGACATGCAAAAGACGATACCGAATGCTTTTGCTGGCCTGGAAGCTTTGGCCATAAGCTCCGATATTAATTCTCCTGCCACTAGGCCATGGCTCAGCCGCTGTTAATTTATAAGGAATCCCTGCGTCTATACAAGGACTATGGCTAGAATCGCTCACCCATTGCTGACTGCGAGGATTATAACGCCCTGCTGTTGATTGCAAATGATAATCAGGATTCACCGCAGAGCCAATATTAGCGAACAAAGGGTCAACATCAATATTATACAGACCTGCAAAGCCACCTTTAACATTACAATATTGCACGGGAGCAATATTTGCGATATTGTCAAATTTAATTTGGTTATTATCCTTATTCCAGATAATTGAATTACTGATTTTTACGCTGGCATCTGATATTTCGACAACAGCGCATGCATTTGGGTCTGATATTGGTTTACAATCATTATCCGCAATTGTACAGTTTGTAATTTCAAACACATCAGTATCACTACGTTTACCATTAACATATATCCCAGATCCCCCCTGGGCAATATTTTGATATACCAAGCATTGTTTGATTAAAACATTGCCAGAGTCCTCAAAACACAACCCTGCTCCTGTCAGATTACCCGATGCAAAATTACCTGAAATAATAGTTTCAAAAATAGCCGGACTGCTTTTATAACAATAAATCCCAGCTCCCATGCTGTTACCATTGCATTTATTATTTTTGATTATACATTTAATGATTTGTGTTTTATTGTTGTGAAACATCGCTATCGCGCCGCCCATAGCTTTGTATTGTGCTAAATCGGAATTGCCCGCCACACAATTTTGAATTTCACAATCATATATAACCGGCCCACCGCCAACAACCCCGATGGCACCGCCGATATGGGCCTGGCTATTGATAATCTTACATTTCGAAATTATGGGGCTGGAAAATTCACAATAAATAGAACCACCAACAGAATGACTCGATGATTTTACCCATGGAATATCAGCATCGGCAGTTTCAATGCCTGAAACATAGCCATTGATGATTGTAAAACCTTGTATGATTGAATTATTATTTTCGCCATTGTGAAAATAAAATGCTCGGTGGCTGTTCTGACAATTAATAATTGTTTCTTCAGGACCATTTGCACTTCTCAGGCTTATGGCTTTACCCAGAAAATCAATATCGCAATTGCCCTCGCCAGTATAGACTCCGGGTAGAACTTCAATTATTTGACCCGTCACAGCATTATCAATAGCTTCCTGAATTGTATCAAAATGATAAGGCACAATAATGTCAGCCGTATCGCTGATGAAATTAACTGAAAGATTATCAATAGAAGCCCCCTGACCTATAAATTGTACGAATAACTGACCTGTCAAAGAAAATACAGGCACCCGATTATAACCAGTTTCCAAATCAATAGGAACTGACCATATATGCCCAGTTGACGACAACCGGCATTTTAATGAAGTATTAACATAATTCTCAAAAGGAAATTCTACATCAAATGTGATGCTGCCTTTTATGGTTTTATGATCAGTATCATCAGGCTTCAGCGGAAACCGGTATAAAATATCAGCAGGGATATTCTTATGCCCCATAAAAACCAGGGTTCGCGGCGAATCTGTCAAATAAGTGTTATAAAACAAATAAGGCTGGGCTGGCGGATAGGCAGTTTCGGGCCACTGAACACAATGGGCTACGCTGTCATTGATAGCTTTATCGGAATTGAAATTATCATAATATTCATAAGCCCAGACAAACTGGTTTTGCCACAATGCCAGCGAGCATAAAATAAATAATAAGATTTTACGGTTTAGATAAAACACTGGTTTATTCCTGAACTTCCTCGCAAAGATTCATCAGCCAAAATATCCCCGGGCTCTTCCTGGTTTCCGAAGTTGGCAAGTTATTACCGGGTATTTGATTTTCAATATCTCTGTAATACTCAAATTTCATGTAGCCAACAGTTTGGCTGTTTTCAAACACAATCTCTTTAATCAAGTCCTGATATAAATCAATGGTATAAATCAGTTTATTATCATTATTGGTGATAATAATCCTGACATTTTGTTTATCGGGCAATAATTCTGTGGTAAATTGCATTTTTTGGGCAATCGCGTCTCGTCTGATAATATCAATTGTATGCAAACCCAGCCATGGCCTTTGCAAACCTGCCAGGAAACTTCCCGCCGGATATTTTACTGCTACATCATTGCCAACCTTTAATACAGCCTGATTTGCATTATCAACAATTTCATAATCCGAGCCGATTTGCATTTGCACCCAGGGTCCATGCTCCGCATACTTATCACAATAAAAAGGAATCTGCCCCTTACCTGAAACCTGCTGGCGATTAATATGCCCTGATATCGCAAAATAAGCCCAGCCCTGTTTATGAATGTCGTCACGGTTATCGACCAAAGTCGCCTTACTGGGCCAGTCACATTTAAAATAATCTTCCCCCAAAAGATTGTGGTGCCTGATGAGTTTCCAATTATCGTTAATACTTGAACCATCCTTTTCAGTTACAATCAACAAACCATTACCACGCGACTGAGATTGAACCATTTTATTAGAAAAACCCTGTACCCGCTCTAAATAAGCGGTAAATTCAGCAGAATCAGTGGGTAATTGCATAACGGATAAATCAGGATTAAAATAATGATAATTTTGCGAATAAATCTTATTGCCAGAATACGGATAATAAAAACTTCCCTGATGATTCTGAAGCAGAAGGCATTGCGAAATATGATTATCCGGGTCTACAGCAATCCTTTTAGTCATCACCATAGCTCCGGGCCCCTTAGGGTAATAATACCAATGCTGCACCGGAACATTATCATTATTTATAAGCTGCTGGGCATGTATTATCTCTAACCGTTGTTGGCTGATACCAGGCAATAAATTAGAATCATTTCCTCCCCGAAGGGCGATACTACCAGAATAAATCAAGGCAACAGCCATATAGCACATTATTGCCAGCTTGCTGGTCATAAAACCAACAGTAGCAACTGAACTGCCAACACTAATAGTCGAAGAACCGATAATAACATTTGCCGCAGCAGCTTCACTGACAGCTGTAATTTTCCCAAATATTGTTAAAGCCAAAATAATTGATAAACCCGAATAGCCAGTATTCGCTAATTGTTTGGCCAGAGATTTTTTCGCACGCAGGAAAAGCATCCGTACCGCGAATTTATTGCTTTCCAGCGATTTAGCAATATCGCCGTAATCCATTTGTTCATAGCATCGCATACTAAGAATAGCTCGATGTTCCGGTTTGAGCTTGCTGATTGCACAAGAGACGGCATTGGTAAGCTCATCACTGATAACAGCAGCTAAACCATCGTGATTGTCAGTGTGCTTATCCTGAGGGTCCATCTCTGATAAGGAAACCGTTTTATGCCGTATTGCCGACCTTTGCTGATGCCTGATTTTATTAAAAGCAATGCCGCAAAGCCAGGGCCAAAAACGCCCCGGTTCATGAAGTTTGCTGATAACCTGACACATTTCCATCAAGGATTCCTGAACGATGTCAGCAGCTAACTCATCCCGTAGCACAATACGATAAACATGCCTGTGCAAAGGGGCAATAGCCAACTGGGACAGCTGATCAAGGCTCTGCTTATCTCCCAGGCGAGCCCGGTTGACAAGATTGATTGTATTTTCATTATTTAAAAACATAACTATATATATGTGCCATCGAATTAAGAAATATAACGGTTATTTTTCGAAAAATTACAAAATATATAAAATTTCAACCGTAGAAACAAATTTATGCCCATATAGTAAATTATACAGGATTTGGAGCTAAATTCTGAAAAAAAATATATTTTTACCGTTATATCCTGCTTTGTCCGGGAACTATTATTATGAACAGACGCCTCAGAGTGACTTCAAACGTTCTTTTTTCATTAAGCTAACCTCTAATAATTGCTTTTATTGCGAAAATGTTCTTTTATTTGCAGACAAGAGACAAAAAACGCCAAATTTTTTAAGGGTACCTCTAATAATTGCTTTTGAGCTGAGAGTAGAAGGTTTTTTTGGCTGACAAGGAACAAAGAATCGTGCATATTTGTAGATATTCACGTTTTTTGATCCGCAGTTCAGCCGGAAAAAAATTCGCTATCAGGCAAAATTGAATTTTTAGAGGTTCCCTATAATCTTAAAAGTTTTTTGTTCGGCAGTTCAGTTGACAAAAGATTCATCAAAGCAAGATTTAATTATTGGAGGTTACCTTCTATTACTTAGACTAATATTTTTTATGGAGGCTAAAGCTATGGCTATTAGAAAATTATTGTTTGTGGCATTAGTATTGTCACTGTCGTTTACCCCGGTATTTGCCCATTGGAACCCCGATGATGGCCATAAAATGCATTTCCCACAAATGCCTGACCCAGATGGCTGGGATGTTGCATTGCACCCGGTTATGTTGGCTGACGATTTCAAGTGTAGCCAAACCGGCCCTGTTACTGATATCCATTTCTGGATTTCATGGAAAGATGATGTCGTTGGCGAAATCCTCGATTGGCATATGGCAATCCACGAAGACCTCAATGGCCGCCCCGGCCAGGCTTTATGGAAATTCCAAGATGGTAAAATTGCCATGCGCCATGAAGAACCATCCAAACAAGGTTGGCTGTGGCCTTATGGCGCAACTGATGCAGACAGATTCATCCCTGACAATCATACAAAATACACTCAGATAAACGTTACAGAAATTGAAAAACCTTTCATTCAAAAAGAAGGTACTGTTTATTGGCTGGTGATTTATTCTTATAACACTTTTGGCCCCGATGGTGATACCAGAGTCCAGATTGGTTGGAAAACTTCTCTGGATACCTATGGCCAATCTGCTATGTGGGCCCCAGGACCAATGTCAGCCAGCCCATTAGGGTTTCAGCCTATACCAAGCCCTTCATCAGATCAAATCGATTTAGCTTTTGTTATTAATCGTGTTGATCAGCCCCAGAGACCAATGGATTTTGGCGATGCCGATGAAACAAAATCCAATTCTTACCCGACGACCCTGCTGCGTAACGGTGCCAGACATCTTATTGTTCCTGGCGTATTTATGGGCTCACCACTATTAACGGTCATTCAAATTGATCCAGAACTGGATGGCCAACCCACCCCCGGTTGTAATGGTGATGATAATAATGGCATTGATGATGAACAGGCTGTCGTCTTGCCTTCGTTATTGGTACCAAACACCGTCGCTACTGTTGAAATTATGGTTTCAACCAAAGGCTATATTGATGCCTGGATTGACTTTAATGGTGATGGCGACTGGGATGACATTGGTGAGAAAATCTGCAATAGCACACCTGTAGAAACTGGCTTGAATGCTTTGACATTTAGTGTTCCAGCCACAACATCAGACCTCGAACAGGGCAATCGTTTAACATCATCACGTTTCCGCTTTAGTACACAAGGTGATCTGAACTATTTCGGCTTTGCCCCTGACGGCGAAGTAGAAGATTATCCAGTGAGGATTGGCCCTAATCCTCAGCCTTTACTTGATTATGGCGATGCACCCGATGGCGACTTTGCACCCGGTGGCTACCCCACCTTGCGTATTCACAATGGGGCAAGACATACACTGGTCAGAGGCGTTCGCTTAGGTCGATATATTGACCCCGAAATCGATGGGCAGCCTTCAAATGGAGCCGATGGCGATGATCTTTCAGCTTTAGATGATGAAGATGGTGTTTCTTTCGGTGGGCCATTTATTCCCGGTCAGGAAACGGAAATCAAGGTAATGGCCACATGTAATGGTTTACTCTATGGCTGGATTGACTTTAATGCCAACAGCAGCTGGGCTGATAACATTGATCAGGTATTCATCGCCGAACCATTATTAGCCGGAGTAAACTACCTCAAAATACCAGTTCCATTATTAACTCAGACTGAACCATTTAAAACTTATGCAAGATTTAGATTTGTCACCCAGGATACCGCAATCGCACCGCTTAGCTTTGATGGCCCTGCCAGTGATGGAGAAGTGGAAGATTATGTCGTTGAAGTTGTCCCAAGACCATTATTCGACTTTGGTGATGCCCCTGAGCTGCGCTGTGATAATACCGACCTGGTTCGCTGCAACAGTTATCCAACAACCCTGAGCCGTAATGGAGCAAGACACATCGTCGACCGCAGCATTTTCCTGGGTCACCCATTCGCTGATTGTATTCAGATCGATGCCGAGCTTGATGGCCAGCCAACCATGGCTGCCGATGGCGATGATTTAGCTGACCTTGATGATGAACAAGGTGTCAATTTCCTCAGCCCGATAGTTCCAGGTATGCCCGCTAAGGTACAGGTATTTGCCTCAGTCGATGGCTTCCTTGATGCCTGGATTGATTTTAATCATGATGGTGACTGGGACGACTTTGGTGAACAGATTTTTGCCAGCGAACCTTTGACTATGGGTGAAAATGGTTTATTATTTAATACTCCAGCTCATCCACATGCGATTGTCACCAATGCAAGAACCTATGGGCGATTCCGATTCAGTACCTATGGTGGCTTAAACTACAAAGGCCCCGCCCGTAATGGTGAAGTGGAAGATTATGCTGTCAAAATTGAAGAACCGCAAAAAACTCCCGATCTGGGCGATGCACCTGATAGTACAAACAGTTTCAATATTGACATGACAGCCTACCGCAGTGTTGGACCTTTGGATGTTGTAATCAAAGCAAATTATCCAACGGTATATCGCATTGGTTCGCCGCCTTATGGACCTATTCACTGGAATCCAATGCTGGTTGCCCATCTGGGTAGTAATATTTCACGTGAATTTGAAGCGGATTATGGTTTCGATGAAGATCCACTTAATAATCTTATTCCACCTTTAGATAGAGCCAATCTGGACAAAGCCGACAATGGCATCAAAATGCCTTTGAATCTGCCTCATTGCAACTGGACTAGCTTTGAATATATTGTACGGGTATATCAGCCTACAAGGAGATTATATGTCAACGCATGGTTCGACTGGAACCGCGATGGTGACTGGGACGATACCATTCCAGCTACGTCAAATGATTTGCCTTGCCGAGTAAAGGAATGGGCTGTACGCAATCAGATGCTGACTGGACTGAATCAGGGAATTCACAGCATAAAATCTGAACCATTTTTACCATGGCATCCCAAATTCTCTCAGCAGCAAATGCCGAAAATCTGGATGCGTATTATGATATCTGAAAAACCATGGGAACCGGCCCTGACCGATACCGCTGATGCTATAGGCTATGGCGGATCAGGACCTGAAGATGGATACTGGATTGGCGAGACCGAAGATTATTTCTTCTGCCCTACCGCCCACCTCAGAAGATCTGCTGACCTGAATGGTAATAGAAAAGTCGATCTGGATGACCTGGCAATCCTGTCATCACAATGGCTAACCGACACTGAAGAATAATTCTTCAACTGCATTAACCATTGTTTATCATATAACCGGGCGAGCATAAGCTCGCCCGGTATTTTATATTTAAACGGTTTAGTTAATTGGGCAAATAGCAAATGAATATGAATATTGCTTCTCAAGCAGTCGATATTTATTCATCGGTAAAGCCCCCCAGGAATTATCACCGCCTACGCCTCTTTGTTTCAAATCAATATTGACTGTCATAACATTATCATCTGCTTCTAATTCGTTGTTATGAGTAGTTGCCTCCAAAGTCTCGGCAGTATATGGCCATACGCTAAAATCAAATAATGGCGAACCAGTGAATCGCCAACCATCCCCCTGCTGGTTGGTTAAGGTCATCCAACGGGTATCAGTTTTATTGCCATTTTCCTGTGGGCGAACATATCCAAAAATATTATCAGCAACCGAACCTGAATAAACACCCACAGCAGCGGAAGTTTTACGATCCTGATAAGATTCATGTGGCCCCCGGCCAAACCATTTAAGCTGATCATATTTATTATCAACAAATAACTGCATACCCATACGCGGCAACTCAGGCAATTTATCTTTAATTTCCAGTGTGCTATTAACGACAATCTGGCCATCAGGATTTATCGTGTATGTTATTTCACTCTGAGCTTTGCCATCAAGCAAATCAGCAAAATAAGTAACAGCATAACCATTATTTGCCAATCGTAAAACTTTGCATTCTGTAATTCTGGCATTATCAACAGCGTCTTTCCATACCTTAAGTTTGGGGAAGGTTTTTTTTGCACCTTTGTCGTTGTCGATTGGAATACGCCAATAGTTGGGTTTTATGGTAAATTGTGAATTATTACTTTCATAACTCAGCTCAAAATTTTTATCGCTGAAGTTCACCTGAAACTGCTTGCCCTTTAACGTGTATAATCCTGAATTATTTTTTAAAGTTACATCACCTGTATTTCTATTTGGCTGCAATAATTTAAGTTTACCTTGAATTTCAAGCTGATCCCATGCCAGCACATGGCCTTTCTGTGCCCAAGATTTATCTTCAGCTAAAGAAAAACTGACTTTCAGAAACACTTCAGCTTCAGCAGAAATATCATTGAGTTTGTACGGTATCGTAATCTCTGTCGATTTCCCTGCCTTCAGATCAAGCGGGGCCATCTTACCGGTTTGAACTAGCTGGCCATCAACTGTAAGTTCCCAATCAATATTTAAAAAGTCTATATTAATAAAATCATATTTATTAATAACCTTAACTTTTCCTTCTATCAAATCAAGCGGGCTTACTTTAACAAACTGATGAACCTTTTTCATTTCATAAAGTGAAGGGTTTGGAGCCCTGTCCGGGCCAACTAAACCATTAATACAGAAATTGGAATCATTAGGGAAATCGCCATAATCACCACCATAGGCCCAGATTTCCTTGCCGTCGGCATTGGTTTTACGCAGGCCCTGATCGACCCAATCCCAGATAAATCCGCCAATTAGACAAGGATACTTTTCGATTTCTGTCCAGTATTCCTGGAAATTCCCCAGTGAATTTCCCATGGCATGGGCATATTCATTTAGCAGAAAAGGACGAGCAGGGTTTGCTTTAGCACGTTTAACCAGCTTTGCGACAGTTTCATAAGTTTCGCTATCGAGATCAGCCGCTTCGTTCATCTGGCGATAATGAATCGGGCGGGTTAAATCGTATTTTTTTGCCTCTTTAGCCATCGCATGAAAATTACTGCCATGACCTGCTTCATTGCCTAGTGACCACATAACAACACAAGGGTGATTCCTGTCCCGCAAAACCATTGAACGCATACGGTCAACAACCGGCTCAGTCCAAAGTGGGTCAGAACCCGGCAGCACATTTTTGCCATAGCCTATGCCATGCGATTCTACATTAGCTTCATCCATAATATACAATCCGTAGCGATTACAGAGTTCATACCATTTGGTATTATTAGGATAATGGCTGGTACGAACTGCATTAACATTATTCTGTTTCATGAGCTTAATATCTTTTATCATTAATTCTTCAGAGATCACCCTACCTGTGTCAGGATCATGTTCATGGCGATTGACACCCTTTAGAAGGATGGACTTACCATTGACGAAAAACTGACTATCTTTTATCTCTATTTCACGAAAGCCAAAATCTTGTACGAAAGTTTCAATTATTTTATCGTTTTTATCTTTTAGTTCGATCGTGATTTTATAAAGATTTGGAGTTTCGGCGGTCCATTTAAGAGGATTTTCAACGGCACGGGAAAAACCATAATCAAATTCGCTCTGGCCGTTAACTACCGGGGTATCAGCGTTAATGTCAATATCCTTGAAGGTATTAAATACTACATTGCCCATAGGGCCGATTAAGTTAAGGGCAAGTTTATAGCCACTAGCAGACCCAGCAGTATAATTTTTAAATTTTAAGTGCCCCATAAATGAAGCATGTTTATATTCTTCGTCCAGATCACTTTTGAAACAGAAATCCTGAATATGTACATTGTTACGACTTAACAGGTAGACATCCCGGAAAATACCTGAAAATCTCCACATATCCTGATCTTCCAGATATGAGCCATCCGACCAGCGGTAAACTTCTACGGCCAGGACATTTTCCCCATTTTTGAGGTATTTGGTGATATTAAATTCCGCTGGAGTCATCGAGCCCTGGCTGTAGCCAACCTTTTGGCCATTGACCCAGAGATAAAATGCTGATTTCACCCCGGCAAAATGGATAAAAGTCTGGCGATCTGAGCGATTTTCAGTTATGGAGAAATTTCGCCGATATGAGCCAACCGGATTACGATTCTTAAATGCAGTATATTTTGGGTCCGGCTCTAATGTCACTCGAGGTGGGTCCACCTTAAAGGGATAGGTTATATTGGTATAAATGGGCGTACCGAAACCCTGTAATTGCCAACAGGTGGGCACAGGGATATTGGGCCAATCTGACACATCATAATCAACCTGATAAAAATCCTTTGGTCGCTGTTGCGGATTTGGTGACCAGTTAAATTTCCAGCTACCATTGAGGGATTGGAAATAAGGAGATTTGCTATAATCGCAGCTGAGAGCAGAGTTTATATCAGCAAAAGGCATAAGGTTTGCATGGGCAGGTTCTTTGTTGGTTCCTATAATCTGGGGATTTTCCCAATCGGGATTTTCGGCAAAAGTGAAGATTGGACTGGCTATAATCGCCAGTAAAAAGATTGATAAAGTCAGTGATTTTTTCATTATTTGCCTTTCAAAAAAACAATTGTAGTTGGCAAGAAATTAAGTTTTTCAATTTGGCCAACGAACTGCTGGGACAAGCAGGAAGCTTATCCTACCTGTTAAAAAGTTGTAATATTTGGTAAAAAACTGTCATAAACTGTCGAAAACATGTCGTTTCGTGCCTTTTGGTGTACTCTATTTTAGCAAAAAATTTATGATATTTTAACAATTATTCATTATTATAGCATTTGGTGGTTCCAATTTCACTGGAAATTCTGCTATTTAGGGTTGTGTCACTTGCACTGATTATGCCACAACTAAGCATTTTCTATACAAGGTCTAACTTACTTTTTTCCAAAATAAACGTTCCATATTACCTATAATAATGTTATAATAGTAATCTGGTTATCCAGTTATAATCATGATATTGCCCCCACTTGGACAATACGACACAGCAAAGTTGAAAAACAGGAGAGAATAATGAAAAATATATCCCTTTTATTGGCATTAGTCATGCTTTTTGGTATCCCGGCATTAGCAGAGGATTCCAGCGATTGGCCATTAGTTGAGCCCAGTCTTACTGGTAATCATTCCAGTTATGAATTTGGCTCTGCGGTAGCTACCGATGGCAAGACCATTGTTGTAAGTGACCCTACGTCTATCGTTGCAGGGGAAGATTTTGCTGGGCGTATCTTTATATTTGATAATTATAATGGCTTTGCCTGGGACAAAATGGTATTCAGTTCTATTGAGCCAATTGATTCGGGTAAGTTTGGTGCCAGTATTCATATCGATGGTAATTATATTGTCGTAGGTGAATATAATGGTCAGCTGGCCTATATCTTTGAAAAAATCGATAGCGATGATGATGGTGAAACTGATCAATGGACCAGTCCTAAGTTAATTCAACGAAAAACTACAGATGATCATCAAGTTGATGGCTGTGACTTTGGTCAGATAGTGGCTATTTATAATCCTGCCGATGACTCTCCAGCTGGCGATAAGGCTGATACTCTGGTTGCTATCGGTGATACTGATTATATACAAACAAATGTAACCAACAGTGATGGCGCTGTATTTATTTTCAAGAAAGATGAAGAGCAAAGCGATGTTCATCTACAATGGCAGCAACAGATAATGGTAGTTCCATCCGATAGCGATGAAGGTGGTGCTGAAACTAATTTTGGGGCGGCTATTGATATTGATGGAGATTATCTGATTGTCGGCAGGCCAAACTTTGACAGCACGGTAGATAAATATGATGAAAAACTGGCGGTTGGCCGAGCTTATATTTATGAAAGACAAAGTGATGACAGTTGGGAAGAAACCATTTTGATTAGTCCTAATCTTGGCAATGACCCGAATGACACTTTGTATTATGAAGAATTTGATTATTTTGATTATGGTGATGACCCTGAAGGAAATATTGGTGAGAATGAATTTTTTGGGGCAGCGGTAGCTATCGCTGGCGATATAGCTGCTGTCAGCGCCTATAATGATGGGATATATGGCGCAGTTTATATTTATAAACGGCAAAGTGGTGGTTCATGGCAATTAGTTGATCAGGATGACACAGTCGAGGAGGTGCAGGTTGTTCGGGGCACGGAAACTCAGACAAATCTGGGTAAATCACTGGATCTGGCTAAAAATGAGGATGGCACTTATACGCTGATCGCCGGCCATTTCCGCGGTGTCAATGTCTATAACTTAGATGCAGATGGTGTGGCATCGGAACCTGAAGCCCTGGATGATTCTGGCAGCTCATCTTATTTTGGCAACTACAATGGTATGATCGCCGTCGAAGATAAGATTATCGTTGTAGGCGATTATAATGTACAGAAGGCCTTTGTTTTTGGTATGGTGCCTCTGGCTTATACTATCGATGCTGACTTTAACAGCAGTATAGACCCTAATGAATATCTCCCGGATGGCAATGTGGACCTCTATGACTTTTACGCATTGTCTAATGAATGGCTTATTGAGAGTGGTTTCGATGAAAAAGCAGACCTGAATAATGATGGAACTATTGACGTTGATGATCTTGTAATCCTTGTTTCCAACTGGCTGTTTAAGGCCGAACCGCCGGCTTATCAGGATTTTACTGAAAGCTTTGAATCGCAGGATTTCACCAGCAATAAATGGTCGCTGGAAGGCACCGAGCTTTGGACTATCGAAAGTGATGGCTCGGCGGGCAGTTATTCGGCCAAATCTCCTGCAAAGGGGAAATTGACTGACAGTCAGGGAAGCCGCATATCTATTATGCTAGATGTTCAGGCCAACCGTATATCATTTGATTATAAAGTATCCAGCGAGCTGAACTACGATGGGCTGGCTTTTTATGTAGATGGCATCCTGAAAGGATTTTTCACCGGCGATGTGGATGAATGGACGGAGCAGAAATATGAAATTGAACCGGGCGAGCATATCTTCTGCTGGCAATATCTCAAAGATGAAGTTGATATTGATGATGTTGGCGATGACTGTGCCTGGGTTGATAATATACAATTTTCTACCATCGAATATCCTGAACACTTATTTGAAGATTTTGAAACAGGCGATTTCACTAAATATGCCTGGGATTTAAGTGGTGATAAAAACTGGACTATAGTCGATATCTCCAGCGAAAACAAAGCAGCCAGATCTGGTCTGGTTCCCGGTGACGATGAGCAAGAATCAGTTATTACAATTACCACAACGGTTCCTGAAGGATATAATAAGATAACTTTTGACTATAAAGTCGCCAGCGAATATGACTTTGATGAATTAATCTTTTATGTCGATGATACTCCCAAAGCAATATATTCCGGCGTTCAGGGCTGGAGTAATGCCACCTTTGATATCACCGAAGGTACGCACACTTTCAGCTGGAAATATATAAAAGATGAAAGTGAATACTATAGCGACGATGCCGCCTGGATCGACAATGTCAAAATCTATAAATGGGAGCTGTGATATAATTGAGAATTGATGTCCGGTCCTGTGGTAGGTTGACACATTGGTTAGCTGGTAAGTTTTAGCACGGCGTTGCCGCTTCGTGCTGTTTCGGTATCGCTATCGCGATATAATTTTTATCAGCATGGGCAGAGCCCATCCTACTTGTTGTTGGTAATCGTCCGTATCAATTTTCTGTTAATGTCTCTACTGTACTGCTCAGGATTTTGCCCTGCTCATCGTTTAGTTGATATATCCAGCGGCGGTGATAGGTATTGAATGCCTGAGTGGCAGCTTCCATTTGCTCACGCTGTCCCTGAGTAATATCAGGGTCAATCGGTTCAAAGCGGCCTGAACAACGCATATAAACTTTGCCTTGCCTTTGAGCCAGATCAATTTTAAGGACCATCTGGTCAACTAAACAATATTCAACACTGCGATTGAAATCCAGGTCTTTGATGCTGGTATCATCAGTTGGCCAAACATCAATAAAGGCCATCTCTATTGGCAGGTAAAGCAGCTTTCGACAAGCGATAAAATTGACTTTTGCCTCGGATGCGAAACCGCGTGGAGTGATATTGCCCTGAATATCGCTGAAAAGTCGGATATGGTTTTCTCCTTCTTTAAATTCAGCGGAAATGATATCCTTTTCGGTTACATATAAAATATGCCTTTCCATAAAGCTTTGGGCTTTGGCGAACGAGGTCGGGACATCATTGGCGACATAAACATTATTATCCTGAGAGCCATCTGGGTTTAATAGGCGTACAAAAACCCCGCCAGCCTTTTCAGATGTTTTGCCAGTTAGAACGCCGGCGATTAATTTCTTATCACCCTTTTCATCGAGATTATAAAATTTAATGGACTGCACGGGATTATTATCACTTAAACTCATTGCTTCATGAGCCTGAGGATCATCGGTAATAAAACTGACAGTTTGAATTCCCAGCCAACCGGCCAGCATTTCATTAACCTTTTTCGCATCTGCGGGGTAATTCCCTTTATTTTTTAGATAGGGGTTGCCATCAGCATCAAAGACAATGGTTGAACTAATGCCTTGATTGCTTACCTGGACAAGGGTAACATTATCGATATCAAGGCCTTGCAGCAGCAGACCTTTGGCGACGTAATTGTCGCCTTTGGTATTAGAAATATTATCGAAAAACACCAAAGATGACATCGCCATTGCCACAACTGTTAAAATTGCCAGGTCACGATATTGCCGGGGACTAAGCTTAAAAGCGGCAAAGCTCAGGTAGCTGTTGACCTGCCGCATATAAAGGATGCGCCGATAGAACACTAGCATAATCGCAATTAACAAAATAAATGCAGGCGCGATAAACATATTGGCATTTCGCCATTTAAGGCCAATAGTTTCGATTTGTTGGTTTTTATCAAGTTCGATCTGTCTTATCAGACGAATCACCTCGGCTTCCTTAACACGATACTGATTGAGCTTTTGGGCATAATCCTTGGGAGTCACATCAGGTGAATTTGCTAAAGTTTTCCTTTTGATGGCCCGGAGTTCATCGGCGATAGGGATCAATTGTGCTTTGATATTTTCGATGTCATTAATGGCCTGCTGCTGGGCTTGAGCCTGCAGTTCCTGAATCTTAATAAATGGGCGGGTAAAGCTACCCCGGTTACGGGCAGCGATCAGGGAATCGCTATCCAGCAAAAAATCAATTGTGCTTTCGATAAGATTAATATTACTCAAGGGCTGACCCTGGCTATCAAAATGGGCCACTTCATTGCTTAACATATCGACATCAGCAAAGACCGCCAGTCGGGATTCCTTATCCGGAGGGGTTGCTTTAACAGCATTGTTATTGTCGGGGAAATTTGAAGGGAACTGGCCATGGAGATAATAAGCCATCGGCACTGGCTTGGAACCGCGGGCCAAGACCCGTTGAAAATCTTCCAGCTGATAACCGGAAAGCTTTAGATAGTCGATTTTTTGTAGTTGCCTTGGATCAGAAACTTTCCAAGGGCTACCCTGCGGGGTAGTTTGCAGCAAAGGCTCGATTTTGATAGACTCCGGCTTGGGATCCAGTTTGCGTAGCACTCCTGGAAATAAAAGATTAATCTGGGCCATATTAGCCGTTGCCGCCAGCGATTGATTGAAACAATCACCATTAAGGCCAACCAGCGGTATAAGCTGGCCATAGTTTGTGCCCCGGTCAACAGTTACTTCCTGAGCCAGCTGCCTGTCACCGGCAAAAAAATCGGTTAATAGTTCGACCCCCCAGGGCCCAGTGAGCCTATTAATCTGCGAATAACCTATATTTAGTTTCCTGCCCTGTTCATCTGCGACACAAAATGGATCGACAAACATCATACAGGGATTACCCTTGACAATGAACTGGTCGATAGCAAAGATAGTTTCAGGTGCCAGCCGCCGCGGGTGAATAAGCATTAATAAATCAACATCTTTTATTTCAGTGACCCGTGGAGAAATTTGAACGATATCATATCTTTTATTCAGCAGAGAAAGGAAAACCCAGCCTTTTTCACGTGAGAAAATTGGCATAGATGTGATAACACCTATGCGTTTACGCTGACTGCCAATTAGACGGCTGATAAGAGAACTTATATCATATTCAACATGGCGCTGACGGGCCGGATGGAAATGGGCGATAGTGTCAATACGGCCTAATGAGCTTTGAGCGACAAGCCCGAAATAAAAGCCTTCATCCTGATTGATAGGGGCACGATAGATGCCAAAACGAATGGCATCTTCTTCTTCAGGGGAAAAACGCTGTGGGTCGATTTCTTCCAGTTTGATCATGCCATTGCTTTTGGAAGCATATTCGGCAAGCAGGGAATGGATATAATAATAGTAATCGGTATAGCTGCGGTCCTGGTCGCGCAGTTTTGTCGATGCTTTTTGGGAATAATAAAATTTAAGGGTTATGGGTTTGTTTATATTTTTAATTATTTCAGTGGTGCCATCGGTTAAGGTGTAGATTTTCTCTTCGGTGGCATCAAATTTTATATTACTGGTATACTTTTGGCTGAGCTGGATCAGGGAAGCTGCTATGATGCCAATCAATACAAATAAAAGGATTAAACGGATATTTTTCATTATGCGGCCTTCCTTTCTTTAATAATAATTGAGGTACAGCAAAGCCAACTGGCAATCATAATAAAGAAATAGCTAAGGTCCGACATCCTTATCACGCCCCGCTTGATAGAATCAAAATGCCTTTCAAAACTCAGGGAAGCGAAAATTTCAGCGAAATTATTACCAAGAATTGAACTTAAAAAACCCTGGGAAGTTGGCAAAGCTATCGAATAAAAAACCGCACAACCGACCACCGCAAGAATAAAGCTTATCACCTGGCTGCGGGTAATTGCCGAGCAGAACCCGCCAATAGCCAGATAGCCGCCACAAAGCAGAAAACTGCCAATATAGCCACATATTATCTGGCCCATGTCAGGTTTGCCCAGGTCAAGTAAGGTGACAGGAAAGACACATGTTAAAACAAGTCCCAAAGCCATAAAGCACCAGGCCGCTGCAAATTTGCCCAATACAGCGGCCATTGTGTCAATCGGTAAAGTAAAAAGCAACTCGATAGTGCCGGATTTTTTTTCTTCGGCCCATAAACGCATAGAAATACCTGGAACCATAAAAATAAAAAGAATGGGCAGCCATTTAAAGAATGCCTGCATGTCAGCCTGACCAACATTGAAAAAATCTTCTTTTTCAAATGGGAGATAGCCGGCGAAAAATAAGAATATCACCAGGAAAACATAAGCAACTGGCGTGGCGAAATAGCCCTTAAGCTCACGTTTGAAGATTGTCATAAATCCATTCATTTTATTATTCTACTCCAAAATTATTACAGGGATAGAAAACTGGGTGGCAAATAGTCTGAGCTACTTTGAAGAATCTGGTTCAGCGATTTTTCTGGCCTGGATAAGGACACGCCTGTCACGCGCAGTGAGCGGATTGCCTTCAAGTGAGCCAAAGGTAGCAACTACTTCCATACCGGCTTTACGCAGGCACTTACGCAGTTCACGGCCATAATAATGACGCAGAGTGAATCCTGTGCGATGCCGGAGATTATCTTTGGTAATATACAGGACTTTATTGACAATTTCCTGGTCAAAGACATTGTGAATCATTTCATGCAGCATGACCGTGCCATCTTCATATTCAAAAAATTCCTGATTTTGCCAGGGGCCCATCCGCCCTTCCAGCAATGGATAATCCAAAAGGAAATAGCCACCGGGCTTTAAAGCTCTGCCAACTGCGTCAAGGACAGCCTGATTTTCTTCATCTTTTTCAAAATAACCAAAGGCAGTATAGAAATTGAAAATGCCATCATAAAGGCTGGCCGGAATGTCACGCATATCGCCCTGAATGAAATTGATAGCGAGATTTTCTTTTTTGGCAGACTCTTTAGAAAAACCCAATAAAGTTTCGCTGAGATCAAGGCCATTTACATTTTTGAAGCCACGGCGGGCCAGTTCCAAGCTATGGCGACCCTGGCCACAGCACAAATCGAGGATATTGCTATCGTTATTGATTTTGAGATAGTCTATTATCGCATCAACTTCATTATTGGTTCTTTGCTGAGTTATTGGCTGAATCCAGTATTTCAGATACCAGTCATCAAAAAAGTTTTCATACCAGGCCATCAGTTAAACTCCATTTTGGTTTGCGTCTACTTTGATTAAATATCATAAAATTTGATGATATACTAAAAATATCATTTAGTAAAATAAAAAAAGCCTTCGGATTTGACTCCGAAGGCTTAATATAGCTAATTTATTAAGACTATTCAGTCTTAGGTGCAGATTCTTCTTTGGCAGGTTCTGCTTTTTTAGGTGCTATGTTCATAACGCGTGGCTGTGGTTTAAGTGAAAGATCATCATAAACAATCTGATCCTTTTCGCGTTCCAGCAGATCTTTGTAGTATTTCTTGTCTGCTTCAGCAAATCTGACCCTTGTGAGAATTTCTTTTGGATCGGTCTTAGCTGTTACTTTAATGATATGGAAGCCAAAATCAGACTTAACAATATCACTAACCTGGCCTACCTCTAAAGCATAAGCAGCAGCAGCAAATTCTTCTACCATTGCGCCCTGACGAGGGAAAAAGCCCAGATCGCCACCTTTGTCTTTAGATGGGCACTCAGAATACTCTTTAGCCAGTTCAGCAAAATCTTTTTTGCCTGCCTTAAGTTCTGCCTGAACTTTTTCGATAGTCTTGCGAGCTTCAGCGATTTTTTCTTCTGAACGAGGTACCATCCCTGTTTCGCCTCTATCAGCGGTAAGCAGCAATATATGGCTGGCTTGAACTTCTTCAAGAGCTGGTTCGCGTTTTTCAACTGGCCAGGAATAATATTCTTTTACTTCTTTATCAGAAACAGCTAAATCTTTAGCATACAATTTACTGAGCACGGTTCTGTGAAGCGCTGCGGTTTGAAAAGCTTCATTTGAAGCTAATTGCTTAGTAAAGAAATCAGTGAGAGAATCGCCCATTTTTCTTTCAATAACCATTTTTTCCATGTCTTCACGTGACATACGGGCCATTTTTGACTGCTGGTCGATAACTTCATCAATCATTTCACCGATGACTTTCTTATCAACTTTTATGGCTTTTTTGTCGGCATCGTATTTTGCCAGAGTTTCTCGAACAAAGACTTCAGCAACCTGTGGTGCTACCTGAGCGACAAACTGTGGGCGATTCTGGTCAATAATCTGTTTTAGCTGTTCAGGTGGAATATTAGCTGCCTGGGCACCAAAAGACTGCATAATCGCCTGGTCAACCCTCTTATCAAAATCAGCCTGAGTCATTTTTATGCCCGCAACAGTCAAAAGAACCTTGTCTGGATCAACTTTAACTTCTATTTTTTTAGATTCAGGCTCTGTAGCTTCAGGGGCAGCGGTAGTTTGGATTTCAGCGGCCAAAGCAATAGTTGCACCCATAAAAACAGCACAAATAGCCAGGAATAGTTTTTTCATCATATAACCTTTCATTTCATAGTAATTCAGGAATTAAACAGT
>JAEIOG010000201.1 GCA_016342495.1 Phycisphaerae bacterium
ACAAAAACTTATGTCTTTTAATTTAAGCGAGGCTGACGAGACTCGAACTCGCAACCTTCGGATCGACAGTCCGATGCTCTAACCAATTGAGCTACAACCCCATCGCTTTTCAAGAGCATTTCACTGCCCCTGACGAGAAAGAAGATGATACTTAATACAAAATAAATTGCAATAAGAAAAAGCTATTTTTTTACATTTTTTTGCATTTTCTTGGCTAAAACACTCCAAAATCACCTTTCCGCGCCTTTTCAGACCCGTAACCATCACAAAAAATAACGCCCCCCTGCCTAATTGTAGGCCCTATCTGTGAATTTTAGAGGTGTTGATGTCAAAAAAACGGAAGGTTATTGAACATTGGCTCAGGACAAACCCACTATTATAGTCAACAGTAAAGGCCAAGATGGCATGTCACATCAAACTAACTAACCATTAAATACTACCAAAATAAATGCGAAGCAAATATAGCAATTTTGAGTAAATGCCCTGTTCGCCTCAGATTAGTTTTACGCACATAGACATAACAATGCCTTTTTTATGGACAAAATCAGCTTGAACCGATATATTTAATGGCTTGTTTTGTATTATTATCATGCCCCCTGCTGCTATAGGGTTTGTTAGAATAAATGAAAGGCAATGTTATGTACGGTAAATTCCAGGATCATCTCAAAAATACCATTAATGAAATCAAAGAAGCCGGGCTTTATAAGTCTGAGCGGATTATTACTTCGCCACAGATGGCTAAAATATCGGTCAGTACCGGACAAAAAGTACTGAACTTTTGTGCTAATAATTATCTGGGGCTGTCAGATAATGCTGAAATTATCGCTGCGGCCAAGGCCAGCTATGACCAGCGGGGCTATGGCATGAGCTCGGTAAGGTTTATCTGCGGCACTCAGGATATCCACAAAGAGCTGGAAGCTAAGCTGAGTACGTTTCTGGAAACAGAAGACACTATCCTTTACACATCATGTTTTGATGCCAATGGTGGCTTGTTTGAGACTTTGCTCACCGCCGAGGATGCAATTATCTCTGATTCCCTTAATCATGCCAGCATTATCGATGGCGTTCGTCTGTGTAAGGCTCAGCGTTATCGCTATGCCAACAATGATATGGCTGATCTGGAAGAAAAACTGAAAGAATCCCAAAATGCTCGCTTCCGCCTGATCGCTACCGATGGAGTTTTTAGTATGGACGGCATTGTCGCCAATCTTAAAGCTGTCTGTGATTTAGCTGATAAATATGATGCACTGGTAATGGTCGACGATTCTCATGCGGTTGGCTTCATGGGCGATCATGGCAAGGGCACTCCTGAACATTGTGGTGTGATGGATCGCATTGATATTATCACCGGAACACTGGGCAAAGCCTTAGGTGGTGCCAGCGGCGGCTACACTTCCGGTAAAAAAGAAATTATTGAACTGTTGCGTCAGCGGTCCAGGCCATACCTGTTTTCAAATACCGTAGCCCCTTCGATTGTCGCAGCTTCGATTAAAGTTATTGATATGCTGTCAGCTTCAACGGCTCTGCGTGATAAACTACATGAAAACACCAAATACTTCCGTGAAGAAATCAGCAAAATTGGCCTGAAGATCATCGACAGCACCCATCCAATCGTGCCTGTTATGCTTGGTGATGCGATGCTGGCTCAGAAAATGGCTGAAAAAATGCTTGAAAAAGGTGTCTACGTTGTCGGCTTCTTTTTTCCGGTTGTACCCAAAGGGCAAGCTAGAATCCGCACACAAGTATCAGCGGCCCACAGCAAAGAAGACCTCGATTTCGCAATCAACGCTTTCAAAGAAGTTAAAGAAGAGCTGGGTATCTAAATAATATTCATTACATTCGACTCGGGTTATGGTAGAGACAAGGCATGCCTTGTCTCTATACGTTTATAATTGAGTTGTGTTTTAGACTATGAAAAATATAAAGTTAAAATCAAAACCTTTGATACCGATTACCGGCTGGACGATTTCTATTGCTTTGCATCTGGCGTTGGCGGGGGTGTTTTTTATTATTCGTCCCATGGTCATTGACAAACATGAAAACGAATCAGCAGCTGCGGTTCAGGCCAACAAGCCCACCGAGACGATTCAGAAATTCATTGACTTAAAAGTTGATAATTCTATTGCGGCCAAATCAGCTTTGATGGAAGCTAAGAAAATATCCACCAGTTTCAAAATGGGCGATGGCGCATTGACTCCTACAATAAATAGCCCCCAGGCTTCTACAGTTGCGATACCCGCAAAAAAGCCCGGCAGTTATTCGAGTTTCTGTGGTTCAGTTGGCAAAGCAGACCGAATATGCTATGTCGTCGATTGCTCCGGAAGTATGATGTTAGCTTTCGACTATGTAAAAAAACAACTGGTCGATAGCATCAATGGTCTTGCTCCTTATCAATATTATAATGTGACGCTGTTTTCATCGGGAAATCCACTGCGATATCCCGGCGAAAAATTACAGCGGGCATCGAAAAATCAAAGAATTAACGCGATTGATTATATCAATAATGCTGAATTGACTGGCAGCAAAAGTTCAATTCAGCAAGGCCGGGCATTCCTCGATGCTATCAAAAATGCTTTCGATGCACGCACCGATGGCAATATGGCCCCGGAACTGATTTATATTTTTACTGATGGCGAATTTGACCATCAAAAACTCAAAGACGCTTTGCTGAACTATTATCATTTACACCCCAGCGGAGTAAAAATCAACATCATAGCTTGTGGCAGCAAAGAAAATGAACCTTTCCTAAAAGGCCTTGCCAGCATTTGTGGCGGCAGCTATACTTTTGTCACTGACGACCAGATGGCCAAACCTGAGGTGATATTGCCTTGACAGTATAGGAAAAAAGGCAATAAAACACTTGCGGCCCCTAAAATAAGTCTTTGTATCATTTCCACTGTTATGTAGTGATATTCCGATAACTAATTCCCATGGCAATTATATACGATTGCATATCCAGTTTTCGCTGACAAACCTTATCGATAATCTTGAAATATTATTTGAAGCAATCATTTAACACATAAGTTTATGTGGAATTTTCACCTGAAATAGGCCCACATCTCCAGAATTAGGCCGTTTACATCTATATTCAATTCCATACTAATCACCACCACTTAGGTTTTGTACTGGGATTATTTTGCGGGCAATATGGCAATATTTTTTTAAGTCAAAGAAGCTATTTGTTTATGCCGATATATTTGGTACGTATTAAGTACATTAAAAAGGTCGGAGAATCACTTTTTACTAAAATCAAGGCAATACTTTATAGGTTGATTGTTGGTAATATCTAAAAATCTGATTTGCATGTATTAGTTATAGGCCTTAAGTAAGAGATTAATTAACTTTTTGGGAGAAATTTAATGAGAGTTCTTATTGTAGAAGACGATTTTACAGCTCGCAAACTATTGCAGGCATATTTACGCGAATATTTTGAATGCGATGTGGCAGTCAATGGCAAAGAAGCGGTTCAGGCATTCAGGGATGCCATCGCAAAAGATAAATCATATGATTTGATAACTATGGATGTCTCGATGCCCGAAATGAATGGACAACAGGCATTAAAAGAAATTCGTGATATCGAAACTGAATATAATGTAGATTTTGGCGACGGGACCAAAGTCATAATGACCACTGCCTTTAATGACAAAGATAATGTCATGTTAGCCTTCAGGCTTGGTTGTGAGTCTTATCTGGTTAAACCCGTTTCTAAAACCAAGCTTTTTAATGAAATTGACAAGCTTGGTTTATTGCAATTAAGTGAATAGCAATGAAAATACTAATCGTAGACGATCAGCATATTGTCAGGCTTTGTCTGAAAAATGATCTTAAAGGCATGGGCTATAAGGTCTTCGAAGCTGAAGATGGCCGCAGTGCCTGGAAGATGATACGGACAGTTCGTCCCGACATCGCCATTGTTGATTGGATGATGCCTGAAATTAATGGCATAGACTTGTGCAAACTGATTCGAAAACAAAAAGACCTTCCTTATGTCTATGTTATAATGATTACTGGTAAGTCTGGCAATGTTGACATGATTCATGGCCTTGAGGCGGGAGCGGATGACTTTATCACCAAACCTTGCGCCAGAGATGTGCTGCGCAGCAGAGTATCCGTTGGCACACGTATAGTTAAATACGAACGCAATCTTTTTGCTAAAAACACATTGCTGGAGAAATATAATCAAAGAATGCAGACTTTAGTGCACGAGCGTACCAAACAACTCTCCCAGATTGAAAGTATTGCCCATAGTGGAAACCTTTGCATTGATATTGTCAATGAGATAGATAATCCTATGGCATTTATTTCCGGTAATATCCATATGCTTGGCCGAATTTGGCAGGATATGGAACCTCAATTACAAAAACAATTAGTAATAAATGATGAGAATATCGATGCCGATAAAGTGAATTTTGTCATCTCAAATTTCCCGCAAATACTCGAGGGAATACATAAAGGTGTCAAAAGAGTAAATAATATTGTTAAAGGTTTGAAAAAGTTTTGCTATAAAGATAATAGCAAACCTGAACCATGCAATTTGAATGACTGCATTGAGCATTCTTTATCACTGTGTAATAACGTTCTCCAATATCATATTGAAGTTGTGAAAGAACTCGATGATTCTTTGCAGCAGGTTTTAGCTGATACCTTTCAGATCGAACAGGTTTTTATCAACTTGTTTGACAATGCCACAGATGCTATGCGGACAAAAGGCAAAGGAATCCTTAAAGTCAATACTAAAGCCAATGGAGATTATGCAACCATCACGATTTCTGATACAGGTATTGGTCTATCTGAAGAATCTGGCCTTACTGCTGACCAACCAACCCCCTCAAATAATTCAGTTGATATAGATGTCGGGTTGAATCTGCCAATTGTCGCTGGAATTATCAAAAAATATCGAGGCCATATAAAAGCTGAAAACAAACCAACAGGCGGGGCAGTGTTTATGATTGATTTGCCGGTAATAAAAGTGAATAATCAAATGTAAGCAATGATTTGTAATATTTTAGCCATAAGTTGGGCAATCTTCCAGCTTGTGATTATAGAGGCCAGGGCTAACGCATGAAATTTAATTGAAGAATTTGGAGAAATAAACAAAATGTTAAAATAGGCAACTTGCGCGATTG
>JAEIOG010000024.1 GCA_016342495.1 Phycisphaerae bacterium
TTCCGTTTGCGTTTATCGCTTTTATTTTCTTTGACAAACGCTGGCTTTTGCCCCGAAGGACATGCCGGGTCATCCGCCCCCAGAGCCGCCGCCTGCTTAGCTTCGCCTGCGATCTTCGATAACTTCAGCAATGCAAACACTACCGCATCTTCGCCTTGAGCGAAAATCGCTTTAGCTTGCTCAGCTGTCAAATTGCCATCCAAAGGCAAATCAAATTCATTTTCAACGCTATGTTTTTCCATAGCGAAATTATACCTAAATTTGCGAAAAGCGCAAGTTGCCTATATTAATATTTGGAACTTTTTTGAGACTTTTTTCAAGAAATTTGCTCCACTTGGCTAAATTGTTACGAAATTTCAAGTTGCATTCTATGACCATTTAATGCAAGCTATTTTGGTATTAAGGCATGATCCAGCCTTATCGTCCACGCGCTGGCGCTTGCGGTTATATCAGGACAATCGTGTGACAATAGAAGTTTTATTGCCATTTTCTTGACAATTGGGCCATAACCTGCTTTTATATGGCCATGCAGAAAGAATATAAAATATTTATCAGTGCCGCTGAGCTCAGTGGCGACCAGCATGCCGCCAAACTTATTAATGCGATTATGGACGATATGCCCACGGCGCAATGTTTTGGCCTTGGCGGGCCTAATATGGAAAATGCAGGCTGTGAATTAATGGAGAATCTCGTTGATAAAAGCGCGATGCTGACCCATATTCTAAAACTGGTCCCTTTTTATAAAAAACTATTAAAACGGGTCAAAAAAACTCTCATTGAGGAAAAACCCGATCTGGTGATACTGGTCGATTCGCCGGCCTGGAATTTCAATGTCGCCAAGGTTGCCCATAAGCTTGAGATCCCAGTATTAGCTTATATCGCCCCACAGCTTTGGGCCTGGGGTGGATGGCGTATCAAAAAAACCCGGCGGGACATCGACCGCATAGCCTGCATTCTGCCATTTGAAGAAAAATGGTTTAGGGACCGTAATGTAGCGGCAGACTATATCGGCAATCCACTATTTGATGAAGAGAGCAATATTGCCTCTAATATTGGCTTTAATCATAAAAGTAAGAATTTCCCGACTATCGCCCTATTGCCTGGTTCACGCCAACATGAAATTGAAACGCTGTGGTTACCTATGCAGGAAATTGCCAGTGAAATTAAGAAACGATACCCGCAGGTGAACTTTGTCTCTGCGGTGCCAAACGCTAAAGTCCTCAATCAGCTTAAAAGCTCGGCAGATGCAAAACTCAATATTGATATTCAGCATCGCTCTATTGAAGCTACGGTTCGCTATGCGGATTTGGCACTGGTAGCCTCAGGCACCGCTACCATGGAAATAGCCTCGCAGGATTGCCCGATGATCGTTATGTACAGCGTAACAAAGCTGCAAAAAATGCTGGGCAAGCTATTATTGAAAATTAAATATATCGCACTGGTCAATATCTTAGCAGATAAAATGCTGGTACCCGAATTTGTGCCTTTTGAGGGCAGTGAAGAAGAAATAGTCCATAAAGCCCTGGGGATATTAAGCAATGACCAACGTCGCAGCGCCATGCGTCAGGAATTACATGAACTGATGGAACCGATCATAAAACCCGGAGCCGCGGCCAATACGATTAAAATCATTAAACAGATGTTGCCTAAGTATTGACTACATACATATAGAAATGGATGCGATTTACCTTAAAAAACACATAAAAAAGGCTTCCATTTTAGCGGAAGCCTTTTTTAGGTTTATTGAAATTATCACTTCATCCAATTGCTTATCATTATAGCAATATCATCGACATCGACATCATTATCGCCATCAAGGTCGGCTCCATCGCAAGAGCCACAATCGCTGTTGAGCCAACTGGAAGAAATGCCAGCGAAATCTTCTAAAGCTTTGTCGCCCATAAAACGATTCTGGACATTAATTCTTAAAGTCGCCTGAATTGAAGCATCAGCAAAATCAGTGGCTTTGATAGTAAATTCATTCAAGCCGACATATTCATCACCTGGGATACCGCCCAGATTACCATCTTCGTCAATTGTCAGCCATTTAGCTTCGCCAACAACAGTAAATGCCAAAGGTATACCATCAGGATCATTAGCATCATCGGCAAGGCTGGCTGCGTATGAGCCACCTTCTAAAGCATCAACCTTAACAATAACAGAATCATCAAATGTTGGCAACTGGTTGGCTTTGATAGGTGAAAGAAATTCGCCATCAATAATCGAACGAGTTGGGCTGTCAGGGCCTTGCCAGGCAACAGAAAGATGATCACTGCCGCCACCTTCTTTATGCAAAGCACCAATGAGGTATTTCCTGCCGGCTTTAAGATAAATACTTGCAGATTTCTGGAAAGGTTTGCTATCGAAATTATCAGCACTGGTATAACCAACAACCTGAGCTATCAATTGAATATTATTCATATTCATATTAGAGCTTAGATAAAGCTGACTTTCATCGTCACTAGCGATCCAGAAGGTATAATCACCTGAGGTTCGAGGTTTTAAGAAACCTATGATCCTGCTGCCATAATTGTCACCGGAATTTTGCGGAGCCTTAAAGCTGGTAAGCTTTTCTTCGGAATCTGGTGCTTCATTGTACTTTGGAGAGCTGGTCAAATCAGCGACAGAACTGCCGTTAATATTATTCCATACCTGGCGGGTAATAGAGCAGCCAACCAAAACATCAATATTACTGGTAAACATATTGTTATAATTATTTTTCACTGTATAGAAAAATGAATCTTTACCATCAAAGCCAGCATTTGGCGTATAGCGATATGATCCACCAGAATAAGTAATGGTGCCATTAGCTGGCTGGCTAAATCCAACAAAGGTTTTTGAACCAGTAAAGCTATAGTCATTAGCAATGACATTTGGAAGCACTACGGCGGTATCAACATCAGTTGTAAAGTTTTCTGCGACTAACTCAACCATATTCCAATCGGGCAGGTCACTAAGAGAATTTTTAGCGGTAGCACTTACACCATAATCCCAGCTAGTGAAAAATGGGCTTAGGTCATAGCCAACCACACGTGAAAACCGAATCATAAATTGATCCCATTCTTCCTGATCATTAGAAGGAAGTGCAGAAGGATTATTAGCAATATCATCATGATAGGTCTGGAATGTCGCTTTGAAAGCTTCCCAGCCAAAGGCAAATCTCAGCTGAGCAAACATGGCAAGTCTTTGGCCCAGACCGGCTTGGCTGAAACCGCCAACTGCGACAGTAGATTGATATTCCTCTACACGTGATGCCGGATCCCACATTCTACCCCAGCCACCGGCAGATTTGCCGGAATCACAAGCGGCTTCGATACCTACCATAGAAAAAATATTTACGGTTACTTCGCCGGTTCTGCCATCAGTCCAATAGCCACTCTGGTGCATGTGGCCAAGTTCATGATATGAACCCCAGCAGTTGCCAGCTTCCAGCGATGGTAGATTGCCAAAATTCCAGTTCCAGGCACCAATAGGATAGCCGGCATAGCCTCCACCCCATGCGGTCTGAATCATGTTATACATACGCGATGGTCTGGTTCTTGCACCAACAAGGCCAGCAAGATCATCCTGGGCATAATTACCCTGCTGCCAAAAACGAGCTAAACCTTCAGCATCATCAATATCTATCACCTGATATTTCTGGCAGGTAAAGATAACATTATCACAATGGAATTCTACGTATGGAGCTGGTCTTTTGCGGATTTCATTTACCCATTGTTCATTAGTATTTTCGCCTAAGACGAAATATGGCATTTCTATAGCGTTGGCGATAGTAACGGTAAAAGCACCCGGAACGGTATCTTTAGGAATTGTAATATAAACCGGCCCGCCAAAAGCATTAGCTGCCAGGGTTGTATCGCTTTCAATTTCAAATTCACGAACTGTGCCAAAAGGCATACGCGACCAGCTGTCACGACCAGAGATATTATTCCAGTCGCCACTAATTTGTACTTTCATATTTTTATTGGTAATAGGCGAAGAAGTAGTTACCGTGACAACTTCACCCGGAACGGCATAAAGGCCGGTACTGAGCCAGATATTGCTGTCATTGCCACGAGTATCTTTGCCTTCTTTGTCTACATTGAAATCAAGGGTTTTAGTAACACGCTGAGCATATTCAGGGATCTGGCCCCAGACAGCTTCAGCGGTTCTGTGTGCAACAGTTTCTTCCACTGGGGTATTTAGCAGAACCTGACATTCACGGGTCAGCATAGCCTTTTCAAAATCATTGCGAACTGGGGTTGATGGGGTAGGATTAATCGATTCAATCAATTTATAATATTCGACATCAAGCTCAGCCTGCAGAGAATGGCCTTCCGGCAATACAAGATAAATTCTACCAAGAACAGTACCTGCAATATTTTTTTGCGTAGTGCTGTAGGCCGAAGGATTCTTAAGAACATTTAAGACATCTTTGGCCGTGGTTTGGCCGGTAGCTGCAGTAATCGGTGTTGTACTGCCGTAACTTTCTTTTGTTAAGCCAATACCTGCATGAATGAAAATCTTATTGGTTGGCATATCCGGGGTGTCTTTGCCCCACCACCAGTCATAACCAACGCCTGTATCACAAAGCATCAGAGCTCCGCCACCTCTGGCGAAATCTACCAGAGCATTAGCATAAGCATCAGAAAAATTGTTTCCCGGCCAGCCAACAATTAAATCAATATCACTTAAATCACCATTATAACTGCCAATATTAACTACATTATTATAACCTTGAGAATTAAGCCAGGTTTTAGCAGAAGAACTCAACACCAAAATCCCAACGTTTTTGGAGGTAGTTGCAGTTAGCCAGGCAATGCTATTGCGGTAAAGATTACCGGTATCAGCGGTATCGCCGTAGGAGTCCATATTAAGCCATTGATGATCAGGCAAAGCCATCACTCTGCCAGCACCAATAGTTCCTATTGCAATTAAAGGATTACTGTGATTGTCACCTTGGTAATTTCCGACACTGTATGCTGTCGGGCCATAACAAACCATCCAACCGGGTCCTGAAGCATCAGCAATTTCTGAAACACCACTTAATATCTGGGAGCGTGCGGCATTAATATTAAACTGTTGATTAACATCAATTCTGACAAATGCCGCATCTTCATTGCCATTGCCGTCAGTAACGGTATAACTAAAATAATCATAACCATAAAAACCAGAAACCGGGGTATATATTAAACTTGCATCCCCGGAAATAGCAATCGTGCCACCTTGGGCACCAACAGAGTCATATTGGCTGATAGTAAGATTATCACTTTCCGGATCCAGATCATTTAATGTGACTTTAAATGTATTTGGGACATTTGGATCCGCTAAGTAATGATCATCTCTTGCGGTAAGTTCAGTTACATTCCCTCCCTGACAGATACTACTTAAAACAAAGCACATCAGTAAGCTAAAAACAACTGACATTTTTTTGACAACAACGCCTTCTCTCATCATACACTCCTTGATTTTTGCCTGTGTGGCTAGTGGTAGGCAAGCTTACTATGGTTACATGCTAGGGGACGAGCATATAACACCCCTTCAAACAAGCTCTTACATGGAATTATAACAAATATTATGGCAAAAATCAAACATTTACTGAGAATTTGCAGACTTTTTGCCTGACCAAGGAGTTCCCTTTAAAAACAATCTCGATAAACTATCTGCCATATTGAGATAATGGAGCAAATATTTTCAGGGCTGACCAAAATATATATTAGTTCAGACCAAGTTGATATAAACGGATTATCTTGGAATAGCTTAAAGATGGCTAAAATGATGCAAAATATTGCCTAAATACAAAAAAGACGCAGGCACAACAGATGGGCTTACGTCTTTTTAATATCAAGGAAAAGCAGGACAGGAAGATTTAACGACCTTTTCTGGCTCTTGATTTATTGGAATTAGCACCTTTGGATTGGGCACCAGTTTCCTTGGCTGAATATGCGATCTGATCAAATTCTTCCTGAGTTAAATATTGAGGTTCATAAACTTCGCCAAAAGCATCAAGCAATCCTGCAAAAGCCCGCAGATGATTCCGTGAGCCACGCATGAGATTTTCGTAAATCAATATAACTGGTTCTGCCTGAGTATCTTCAATTGCTAATTTGATATCGTAAATGTCCATTTCTTCAATTAGAGCACCAACTTTGATAGCTTCGATAAGCGATTGGGAACCAAGCTGAACCAAGTCATTATAAAGGTTGGTAAATGTTTCATCTTGAAATACCCCGACTTCATCGCTGGCAACAGTATCGGTTAGCTCATACATATTAACCAGATTCAGAAGAGCATTCATGTGATTCTGTTCTGAACTAGCAATATTATAGAAAACCGGTACCTGATACATATCATACAAAGTCAGATAAACATCTCTGGCCAGTTTTTCTTCTTGTCTCATCCAAAGGATATGTTCTGTTTCCAATTCCGTTAATATTGGAGTTTCAGTTACCTGACAGGTGCCATTACAAGTGCCCTGCTGAGTACCTTTTGGTCCACGAGCATCTGAAAAGTTTGTGAAAGTCAATAAAAGTCCAGCGATTAAAGTAAGAGTTAGTTTAGTTTTCATTTTAGATCTCCTTGCTTGTTTCTGCAATTTTAAGCAGAGTGTATAAAGTTTAGTTTGTAATAAATATTAACGTTAAAATCAGCTTTAAATGCATTTCCCCTGGCCTTGTCCTTGACCACGTCTTTGCCTTTGTCTCTGGCCCTGGCCCTGGCCACGTCTTTGGCCCTGCCCACAACCTTGACCTTGGCCTTGACCTTGACCGAAACCCTGGCCACGCCTTCTGCCTTGTCCCTGAACTTGACCCTGGCCTTGTCTTTGTCTATTACATTGCCCCTGCCCCATAACATCACTCGAATTTCTATCCTGAGCGTAAGAAGTATCATAACTCAAACGATACCGATAACCCATGTCATATTGTGAAGCTGAGGTTTGAAGACAATCTTGATTTCCGCTCCTGTTTCCTTGGTGAGTGCTGTTAGCGTATGCTAAGGAACTGAGAGAAAGCCCAAAAGCAACGATACTTAAAAGAGTTATTTTTGTAGTTTTCATGGCTGGTCCTTTCAAAAGTTTGTTTTAAATTGAAAACTTATTAAAATCATCAAATGATCACAAAGGCCTGTTGATCGTTTCTACCAATTAAACGAGCAGATATAACATACCCTGCGAAAATTATATAAATATTATTGTTTATGTTTTATTTCTATACCTTGACCAGAGCGATTACAGTTGTTAATATCTGTTTAAATTTAAATAAATACATGGGAAATGTGAGTGAGATTTTTTAGTGGCAGGGTAAAAATATAAGAATAGCACACGGATTTTGACGGATCTGGCGGATTTTCGCGGATTTGATTGGGCAATAGCCAACGATTGTTTTAATGGATTTGTGGATTTTTTAGCTGGCAAGGCCTGTTTTGATGCAATTGGTTTTTAATTGTTTGTTTTGAAATTGTCAATTTGTGATTGATTATCACTGATCAAACCAGATTTTTTTTATGGCTATTGTTGGTTACAAGCCCGGAAGACCAATTTTAAGCACGAGTCATTTGCTAAGTTGATATTGGATATGGCTTTAGGTTTGCCACCAAATAAACTCGCTCACTGGGAAATTTGATGACATTTAACACTTTGACAGATAAACAGCTAATGTCTCTGGTCGCAGAAGAAAAAATGGAAGCACTAGGAGAACTAGTAAAGCGGCATCAAAGCAATGCGTTATCCATAGCATATCGTACTGTTGGGGCTTGGGATATTGCAGAAGATATTTGTCAGGAAGCGTTCATAAGAGTATATAGGTCCGCGGCAAAATATCAGCCAACGGCAAAATTCACTACTTGGTTTTATCGAATAATAGTTAATCTATGTATAGATGAAAAACGCAAATCTAACAGAGCCCCACAGGATTATTCTGAATATATTGATGTTTTAGAAGACAAACAAAATATTAATCCAATGGACAAACAAATAGCTTTGGATCGCAAAAAAGCGGTTTGGCAAGCACTAGGCCAATTAAATAAACGAGAAAGAATTACAGTTGTTCTCCATAAATTTCTTGGCAAAAGCCATAGAGAAATAGCGGAAATAACCGGATGGAGCCTTTCAGCGGTAGAATCACTACTGGTTAGGGCTTACCAAAAGTTGCGTGAAAAACTAAAAGATATAAATAAATGATAAAAACCGCTGGTTATTGCCTTTGTCGACGTTATAACTTATAGAAAGCAGATAGCAATGGAACATATTAAAGACATAATAATGCTTGAAATACTTGAAGGTCATGGCAGTGATCAAGACCGAAAGTACTTTAATAGTCATATTTCCGAATGTGAACAATGCCAAAAACGATGGAGTGAATATCTCCAAATATCCAACAATCTTTCTGAACTTAAAATAGATGCTACAGAGATAGATTTATTTTCTGCAATAGCAAAACAAATTCAAGGAAAGAAAGAAGTTAAAAGGCCTATTTATGCCAGAACGTTTGTGAGGGTTGCCGCATCAGTTTTCCTTTCAATTGCTTTAGGCCATATCATTGGAAAAGTAAGCACCCATAATATTAACCAGAATAGGAATATATCTGAATCAAATGTGAATTTCCTTTATGCTCTTGCTCCCAGTTCTGCTACGGGATTAAGCGAGCATATTACCGTGGATAATGCTCTGGAAAGCGAGTAAACCATGAGGATTACAATAAAAAACATCGGAGTCGTAATATTGGTGCTGACTGCTGGATTGATATCATTTATAATTACTTCAATAAATGCAAGAATCTATGATCCTCGTCATAACGAAATGAGTCAATTATTAAATTATTCTCTAGAACAGGACAATTTAATAAACGCTTCAGACCCTGATTTTAATAAAGAAGCCTCGGAATTATCATCAGCACTTATTAATCAGCGACAAGGACTTGCCAGGTTGCTAGAGACTCAAGCCCCCGATGAACAAATATTGTCACAAACCGCCAGTGTTATAGAATCTAATAATGATTTAATCATCCGTGTTGTTGAGCATATTGTTATTATTAGAAAACATCTTACGGCAGAACAAAAACAGCAGCTACTGACTTTGTGTAATGACATTGTAAGTGGTCGTGGCGTCCGTAATCGCTTGCAATCTGACAGTAGCAAAGTTGATAACGCAGGTAGAAGAAATGGCGGCGGACAGGGAAGAGGAATGGGTCTCAGGAAAAGAAATAGAGGCAGAGTGCTGTCGCAGAAAATAACATTTTCAGTTGACCAGGTGGAAGCTATTAAGCAGCTTGATCCAGATTTTGAAGACGAATCTGCTGTTTTACATGATTTGACCAGCAAAGAATACAGTCAGTTTTTTGTATTGTTAAGTGAATCTAATTCTTCTGGTGAAGAAATACGGTATCAATTGGATAAAATGTTGGAAGCAAGAGAAAAACTGGAGCTTAAAATAATCGAACATATAATTCGTATTCGTTCACTTTTATCGTTAGAGCAGCAGAAAAAAATCGCCGGAATTTGTGGTAACTGCGGAAATGGACACAATACTGAACAGCCATAATTTATTAGCCAAATAGTCTGGGCAATAAATTTGAATATGTAGAGTCGCTTGACTAACTACAACAATAACTGATAAATATCTCAACTAACAAAAAAGTGTCGATTTCTGCATTTCTCCAGACGAGCGAATCTGATCACTGTTGCTCATTAATTGTTTCTAGCATAATGAGATAGCTTTCGTATCGCGTCGCTGTAATACCACCCTGCTGAACCGCATCTTTGACCGCACAATCCGGCTCATGAGTATGCGTGCAATTATTATATTTACAACTATCAGCATAATCGTCAAATTCGTCAAAATACCAACGCAACTCATCTGGCTGCATCTTCCATAAACCAAAGCTTCGCACACCTGGGGTGTCAATAATAGAAATATCACCCGGCAATTCATAGAGATTGCTTTTGATGGTAGTGTGTCGGCCTTTAGCGATAACGGTACGAACCAGTTTAGTTGGCAAATCCAGTTCAGGGGCCATGGCATTTAGTATTGAACTTTTGCCAACCCCACTATGGCCTACAACAACTGCAATCTTGCCGCTTAGATAATCTCTTAATTCCTGGATATTACAGCCCGACTCAGCTGAACACTTAACGATATCGATTCCCAAAGACCGATACGGATGCAAAGCTTCATCTAATTCCTGCAAGCCTTGCTCATCAAGCAAATCAACCTTATTGATACATATCAAAGGATGAATTCTGCCCCGATTGACCGCCAGCAAATAACGATCGATCATATTGGTACTTAGAGCCGGTGCTCTTACCGACCCGGTAATGACAGCTACATCTATATTAGCGGCGATGACTCGCTCGATACGACAATCATAGGGGTCTGGCCGCGATAAAACATTAGTACGCTCCAAAGTCTGCTCGACAATAGCGGTATTATCTTCTGTAATAGAAAAACGGACCTTATCGCCTACAGTCAGATCGCTTCTTTGGGCCATCATCAGTTCGGGCCTTAAAATACATTCGATGTTTTTATGGTTAAAGTTGACTTTACAGGTTCCAGATTTGATTGAAATAACTATCCCCTGATGAGTTTGAACCTTAGCATCAGCAATCGCTGCTTTTTCGTCAAACTTTCCCTCTTCTAATAGCTTAAGGACCCAATCGTCCAAAGAAACCGGGCCTTTACCCTGCCGTTTCCCTACATTAGGGCCATCTTCAAGATTTCCTTTTTGGTATTGGCGAGTATAGTCGGTGCGGACATTACTGCGGGAACTGATCGCTTTTTTGCGTTTGCGGGCAGCTTGCTTGTAAAGACTTTCGCGTTGTTGCTCAGTTAAGGCAGCCAATTTTTCTTTTAGATTTTTTTTATTAATTTTTGCCATATATACAGAAGTATAATAGCCATTTTTATGACTAATGCAATCCCAAAGCTCTCAATCGCACTGCTATTTAAACCATTATTTAAGCCAAAACAAGATTTTATCTGATTAATCCTTGCATAAATGCTCAATTTTGCTAAACTTCTGGACCACTGGAGAGATGTCCGAGTGGCTTAAGGAGCACGCTTGGAAAGCGTGTGTGCGGTTCCCGTACCGGGGGTTCGAATCCCCCTCTCTCCGTTCCATTTTCTATACATACCATAAGTTCTTTAATTGCAGTATCTTGTGAAGTATTTACTATTTCATACTCAGCTTTTGTCCTCATTTTGTCCTCAAGCACACTTTTTTGTCCCTGGCATTCATTTGCAGTCTTATCTGGCAATTCCTCTTGAAAATCCCCGTGACTGCTGGCCAATTCAGCCATAGCCTGCTGACTATCAGCATCGTGGAGATGATAATAAAGGTCAAGCATATCCGAATTTGAATGGCACAGCCAGGCTAAAGCTTTCTTATATGCAACGTTATGGTTGGCACAAAGACTGGCAAAATGATGCCGAAAAGTATGTAATTTATATTGCTGAGGCTTATAAAGGCCGCAGGTTCTACATAGTTTTTTCAACCTGCCAAGTAGTTTTCGCTCAGTTATAGTGTTAAATATGATGCCTGCCTTACTTTTTATAGGAAGGTAATAACTCTGCTACCCTTGGATGAATCGGTACAAATCGCTCATCTTTATCACCGATTTACTATTTTACTAAGAAATTTCATACACAATATGATGTTTTAGAATAGGGGATTTTACCGTGAATTGAACTAAATCGAGGTTTAGACTCTGGGGAATATTAATAAAACCCAACGCTCACGCTCAGAGCTCCATCAAGGGTTACTGCTATTATTATTTTCATAGCCATTGCCCTCCATATCGCTGAGGCTGCCACCATCATGGACATTGTCATAGCCCAGCTCAATTAATGCATCCATCGCTATTTTAGACCGTCGCCCCGCCCGACAATAAACGAGAATTTCAGTTTGCTTATTCGGAACATGTTTATGGATTTCATCCTCAATGATATCATAAGGTATCAAGATAGCATCGCCATAATAACCTGTGGCATATTCCTCTTGGGTACGAACATCAATTATTACCATATCAATTTCCTTATCATTATCAGGACAATCATCGCCAATTAAAAAGGCTCATCACCTGATTATAGGTGTTGAGCCTGGAATTATAAGTTCAAATGTAATTTATTTTTTCCTGAAAACTTTTTTAGCTGCTTTGACGACATTCTCGGTAGTAATGCCAAATTTCTCAAAACAGATATCCGCTGGAGCCGATGCACCAAAGCCCATCATACCAACAAATTCGCCATCAGAACCGATATACTTATGCCAGCCCTGCTCGGTGGCAGCTTCGACAGCAACATACTTTGCCCCCTTAGGCAATAAAGCATTACGATAATTCTGGGGCTGAGCTTCGAATAATTCCCAGCTGGGCATTGAAATAACTCTGGCCTGAATGCCATCTTTTGCCAACTGAGCTGCAGCATCAACGGCCAACTGAACTTCGCTACCGGTACCGATCAAAATAACATCAGGTTTGGCAACTTCATTTAAGGCATAAGCACCCTTTTGGACCTGCATCGCAGCGGTACCTTCAAGCACCGGGAGATTCTGACGAGTAAGCAATATAACTGCTGGCTTATCATTGTTCTCCAATATCCATTTCCAGGCAGCGACCGTTTCATTGGCATCGGCTGGTCTTAAAACAGTCAGGTCAGGAATAATTCGCAAAGAACCCAGAATTTCGACAGGCTGATGAGTTGGCCCATCTTCGCCAACGCCAATGCTGTCATGGGTAAAGACAAAAGTTGTATTATAATTGCTTAATGCCGCCATGCGAATCGCCGGACGCATATAGTCAGCAAAGCTCAAAAAAGTTGCACTATAGGCCCGCAGCAAATTGCTGACACAAATACCATTCATAATAGCACCCATAGCATGTTCACGCACGCCATAGCGAATATAGCGGCCAGCATAATTATCTTTCTGGAAATCCTCTACTCCATCAAAATGCGTACAATTTGAAGGGGTAAGGTCAGCGGAACCACCCATGTAAAACGAAAGCTTTGGCATAACAGCATTAATCACCGCACCTGATACTTTACGGGTCGCTACCGAATCACCAACTTTATACTTTGGCATCATTTCATCAATATCTTTTGGCAAACGCCCCGCGGTCATGCTATCAATCTCATCGGCTAGCTGGGGATATTCCTTGGCATAGGCATCGAATAAATCCATCCACTTACACATGGCATCCTGGCCCTTATCGCGAGCCTGACGAGTCAGCTGATAAACTTCTTCGGGGACATAAAAAGATTTTTCCGGGTCCCAGCCCATAGCTTTCTTGGTAAGTTTAATTTCTTCAGCTCCCAAAGGCGCGCCATGGCTGTCATGGGTGCCCTGTTTATTAGGCGAACCAAAACCAATTTCGCTGCGAATCTTAATCAAACTCGGTTGGCCTTTATGGGCCAGTGCTTTTTCAATAGCCTTATTAATTGCAGCGCGGTCCTGGCCATCGCCATCGACAAACTGCACATGCCAGCCATAGGCTTCATAGCGTTTGGCCACATCTTCGGTGAATGACAAATCAGTAGCGCCATCAATGGTGATATGATTATCATCATACAGGACAACCAGATTATCTAAACCCAAGTGCCCGGCCAGCGAACAGGCCTCAGAAGTGATACCCTCTTGCATACAGCCATCACCGGCGATAGTATAAATATTATAATCAAAGATCGGGAAATTCTCTTTATTGAATCGGGTAGCTAAATGTTTTTGCGCGATAGCCATGCCCACACAATTAGCCACACCCTGACCTAGAGGGCCAGTGGTTGCTTCGATACCAGGAGTCATGCGATATTCCGGATGGCCAGGGGTGATACTGTCCCACTGGCGAAAATCTTTCAGATCATCCAGGGCAATATCATATCCTGCCAGATGCAATAGAGCATAATGAAGCATACTGCCATGACCAGCTGAAAGCACAAATCTGTCACGATTCAGCCATTGTGGATTTAGTGGGTTATGCTTGAGGAACTTATCCCAAAGTTCAAAGGCGGTAGCAGCCATCCCCATCGGCATACCCGGGTGGCCCGAATTAGCCTTTTGAACCGCATCCACTGCCAATAAACTAATAGCTTCCACGCAAAGTTGCTCTATCGGGCCACGATTTGCATCGGTGGTCTGTATCATCTGTAATTAACTCCTGAAACAATACTGCTAAGCAGTAAATTAAATATTTTATGGCCGGACAATCCTGTTTCCCTCAAAAACACATAGTATCTGGGCAAAACATCTTTTGCGGCCACGGAAAAACAAACAGCAAATCTTAACCGATAGCATCCTGATAAGCAAGAATAATTAATTCCACCGGCTTTATTGACCTATAAGTTTATATGCTCCAAGGCTTTAGCACAAACTCTGCCAGATAAATCATATCCTTTGGGTATAATAACAACCTCGAATATCCTTTTGAAGCTGTGCCCCAAATATTGATCAGTCACGAATTGATCAGTCACGGATCAGGGCGGATTAAAACGGATTTTCGCTGATTCAGAATGAATTATTTTTTCACGCCCTCAAAGAGATGCGAAGCATAAAACGCAAAGCCGCCAAGGGTCTTGCTATTACTTATGCCTTCTTCCTTTTTTGAATATTTCTTTAACGCAAGAGACGCTAAAGACGCAAAGAGTCTTGATATCAATTATGCCTCTTAACTTTTGTCACGGGCGACCGACATCCAGCCCGATGCAGGCGGCAACGACGCCGGAAGGGTGCACCAATCAGTGACCCTTATGTAAGCTGCGTGCAGGTTCAACCTGCCTTTTGCGTTTGAATAATTCCTGTTATTAATATCAGGACTCAGGCAAACAAAAAAAGTATTCGCTTCGCCCATGAAATTTTAATCCGCATGGGCAAAGTAGTTGCCCATCTACTCGGCTATCTTTCCAGTGTGTAGTAGTTAACTTCCTCTCCTTTTTTCTTAGAGTTTACTTTGTCGCTATTGATAATTAAATTATTCCATAAAGTCAGCTGCTTAGGAGAAGTTGTACTAAGAATTATAAGCACCCAATCTAATTTATCGCCATCACAGTTTGTATTGTGCAATACAACATCATATTTTGAAGTAGGTTTGATTTTAGTAGAAACTAATTTGCAATCACTCCCAAATACCACCCTTATATCATTGATTTTCCCATTATCTTCAATATATGCTCTTGCAATATGCAATAGTGCATGTTTATATTTCATTCTATCCTTTTTTTTATAGGAATTTTGCGAATACAATATAAGACACAATAGTATTATTGCGATAACAAAAACAATATTAACGACAAAATTAAATTTATTTTTTTTATTCAATTTATTTCCCTTCAATTCCATTACGACGAGTTAGCCCGGTAGACAATATGGAACGACTCCAAGACTTGCGAGAGTCGCGTAGGATGGGCAACTACTTTGCCCATGCTGTTTCAAATAGCTTTCCTTCCTATTTTACCCCAACCGTAAACATCAAGAATCCGGAGCAATAAATATACCCACCGGCGATAAAAATAAAGGTTAATCGACAAAATACTTAACATTGGTCTTTTTATATTCTATCGATGTTCGTAAAATATCACTTTGCAGGGGCTTGATTAACTGAATCATCTCTTGTGATAATTTTTCTAACTCCTGGTCACTGTGACAATGAGTCATAGCAAAAAGATTATAAGGCCAACCCGGAGCGGTTGGACGATGATAGCAATGGCTAACCTGCTTGTACTGGGCCAGCAAGCGGCCAGATTCTTCGATCCGATCCGGCTCCACGGCAAAGACTACCATGCCATTTGCTGTGAACCCGATTTTATTATGTCGAACACTGGCACCAAAGCGACGAATCACGCCTTGACTTTTCCACTGGCTAACCTGCTCGACAATATCAGCGACAGTCATCTGCAGCTTTTCTGCAATATCGGCAAAAGGCTCACTTTTAACTGGCAAATCCAGCTGCAATTCCCGAATCAAAACCCGCTGCCTTGAACTCAATTCTGCAGGGATAATCTTAGCAGATGAATTTTTCTTTTTTTCAGAAATATCTTCAATAGTCTTATCAGGACGATTATCCTGGAGGTCAAAGTCTACCTTAATCTTAAACATTTTCTCCGCCGGCAAACTGTAAATATCATCTATGCCATATTTGCTACGCAACTGATTCAATCTTGCCTGGATATATTCCTTGCCCGGCATAGTCATAGTAAACCAGATATTATACTGATGCATTCTTCCATAATTATGCGAAACCCCGCTAATAGCATTAACCTCGACGACAAACTCCTCAACTCTGTTGATTGGAACTTTCGCCGCTACCAGTGTGCTGACATAACCCAGATGAGCAGCACTGAAAATCGCCCCAATCCTTCGAATCAGGCCACCATCCTTGAGCAAATCAACCTGCTTAATAATTTCCTCTTCATCACTGCCCAGTTCATTAGCAATAGCAGCAAAAGGTTTCGCCTCAATAGGATAATTCGCCTGGATTATATTAAGAATTTGTTTTTGTAATTCATTCATAAGTTTGAATTATACTTTCGGCTTTGCCTTAGGTTCATAAACACAAAATGGCTCGGTTTCAAGACAATCACCGGTAAGTGCAAAAGCACGCGCCCGGCAACCACCGCAAATCCTGCGAAATTCACAATAGCCGCATTTGCCTTTATAACTATCCACATCGCGAATTTCATTGAAAAACCTGGAATTCTTCCAGATGTCTTCGAAATCAAAATCATTTTTACTGACATCGCCGGCCAGAGTTTCTAAAAAACCGCAAATCTGCACTCTGCCGGTATGGGAAATAAAAGCAAAACTCTTGCCACCCATACACCCAGCTGGCTGAACGCCATGCTTTTTGCCCGGTCCACCCCGATGGCCATGCCCCTTAGGCTTTTCCACATTATCTGCCAAAGACTTATGATTCTGACGAATAATTCGCTGATAATGCGGTGCACAAGTTACACGCATCTGCATTTCTGTTTCGGTGCTTTTTTCACTTAGCCATTGCAGGGTCTGTTCATATTGCTCAGGGGAGAGCTCCTGATCGGCTAATTCTTTGCCCCGGCCTGTAGGAACCAGCAAAAATGGATTAAAAGTAACCACACCCAAATCCCGGGCCATCTGCATAATATCAGGTAATTCATCAATATTATGCGTGGTAATTGTCGTATTTATCTGAAAAGGCAGACCATGTCGTTTGGCTGCTGCGATAGCATCCATGGCAATCTGGAACGCTCCGGGAACCCTGCGAAACTCATCATGAGATTTTGCATTTGCTCCATCAATGGAAATCGAAATGCATTGAATACCGGCATCAATAATTTTCTTCACCGCTTCATCATCAATAAGCATCCCGCACGGGGCCATCACCATTCTCAAACCCAGGTCGCTGCCATGCCGTGCAATCTCGTAAATATCTTTACGCAGCATGGGTTCACCGCCGGTGAGAATAATAATTGGCTTGGCAAATCCAGCGATATTATCCAGCAATTTGAAACATTGCTCTGTCGTCAATTCATTGGGATAAACACAATTCTTAGCCGCCGCCCGACAATGCTGACAATTCAAATTACAGCTACGGGTAACTTCCCATGCAATTAATAATGGTGATGGAATATCCTGATCTTGTAGATTATTATTCACTTTACAAATACCTGTTTTTATTTAGCGATTTCTTCATCAGTTAGGTAACATGCCGGATCCGGTGCCCACAGACCACTTGTCGCCTCGGCCCGAACTCTGAAATTACCATTACAAACATCCTGGAATCGACATGTGCTACACCGACCTTCCAGATACTGTCTGCGATTTTTCAATTTAGCCATCAGCGGATCGCTCGTATCTGTCCATATCTCTGAGAATTTTCTCTCTTTGACATTGCCAAAGCTGTAATGGCGCCAGAACTGATCGGCATGAACCTTGCCATCCCAACTGACACAACCGATACCAATACCGGTGCTATTGCCAGCGTTCATCTTCAATAATTCCATAATCTCAGCGGCACGCTGAGGGTTTTCTTTGAGCATACGCAAATACAAATAAGGCCCATCAGCATGATTATCTACAGTTAGAACTTCTTTTTTCAAGCCCCGGTCATGCAAATCTTTTGTGCGGTCAATAATCAAATCAACCACTTTACGCGTACCTTCATGGTCTAAGTCATCTTTCATAATATTAGTGCCTCGACCAGCATAAACCAGATGATAGAAACAAACACGCGGAATATCTTCTTTTTCCAGCAAATCAAATATCTGCGGCACATCATCAACATTACGTTTATTAATCGTAAAACGCAAACCAACTTTCACGCCCGCTTTCTTACAATATCGAATCGCGTTCATCGCCGCATCATAAGCACCTTCCTTGCCACGGAATTTGTCATTGGTTTCTCTCATGCCGTCTAAGCTGATACCAACATAGCTTAAACCAATTTCCGCTAACTTGTCAGCTTTCTCCTGGTCGATCAATGTGCCATTGGTTGAGATAACCGCACGCATACCCAGCTTTTTAGCATGCTTAATTAATTCCATCAAATCATGCCGCATCAAAGGTTCGCCACCGCTAAACAAAATTACCGGCACACCAAAATCCGCCAGATCATCCAGCAAAGCCAACCCTTGCTCGGTTGTAAGCTCATCATCATATAATTTATCCGCCGATTGCGAATAACAATGAACACATGACAAATTACAGCGTCGTGTAGTATTCCACACAACGATTGGTTTTTTATCTTCAGAAAACTGCAGCAAATGGCTGGGCATCTCTTTTGCCTTGCGGCCATAACGCAACATATCCGATGGTTCAACTGTCCCGCAATATAATTTCGAAATTCCTATCATAAGTTATGTCTCTAATATTTAAGATTTATTTTCAATTTCAACAATGGCATTTATCAACCCATCAATTGTATACTGCTGAGCTTCAACATCAACAGTCAGCCCACCTGCCCTGATAGTATCAGAGGTAATCGGCCCAATACTTGCCAGACGCACTTTTTTACCTTCAAGTAATTTAACATCAACCTGAGCCAGAAAATTCTTCACGGTCGAAGAACTGGTAAAAGTTATCCAGTCAATCAAATCATTTTCCAATTCAGCTGCAACATCATCTTTAACAGATCCATCTATAACTGTGCGATAAGTTACAACTTCATCAACAATCCCACCAAGAGCTCTAAGCATTACAGGCAAGTTTTCCCGGGCAATATCCGCCCGTGGCAACAGTATCCGCTTGCCTTTAATTTCTTCCTTTTCTTTCAATGCTTCAATAACCGATTCTGCGACAAATCGCTCCGGCACCATATCTGGCTTAATCCCATTAGCAATCAAACGCTCACCCGTCGATGGCCCAATAGCACATACCTTTACCCCGCCAAAATGTCGGGTGTCATATCCCTTTTCATGGAGATTACCAAAAAACCTCTCCACCCCATTAACGCTGGAAAAAATAACCCAGTCATATTGACCGAGCTCATCAATCGCATTTTTCAATGGTTCATTATTTTCCGGTTCTGCAATACGAATCGTCGGAAACTCAATAACTTCGGCACCCAGCTTGCCAAGATTTGCTACCACTTCGCTGGCCTGACTACGACTGCGTGTAACAACAATCTTTTTACCAAATAATTTACGACTCTCAAACCAGCTAAGCTTATCACGCAAATTTATCACTTTGCCAACAACAATAATACATGGTGGCTTAAAGTTTTTCTCTACTGCCAAATCCGGCAGAGTTGCCAAAGTGCCAACCAGTGTTTTCTGGCGTGTGGTCGTTCCCCAATTTATAAGTGCCGCCGGCGTTTCAGGGTCCATGCCATTATCACAGAGCTTATCGCAAATAATCGGTAGATTTTTAACCCCCATATAAAATGAAAGCGTGCCCTTCCACTTACCCAAAGATTCCCAGTCTACCTGACTTTCACCGCTGCGGCTGGCATTTTCATGGCCGGTGACCAATGCAAAATCACTGGCATAATCCCGATGCGTAACCGGTATCCCCGCATAGGCACTGGCCCCGATGCTGGCGGTAATGCCGGGCACTACCTCATAATCGATTCCTGCCTGGACCAACTCCAAAGCTTCTTCGCCCCCTCGTCCAAATACAAATGGATCGCCGCCTTTAAGCCTTACCACCATTTTGCCTTCTTTGGCTTTATCAATCAGCAATTGATTTATCTGTCCCTGTGGCAAGGCATGATTGGCCGCCTGTTTGCCAACATAAATAATCTCCGCTTCCCGACGAGCCAACTTCAGCAATTGTGGCGATGACAGATAGTCATAAACAATGACATCAGCCATTTTAATCAGTTCATGGCCCCGTACAGTTATCAAACCCGGATCACCCGGGCCGGCACCAACTAAATATACACAATTTCTCAATTCGTTCTCCAATGCAAAAATACTATTAATGCCCAGATGTTTCACGAAATATCTGAGCCAGAATTTCTTTGCCACCTTTTTCCAGTAATTCTTCGGCGATTAACTGACCAAGTTTCTCTGGTGCTCCAATATCACCGTGACCTTCAGCAGTAATTAACTTATCACCAGCTAAGCTGGCTATTATCGCCCGCAAATAAATCTTATTACCTCTTATCTGCCCATAAGCACCTATCGGGATCTGACACCCTCCTTCAAGTTGACCCAAAACTGTTCGCTCAGCCACCACCGCCGCCCCACCTACAGGGTCATCAAGTACGCTTATAATCTCTGCCGTTTCAGCATCATCACAACATATTTGAACCGCCAAGGCCCCCTGGCCACATGCCGGAACAAATACTTCAGGATTCAGACGCTCACTTATACGATCTGCCAAACCTAGCCTTTTAAGACCCGCGCTGGCCATTATCATCGCATCAGCATCGGATTCATCAAATTTTCGTAATCGAGTCTGAACATTCCCCCGAATATCTTCGACCACAATATCATTTCGATAATGCAATACTTGGGCCTTCCTGCGCAGAGAGCCACTAAACAATTTCGCCCCAAAAGGCAACTGCTCAAGAGTTAATCCATCTCGGCTTATCAATACATCTGCCGGATCTTCACGGCTGGTAATTGCCCCTATACATAATCCCTCTGGCCAAACTGTTGGCATATCCTTAAGGCTATGAACCGCCAAGTCAATCTCCCCAGACAAAAGTTTTTGTTCTAACTCCTTGGTAAATAATCCTTTATCACCAATTTTAGACAAAGCCACATCAAGTATCACATCGCCTTTGGTCTGAACAATCTTCAGCTCAATCTCTAATTGATCATATCTTTCCAGCAGAGCCTGTTTTACCCAGCGTGATTGCCACAATGCCAGTTCACTGCCTCTGGTCCCGATAATTATTTTTTTATGCATAGTATTATTTTATCACAAATTGCCCATCCAATCCAAAATGACATGAGCTTATTTGGCAAGTTTTTCGTCTCTGTTTCTTATTTATCCTATAGAATATAGCAGTACAATCACAGTTAATGCAAGAAAAATACATTTCATATCCAATCGGGTAAGTGAGTTTATCTGGTGGCAAACCTAAAGCCGAAGTCATATTCAATATGCACTTAATAAATGACTCATGCTAATAATTAGGTCTTCCGAGCTTATAGCCACCAATAGCCATCAATAACCCAACCCAATCATTGATAATCAATTCCAAATTGTTAACTTCAAAACAAACATCCAAAACCAAAAAAGGGAAATACCATGCCGGTATTTCCCTTTGATAAGAACTAAATTTTTATCGAACTTTACATGCTTTTAAATTGTCCGCAAAGTTCATCTATCTGCAATAGGCCCAGATGCATTTCCTGTATCACTTTTTCTACCGATTGACCATAAGCAATACTTTCAGGCCTGTTGGCAGGCTTAACCGAACCAGTTTCAGCCGTAAATACATTAACTGCTTCATTGCTCAAACCTGCATCGTGCAGTCTGGTGGCCGACAATACTTCACGGCAAATCGGAAGAGCTACACCTTCCTGCACCATAATCGTTTGAGTATTAGCCAGCATCAATGTACGGAGCATATCTTCGACTGGCTGGAGGTTTTCCATGCCTTTCATTACCATTAACACAAAACCATCAACAACCGCCGCTGCTGGTTTAGCTCCTGGCAAAATCGCTATTCCAAGATCCTCACCCAGTGCTTTACGATACTCATTATATTTGTCATAGCCTTCCATAGCCATCCCGCAACGCTTTTCTGCAAACAAGTCTATATGATCATAACCAACTGGTGCAACTGCTTTGCTGGTAATTAAATCTTCAATAAATCTAAAAGCAGCACAGAAACCATCGGACTCATTAACTCCAACTTTGCCATCGGCCCGATACAGTTCGCCACCAAAACCAGCAACTAAAGCGGCATAATGTGAATATTTTGGGCGAATCTGGAAGCCAAACTTATTACCAACAAATCGCCTTGCGATATCTGCCAGTTGATCCCAATGCCATGGGCCCTGCGGGATACTCACTCCAACTTCATTTACCATAGCCTTATTATAATACAATACCATGGGAGAAACCCCCAAAGGCACAGCTTTATAAAAACCACCACTCACAAACGACTCTCGAAGTGCCATCGGCATATCAGAATCACTTACAACTGATGCTGGAAAAGGCGTAAACATTTCTTCCTGACCCATCATACAATTAGCATATTCCAAGTCACAAAGCAAAATATCAGCTCCACTTGCAGGCTGAGTTACCAGCTCACTTATTGCTCTTTCACGACGAATATCAAGCAATTGAAGCTGACAGCGTGGTGGCATAAGCTGCTTTTCACCAAGCAAACGTAAAACTTCTTTGAGCCGTGGGCTCGTACAAGCTATACGTAAATTAGGCTGAATATCTCGTCGAAGCGTTACAATTGCGCTGCGACGGTCACGCCTGGTGATAAGTCCTTCCTGTTCCAGATGTTGCAATGCGGTTCGAACTGTCGCTCGAGACGCATTAAATTGATGTGCTATCTGACGCTCTGAAGGCAGTTTATTGCCAGGCTTCAGTTCGCCACCATTAATACGATTACTCAAGTTCTCCGCTATGCGACGATGCAACGGAGTTCTTGGGTTAGTAAGCTCTTGTTGATTTGATTGTTCTGAATAATCCACGGTCATCTTGACCTCCTTCTGGCAATGCCAGACTTAAAAACTCTAATTCCAACAGATACCATTTGATACCTGTCCCTGCCCCTGAAATAACATTATAGCACCCACAGGAGTGCCCAGTTCTCTAATATTCTAATAACTAATCGGCTTCTTTGCAATATGCAAACACAATATTATATGCAAAAGGACACACCATTTGTACAAAAACAAGTTTTTTTTCTTATTTTTCTTTATTTTTTTACTTTAAGATCAAAAAAACTTCAAAAAATATATATAAAAAAACCAGTAATATCACTGACATATTTCTCAATAAACCCCACTCAATCTAAAAAAAAGATGATTTACACAAGCCAGTTGCTTTAATAAGCATTTGATGATATACTCTGCTGGTTAAATTAAAACATTAACCGAATCTAATAAACAGGATCGTCCAAAATTATCAGGAGTTTGACAAAAAATGCCACTTTATGAGTTTATTTGCGATAAATGCGGTTATAAATTTGAGAAATTAGTCAATTCAATGAGTAATCGGACCAAACAGATATGCCCAGAATGTAATTCTGAGGCAAAAAAAACTGTCAGTTCCTTCACTGCCCATAGTAACCCCGGCACTGGCCCTTGCGGTAAAAAAGAAAATTCCTGCTCGACGGCCCACGATCACGGTGGTTGTGGCGGATGCTGCCCTTTTTCAGGGTAAATTCTGGATTTTTATCTAAATCCTGCTACAATACCTATCTTATATATAATAATACTGCATCAATTTTGATCATTTAGCTAAACAGGAGTATATTATGGATAATCCAGGCAAAATTTGCGATTTCAACCCGGCCAGCGCTACTGATTATTTGCCTTTGGACAAATTAAGGCAACTTCAGCTTTTTCGGCTGCAAAATATAGTTAAACGAGCCTATGATAATGTCGAGCATTTTCGCAACCGACTGGATGAACGGAATATCACTCCAGATGCTATCAAATCTCTCGAAGATATTGCAAAACTACCTTTCACTGTCAAAACTGACCTGCGCGACACATACCCATTTGGACTATTTGCCAGCCCGATGCAGGAAATTGTCAGACTGCATGCTTCCAGTGGCACTACAGGCAAACCTATTGTCGTAGCTTATACTCAGGAAGATATGAATGTCTGGACTGATGCGATGGTACGAACCTTTGCCTGCTGCGGTCTGCATAAAGGTGACGTCGTACAAAATGCTTATGGCTATGGATTATTCACCGGTGGACTCGGAGCCCATTATGGTGCTGAAAAGCTTGGGGCAACGGTAATACCTATTTCTGGAGGAAATACCGAAAGACAAATCATGGTCATGAAAGATTTTGCGGTAACCGCTATTTGCGCAACGCCAAGCTATTTCATTCATATCATCGAAAAAGCTGAGCAGATGGGAATCAAAATGGAGCAGCTTCCTTTACGAGCTGGAATATTTGGAGCTGAACCCTGGACAGATGGGATGAGAGATTATATTGAACAAGCAGGCAAAATCAAAGCCTATGACATCTATGGGCTATCTGAAATAACCGGCCCCGGCGTTGCCTCCGTTTGCCAGGAGCAGGAAGGTTTGCATATTTTCGAGGATTATTTCTATCCTGAAATTATCGACCCTGAAAGCGGGCAGCCATTACCTGATGGCCAGGAAGGTGAACTGGTCTTAACTACTTTATGTAAACAGGCCATGCCTATGATCCGCTATCGTACAAGAGACATCACCACGCTTATGACTGAAAAATGCTCCTGTGGGCGTACGATTCGACGCATGAAACGCATTGGCCGACGCAGCGATGATATGTTTATTATCCGTGGCGTTAATGTATTCCCTTCCCAGATCGAAGAAGCATTGCTGGCCGTCGAAGGTGCCCTGCCACATTATCAGATTGTACTTACCCGCGATAGTGGGCTGGATAATCTCGAAGTACAGATCGAAGTCACCGCTAATGTATTTAGCGATAAAATCAGCACAATGGAAAAACTCCAGCGCCAAATCGAAAAATCTATCGAGCATATTATCAATATTAGAGCAAGAGTAAAATTAGTTGCACCAAATACTATCCCACGCAGCCAAGGCAAAGCCAAACGTCTAATTGACAATCGCCAATTGTAATTTATATAAAATGCATAAAATAAACCTCAGGAGTTGAATATGAAACTTAAACAACTTTCAATTTTTCTGGAAAACCAAACCGGTAATCTTAGCGGCCCTTGTAAAATATTATCCCAAAACAATATTAACATTCTCACACTCTCTGTTGCCGACACCGAACAGTTTGGCATCATGCGTTTGATTGTCGCTGATTGCGACAAAGCTAAAACTGCTCTGGAACAGGCTGGCTATGTTGTCAATGTTGCCGAAGTTGTAGCAATAGAAGTTGGCGATCAGCCCGGCAGTCTGGGCGAAGTCTTAGCTATCATCGAAAAACATAATTTCAATGTTGAATATATGTATGCCTTCAGTGGCGACCTGAAAGAAAAAGCCATTTTGGTTTTCCGATTTGAAGACACAGATAAAGCAATCAAAGTCCTCTGCGATGACGGAGTTAATGTCATCAAAGCAGTCGAGCTTTATAATTAGCTTGAATCATATCTGGTGAAATAAGATTGGAAGAATATCATGAACATTTTTGAATACATTGGAAAAAATAGACAAACTGATTAAAAAGAAAGATTGGGCTTGTTGGGCGAAACCAATAACCAGATCGTATGTATATTGAGATTTTGAGTTAGACCATGAGCTCCCGGCGTAAATCAGTAAAAGGAATTTATTGTGTTTAAAATAGATATGTTTTCATTATGTTTAATATTATCAAATTTATTTATTTTAGCATTATCTTTGAAGTTATTTGGCAAAAAATACATTTTATTATCTTTTAGGATTATGGTACTATCAGGAATTGTTTTAATGGTATTTCGAAGACCTATCGTTATTTATAATGAAGGATTTGCTAGTGATTTTTACAGAAAATCTTTTACAATCTTGTTGTGGTACTGGTTTGTTTTAATTTTAGGGATTGCAGTTGAAATAGCAATTTTGTTAAATAGTTTTAAAAATAAAAGCAAATCAAAAATATTATCTAATTTTTTTATTGTCATGATACTTATTTTGATTTTTCCCCTTTTAGGGCATACTCTTCAACCTGCTAATGATTATCATTTGCAGGGATTTGCCGATAGCATAAGTCAGCGTTTAGATGTAGATGCAGCAAAGGTTTGGTTGCATAATACTTGTGAAACAAATAAAAGTCACCAAGAGAGAGAAATTCCAACATTCTTGAGAGATTTTAATGTGAATCGAGTCAGTTTAGATCACTTAAATAGTAGTAACTGGCTATTTGCAATGTGTGGCAGTTCGTTGATGCAGTGGGGGATTATTATAACAAATTCTAATAATGAAATAATTGACATGGTTAAAGATAATATAGATGAAGATGCTTTGGTGGTTAATGTTAGCCCGGGAGTTTGGGCTTGGCATAATATTAGGGCAAAGTAAATTTTTATACCTCTGCCCTACGCATAAAAATGTGAATAAAAATCATATTTCATTCGCTTTCAATAGCGGCCAGCATTGCCGGGTCATCGTCGGAACCATCGATTTGCAGGAGGTTTTTACCTGCCCAGCTGATTGCCAGAGCTCCAAGTGGAGCGGTTATTAAAATACTCAAAACCGCAACAGCAAGAATCAAATCCCCCGGAGCGGTATCCAAACCCTTTCTTTGCATCTCAACTAAGGGAACAGCGCCGATGGCGGCCTGAACAGTTGCCTTGGGCAGATAGGATATCCCTACGAAAACCTTTTCTTTGGTAGTAAAATTACTTTTGAGAAGGCACAGCTGGGTGCCTATACTGCGACCGACAAGGCCCAACAAGATCACCGCTGCCCCGGCAAGGCCAGCATTTCTGGCAACGGGAATATTGACCTGAGCACCAACAAGAGTAAATAATAATATGGAAGCAAAAACCCATATCTTACTTAATTTACTGGAAATTTCATGGGCGGCATGTTCGCGTTTTTCCAATATTATAAATCCAACAGCCATTATCGCCAGCAAAGATGCAAAAGGAATTATAATAGTTTTTTCAAAATGGTGCAGCACAATAGCCAACCCTAAAAGTATTAAAACCCGTTTTGTTGCGCGAGGATTAAACCTGTCGAATAATTTATATAAAACCACCCCTAAAACCAACCCTAAAGCTATTCCGGTAATAACTGAAACCGGAACAGTTCCAATTTGCTTAACAATATTAACATTTGAACCGGTGTACATCCCCAAAAATGAGCTGAATAATACAATAGCAACGGCATCATCACAGGATGCCCCGGCAAGAACCAGCGTAGGTACGGCACGTTTGGCTCCGCGTTTTTCCTCAATAAATTTAATCATCAAAGGCACAACAACAGCAGGCGAAACAGCAGCAAGAATCGCCCCCAGCATAGCTGCTTCCAACCGGGTGAGTTTCAGCACCATCGGGGCAATTATGGTAATAACCGCAACTTCACAAAAACAAGGTATAAAGGCCATCAAAACCGCTCTTACGCCCACTTTAGCCAGAGCTTCGCGGCTGATTTCAAAACCAGCCCGCAATAATATCACCACCAGTGCAATTAATCTTAAATCGGATCCTGCAGTTTGCAAATCGGTGGGCAGTTTATTTAATGCATAAGGGCCTAAGGCAACGCCCAACAATAACAGACCAACTAAACCGGGCAATTTTATCTTTCTTACCAGCCAATCAACCATAAGACCCAATAGTATAAGTTCAGCAATTCCAAATGCCATCTATAAAACCTTTCTATTACTAAGCGATTATATGGCACTGTAATAGGCGCATAAAAAAACCGCTATGTCAGCGGCAACTTCAAACACACCTGCCGCCAGTTAATACCAAAACAGCAGGAGTCATCAGCCCAAAAGGCGGTTATAAGGAGAACTCCATCTCCATAAACTGTATTATACGATATAATCTGGTATTGTCAAGTATGACATAAGAGTGGCCAGGGCTAACGCATGAAATTTAATTTTGTCATTCCCGCGAAGGCGGGAATCCAGTTTTCGAGCCAAAATCAGGGTTTGCATTTCCTGGATCCGGTGCCTGCGCGGGGATGATAAGGTCAACTTTTTTGGTTTAGCATCGATTTTGAGCCACAAATAAGGATGAAAATTTCATGCGTTAGCCCTGCAAGATGGGCAGTTACCAATAACCACTGAAAAATCTCACTCACCTAATTTTTAAGCCAAAAAGATTCTACTTGTAAGTGCGGCGATATGGCGGTTATAATGCAGTTTTATGTGACAATGAAGGATATAAAATTGACCGAAAATCAAGAAATAACCAAAGAAATCAAGCCCCTGCGGGCAATTCTCATAGGCGATGACGATGATTTGCATAGCTATGGGCCGGTATTGCGAAGATTAAGCGTGGGCCTGCTGGACGATGTAGCCGATTTGTCGATATTGTCTCTGGGAGATAGCAACTTATTGAAATTTGTACCCAGCCCGCCAGTGCGGTTGATAATCGAACATAAAGAACCGTATCAAGTCAAAGCAGTAGTTAATGAACGTGACCGCCATATTACTATCAGCCGCCCCAGCTTGAATATCCTTGAATACATCTGGCCCCATCGTCGAATAAATCGAATTGCAGAGACACTACAGGCATACAAGCCTACATTACTACATGCATTAAGCGGAAAACATGCAAAATTCGTTCGCAGGCTAAGCAAGCACCTCAATATCCCCTATGTGATTTCAGTATTAGCATGTAATAATAAAAATCTGGCGGTTTCGCAGCGTCGTTGTGGCCAGATACTGCCCTGTTTCAGCTCGCTAACCCGCCAGATACGGCAAGCTCGACCAAATATCGCAAATCGAGTGCATCATCTGACCATTGGTACGCATGTTAACGAAAACCCTTGCTGTTTTAATCATGATGATAAACTGCCTCATTTATTCTGCAGTACCAGACTCGAACACAAATATGGATTATCAACCTTACTCTACGCGATGGCTAAACTTACGGAAAATGAGCATAAGTTCCATCTGACAATATCAGGCCATGGCCCGGCAGAAAGCGAACTTCGCAAATTATCCAGTACCCTAAAACTAAATAATATCGTTCATTTCATCGAACCTCTGGAAGATATAATTGCTGACAATGACGCATATAAGCTGTTCTTGCAAACCGTGGATATATTCATTCAGCCCTGGACATCCCAGGTTTGGCGACCTGAACTGACCGAAGCGATGGCTGTTGGAAATGCAGTCGTAGTCGCCCAAGGCACAGACAATGACCTGACACAAAATAATAAAGCTGCTCTAACATTTAATCCTAATGACAGTAATTCACTGGCTGGGCAATTGGAACTTTTATTGACCGACCACGACCACGCCAGACAATTAGCCCGGCAATGCCAGGATCATGTTCGCAAACATTTTCTTGCCAGCCAAATGATCAGTTGCCTGACCAAAGCATACAGGCAGGCCGTCGACATGGAAATCTAGTAAATAATTAGAATTTATCATCAAATGAACAACAGAAACAGAACTGACAACATAGCTTACTCCTGTGCCATCGCAACAGCTATCATTTGCGCATTATTTTGTATTACTATCGGGTATTTGCTCACGCAGAATTACTCAAAAGCCAATGCTGAAAATATCGTAGATAACCCTGAATGGACTGAGCTATTAGATCAATTGGCCCGGCAACCTCAAAATCAAAAACTAAAAGAAGAAATTCGCGTCTTCGACCAGAATTTGCGCCAGAATTATTTCAATTCACAAAAACAGAATAAAACATATATTTATATGCTTGCCGTTGGCGGGACCATCTTGATTGTTTCTCTGAAATGGGCGAGGATGGTCAGAATCAGGCGAAAAAACATTCCTGATTTCAGCGATGATACAGTCGATGATCAGCTCGAAAGAAATTTAAATTTTCAGTTAATAATTATTATTGGTGTTTTGCTTAGCCTGACGGGAATTGCCGCCTCAGTAATGTCTGATAAAACTGGAGATTTTACAGTCGCCAAAATCCAAACCAGCAATGACCCCACCCCAACAAAGATCGATAAGGTTGTAAGCCTTGAATTTGAAAAGCAATGGCCAACATTCCGCGGCCCAGGCGGTCAGGGCATAGCCCCGGTTACTAATGTGCCATTGGAATGGGATGAAACTAAAAATATTTTATGGAAAATACCATTGGAGACACCCGGGCACAATTCGCCAATCGTCTGGGGCGATAGAATATTTTTCAGTGCCGCCGACGAAGAAGTCCGCAAGGTATATTGCCTTGATGCCAGCGATGGCAAGATTTTGTGGGAAAAACCAGTACTGACCGCCGAAAAAAATATACCAGAGGTAATGGAAGAAACCGGATTTGCCGCACCAACCATGGTTACCAATGGAAAATACGCCTGTGCGATATTTGCTAATGGTGACCTGGTATGTTTTGATTTTGATGGCAAAGAAATATGGATCAAAAACCTGGGGCTCACTGAAACTACTTATGGCTATTCTTCCAGCTTAGCCATTCATAAAGATATATTAATTGTACAATATGACCAGGGCTATGCCGACGATGGCTTGTCGAAAATGCTTGCATTTGACATTGCATCGGGAAATATTAAATGGCAGCAGAAACGCCCTGTCAATAATTCATGGTCATCGCCGGTAATACTGTTTGAAAATGATAAGCCCATGCTAATAACGACTGCCGAACCTTTTACAATATGTAATGACCCACTTACCGGAAAAGAACTATGGAAAATTGAATCGGTAGAAGCAGATATAGCACCAACTGCAGTCTTTGGCGACGGCATTTATGTCGTTATCGCACCGAATTATTATGCCAAAGGCATAACCGTAATTGATGGCAAACCTGAAATCAAATGGGAAATTGAAGATAATATTCCTGACACGTGCAGCCCGCTGGCTAATGATAATTTTCTTTGGCTTTTGACCAGCGATGGCAACCTGGCATGCTTTGAAATTAAATCTGGCCAACTGCTCTGGGTACATGAATTTGAGCAGGAATTCCAGGCATCACCTGTACTTGTTGGTGACAAAGTTCTTTTGACCAGCCACAAAGGCGAGACATTCATTGTCGAAGCTGCCAGTGAATTTAAACTTATCGGGAGCAATAAACTGCAAGAATCCGTAACCGCCAGCCCGGCAATTGCTAATGGCATAATTTACATCCGCACCAAAAATCATTTGTTTGCCATAGGAAAGAAATAGATCGAAAAATGAACGAAATTGAATTACAACCGGTTGAGACCATAGCAAATGACATTGGCCCGGTCAGCGAAAATCTGATCGCAATATTACAGGCGATACAGCATCATTATGGATATCTACCCAAGCAAGCTCTGGAGCATTTAGCCAAGGTTACCGATCTATCAGCCAGAGACATCGCCGGCGTATCGACTTTTTACAGCCAGTTCCGACACAAACCCGTCGGTAAGCATGTCGTCTGTGTATGTCATGGAACTGCCTGCCACGTCAAAGGTGCCCCAGGAGTTACTGATGCATTGCGACGACATCTAAAAATTGAAGATGGCGAAGATACCGACGCCGATGGCTTATTTACGGTTGAAAAAGTCGCATGTCTGGGATGCTGCACACTGGCACCTGCGGTACAGATTGGCGATATTACTTTTGGCCACATTAATGCAGGTAAAGTTGAGCAGATGCTTAAGGATTATCTATTTTTAAGCAAGTTGAAAGAACAGGATAAAAAACAAGCTAAACCTATCGGCCCGGCCCAAGGCATTGTCAAACTGGGCCTGGGCTCATGCTGTATCGCCCGTGGTAGCGATGATGTTCGCAAAGCTGTTCAGGCAACGCTTGAGCAATATAATATCAATGCCACAATTAAACCGGTTGGCTGCGTAGGAATGTGCCACCAGACACCTTTGATGGAAATTGAACTTGCTAACGGAAAGTCGCATTTATATGCCCAGGTACAATGTGCCGATGTAGAAAAAATTATCCTCAAGCATTTTCGCCCGCCAAAAATCGGTAAAAAGATTGTCGCTAAACTGCGTAATGCACTGGATGAAGTTCTATCCGATGGAGCAGCTACCCCGGCCAGTCATTATGGCATTGGCCTGCGCGACAAACCCGTAGCGGCCTTTCTTGATCGGCAAAAACATATTACCACCGAATATCATGGCCAGATTTCACCACCGGACTTACAGGAATACCTCGATAAAGGTGGCTTTGAAGGCCTGAAAAAATGCTTCAGCCATAAACAGCAGGATATCATTGACATTGTTACCGAATCACAAATTCGTGGACGTGGTGGCGGTGGATTCCCATCTGGTATTAAATGGCAAATCGCTTTCGATGCCAAGGCTGAGAAAAAATATCTCATTTGTAATGGCGATGAAGGCGACCCTGGTGCATTTATGGACCGGATGCTTTTAGAATCTTATCCTTACCGGGTCATCGAAGGCCTCATTATCGCCGCTTATGCCATCGGTGCCCACGAAGCATTATTTTATATTCGAGCAGAATACCCTCTGGCATTACTGCGGGTCAAAGAAGCACTGGAACAATGTCGCAAACAAAAATTACTGGGTAACAATATTCTCCATAGCGATTTTTCAATTGATATAAAAATCGTCGAAGGTGCCGGCGCATTTGTCTGTGGCGAAGAAACCGCTCTTATCGCTTCTATCATGGGCCAACGTGGCATGCCGCAAATACGCCCGCCCTATCCGGCAGTTAAAGGCCTACATGATTGCCCAACGATTGTCAATAATGTCGAAACATTGGCGACACTGCCCTGGCTGATATTAAATGGAGCTAAGGAATTCAATTCCATCGGTTCAGAATCCAGTAAAGGCACCAAAGTTTTTGCCTTGGCCGGCAAAATCGAACGCGGTGGCCTGGTCGAAGTGCCAATGGGCATTACTATCAGAGAAATTATCGAAGACATCGGCGGTGGCGTACCGGCCCCGGGCAAATTAAAAGCCGTTCAAATCGGCGGCCCTTCCGGCGGCACTCTACCGGGTCGAATGCTCGATGTTAAAGTTGACTATAAAGCATTACAGCAAGCCGGTGCGATTATGGGCTCCGGTGGTCTGATAGTTCTGGATGACCGTGACTGCATGGTTGATATCGCCCGCTATTTCCTTGAATTCACTCAGGATCAATCCTGTGGAAAATGCACGTTCTGTCGTGTTGGCACCAAGCGAATGCTGGAAATTCTCGATAGATTCTGTAAAGGTAAAGCGGTATTAACTGACATTGATAAGTTGCACGAATTAGCCCTTAGCGTTAAACATACCTCACTGTGTGGTCTGGGCAAAACCGCACCGAATCCTATCCTTTCGACTTTGGAATATTTCAAAGATGAATACATAGCCCATATCGAAGGCAGATGCCCGGCAGGAAAATGCCCCGATCTGATTCGCTATGAAGTCAACGATAATTGCATCGGATGTGTGATGTGCGCACGGGTCTGCCCAGTGAGTGCCATCGAATATAAACCCTATGAAAAACACGAAATCGACACCGAAAAATGCATCAGATGCAATGGCTGCAAAGACATCTGCCCCGAAGATGCCATTGATATTATAAGTTAAAAGCATATTATGATTAAATTAAGAATAGACAATAAAAGCATTGAAGTCGCCGAAAACACCACAATCTTACAGGCCGCCAACAGCATAGGCATTGACATCCCCACGCTTTGCTATTTACAGGGCAAGAAACCCTGCACATCCTGCTTTGTTTGTGTAGTCAAGGTACAGGGAATTGATAATTTCGTACCCGCCTGTGCGACCGTAGCCAAAGATGGCATGGTTGTCGATACCCAAAGCGATGATGTCCTTAAGGCCCGCAAAGGAGCATTGGAATTATTACTCAGCGACCATCTCGGCGATTGCTATGAACCTTGTAAGATAGCTTGCCCGTTTGGCCTGGATATTTCAGCAATGCTCACCCACATCGAAAACAAAAATGACGATAAAGCCATCAAGGTTATGAAAAACGCAATGCCCATGCCCGCCATAGTCAGTCTTTTATGCCCGCGACCCTGTGAAAGCATCTGTCGCCGCAAACAATTTGATACATCTATACCTATCGCGTCAATTAAAATCCAGTTGGCCCAAAATGATTTAGCTAAAGAAAAACCTTATACCCCAGCCCCAGCTCAAAATATCGGCAAAAATATCGCCATCATCGGCGCCGGCCCTGCAGGATTAACCGCCGCATACTTAATGACAATAGCCGGCTGCAATTGTACTGTTTTCGATAAAAACAATAAACCCGGCGGCACGCTAAATGATACCAAAATCGACAAGGAATTATTAACCGCCGAAACCATGGAAATTCTTGAAGCTTGCCACGAAGTTCATCTTTCCCAGGAATTAGGGGTGGATTTCACCCTTGAACAGCTATCCAAAGATTATAATGCGGTTATACTTGCAACTGGTGAAAATAAAATAGAACAGGCAAATTTGCAATATAGCAAAACAGGAATAGCGATTGATACCCAAACGCATAAAACCAGCATTGATAAAGTTTACTCTATCGGCTCAGCGGTTAAACCAGCAAAATCAGCAGTCCTTGCCATGGGTAAAGTCAAAAAATCATGCAGCGATATTATCAGCCATCTAAAAGGTGACAAAATTGATAATCCAAAGCTGTTTAATTGTCGCATCGGTAAATTAAATGAACAGCATATAGAGGCAATCAAAGCGATCATGCCTGCCCGGCCAAATAATGAAAAAGACAATATCCTTGAATCCGCTAAGCTTTGCCTCCATTGCGATTGCCTGAAAAAAGAGCAATGTGGCCTGAAAAAATATTCCCAGCAATATGACGCCAACTTCCAAAGCTTCCAATGCGATAAACCTGCATTAGAAAAAATCGAATGCGAAATTGATGGCCGCCACGTAATTTACGAAAGTGGTAAATGTATCAAATGCGGAAAATGCATTACCATCAACCCCAATCTAACCTTTATCAATCGTGGCTACAATTCAACCCTGTCACCCGCCATCGGTATGGATTGGCCCGAAGCGCTAAGTGTAAAAACCGATGAAATAATAAACAACTGCCCCACCGCCGCGTTATCATTTCAGGATTAAATGACAACTGAAACAAAAGGCAGGCCCAGAACTGTGTTTACCGTGAATATTAGGAACGACGTTTTTAAATATTCAAGGTACATGTTGCAAAAAATCAACACAACAACACCCATAGTTCATTTTAAACAACAATAGTTATAAACCCACCGCATTTCTCAATTGATAAATTCCCACTTAAACCATAAAAATCTGCTTTTTTTGACCTCTAAATGCATATTTCCAAAATAATCTCGAATTATTATTATACTGGCACAGCCTTTGCAAATACATATCTCCGTTAGCCTAAATAAAATTGAATTATTTATATATGCCAAGGAGCAATAATATGGACGAGTCAAACTTCAAAGAAAAACTGGACAAACTAACTGACGAAATCAACACCCTGCCAGCCGACCAGCGTAAAAAAATGGAAGGTCTCGTTGAAGAAACCAAAGAAAGACACACCCAGATCAAAAAGAGCATCGGTGCCCTGCAGGATTCCCTGGATCGCTTACGCCTCAGCACCAAATATCTGCTGTTCGACCTGGAAGCCACCCGCAGAGAAAACACCTACCTGCGCAAAATGCTCGATCAGGGTGAAGACAAATAATATAACTCCATAAGTGAACTATTAATACGCATAACAAAAGAGGGGATGTTATGCGTATTTTTTATGCGCATAATCAAAGATATTGAGCTAAATCGATAGATTGATTTCTGAAATTGTCTTGGTATAATGTACCGATGGAAAATAAAACCGTACAATCAAACAATTCTCCAGCTCAACCCGGCGAAGAACTTTTGGATAACAATGCCCAATCCGTTGGCATAGTCGAAAAAAAATCTATCAGGCTTTTTGACCACGAAAACAAGCTTAAACTTGAAAATGGCACTTTTCTGGGCCCTATCGATGTCGCTTATGAAACTTATGGCCAACTTAACGCCAATTGCGACAATGCGATTTTAATAACCCATGCCTTAACTGGCGATGCTCATATTGCTGGACGCCATAAAAAAACCGACCGTAAGCCCGGCTGGTGGGAAAACATGGTTGGCCCCGGCAAAGCCTTTGATACCGACAAATATTTCATTATTTGCTCAAATTCTCTCGGTGGCTGCATGGGCACAACCGGTCCGGGCTCTATCGACCCGGAAACATCTAAGCCCTATGGCTTGAATTTCCCCATCATAACCATTGGCGACATGGTCGATGTCCTGGCTAAGTTGCTCGAATATTTAGGAATTGATAAACTCTTAGCTATCGCCGGTGGTAGCATGGGCGGCATGGAAGTCCTCGATTTTGCAATTCGTTACCCAGACAAAACCTCCGCGGCCCTGACAATTGCTTCCACGGGCAGACTAAGTGCCCAAAGTATCGCATTTGATGCCGTGGGCCGCAATGCCATCCTGCGCGATAAAAATTTCCAGAATGGCAATTATTACAATAGCGGGTCCCAACCCGATGGCGGCCTATCTGTCGCTCGCATGATTGGCCACATAACCTATCTATCCGAAGAAGCCATGCACGCCAAGTTTGGCCGCCGCCTGCAAAATGCCCAGGATTATCAATACGCCTTTGAAAAGGAATTCTCCGTCGAAAGCTACCTTGACTATCAGGGCAGCATATTTGTAGACCGCTTTGATGCCAACACTTACCTGTACCTGACCAAAGCCATGGATTATTTTGACCTTGGCCGCCGCTATGGATCACTTGCCGAGGCTATGTCTAAGACAAAATGCAGGTTCCTGGTCATCAGCTTTGATTCCGATTGGCTCTTTACTCCCGGTCAATCTCAGGATATTACCAATGCCCTGATCCAGGCCGAAAAAAATGTCACTTACGCTAACATTACCTGCCCCTTTGGCCATGATTCCTTCCTGCTGGAAACTGATTGCCAGGGTCGACTTATCACCGGATTTCTAAACCAGACTCAAAAACAAATTATTGCCCCTGAAAAAAATCAAAACAATACCAGCTCTTCCCATCAACATCGTTTTGGAGACAGCATATTCAAAGGCAAACGCCTTGACCACCATATGATTAGCGACCTCATCAAACCCGACAGCAAAGTTCTGGACTTAGGTTGCGGCGATGGCAAACTGCTCAAACTCCTGAAAAAAACCAAAAACACTCAGGGCGTTGGCTTCACTCTCAGTCAGGAAGACCTCTGCCTTTGCGCTGCCGATGGCCTTGATGTTCTCCAATATGATTTACATGACAATCTTCATATCTTTGCCGACAATAGCTTTGATTATGTTGTCCTGAGCCATACCCTTCAGGTTATCAATCATATCCCCGAAACCCTCAACGAACTATTGCGCATTGGCCAAAAAGTCATTGTCTCCTTCCCAAATTTCGCTTACTGGCAAAGTCGCCTGCAATTACTCTTCAAGGGCAAAGCTCCCGTTTGGGGCGCATTGCCAGATTCATGGTTCGATAAAACCGCCGTCAATTATCTTTCGATCAGCGACTTTGAAACTTTTATCGAAAACCAACTGCACGCAAAACTCATTAAACGAATACCATTTAGCTCCAGACTGGGAAGACCTATAAACATCCTGCCCAACCTTCTGGCCAACGAAGCTATTTTTGTAATAACCAAAAAATAATCAGAGTGCAGTTAATACTTGTATTTGCATTCAAATTTTAAAAATGGAAAATTTATGAAAAAAAATCTCAAACTATCGATTATCGCATTATTTATTTTCGCGTGCACATACCCCTTATCCGCCAGTGAACCAGTCGACTATATCGATACAATCATAGGTGCATCGACATCCGGCAAGGTTGCTCGTTCTGGCCATGGCTTGGGCAAAACCTTCCCTGGAACTGCAACTCCGTTTGGTCTTGTCCAGCTTAGCCCCGACACTATCACCGGTGGCGATAATGGCCCGGGTTATTCCTACCATCATAATACCATTGAAGGCTTCAGTTTCACCCATATGAGTGGTATTGGCTGGTATGGCGACCTTGGCAATTTCCTTGTAATGCCAACCACTGGCCCATTAAAAACAGCTTGTGGCCGCACTGACAATCCCGACGAAGGCTATCGCTCAAGATTTTCTCATGAAAATGAAATCACCAAAGCTGGCTACTATGCAGTAACTCTGGATGACTATGGCATCAGAGCAGAACTTACCGCTGCCGCTCATGCAGGTATCCTGCGTTTTACCTATCCAAAATCGCAGACTTCAAGAATCCAGATAGACCTGGCCCGACGAGTTGGCGGAACATCGACTCAGCAGTATATCAAAGTTATCGACGACCATACCATTCAGGGCTGGATGAAATGCCCACCCGAAGGCGGTGGCTGGGGCAATGGAGCAGGCAAAGCCGACTACACAGTATATTTTTATTGCGAATTTAATATCCCGCTGAAAAACTTTGGAATATACTCCGCTGATATCCCTGACGACTGGCCCAGAAAACGTCAGGACATAACAAGCCAAAAATATCGCGACCTTGTAGCCAAAGCTGAAATATTACCCACCTGTCGAGAGCAGCAAGGTGAACATCTTGGTTTTTTTGTCGAATTCCCAACAACTGCAGACCAACAAATACTGGTTAAATCGGGCATATCTTTTGTCAGTATGGACGGAGCCAGAAAAAACCTTAAGCATGACATTCCCACCTGGGATTTCGATGAAACACATACCCAGGCCCGACAGCTTTGGGCCAATGCCATCGACAGGGTTAAAATCGAAGGTGCCAGTGAAGACCAGAAAAAAATATTTTATACAGCTCTTTACCATACAATGATAGACCCGAGAAGCGTTTCTGATGTTGATGGCTATTATATCGGAGCTGACAACAAAAAACACCTATCCCAAAGCTTTACCTACCGATCAATCTTTAGTGGCTGGGATGTCTTTCGCAGTCAATTCCCGCTGCAAACCATCATCAACCCTGAACTGGTTAATGACCAGGTAAATTCTCTTATCCAGTTGGCCGAATTAAGTGAAAAAAATTACTACCCACGTTGGGAAATGATGAATGCCTATTCCGGATGTATGTTAGGCAACCCTGCCGTATCGGTAATTGTCGATGCATATACCAAAGGTATTCGTAATTACGATATTAACAAAGCATATAACTATAGCGTCAATTCTGTCGAAAAATTCTCCAATGATCCCAAAGGCTATACACCCGGCAGTCTCTCAAAAACTCTTGAGTATGCCTATACTGATTGGTGTACCGGACATTTTGCCCAATTGCTCGGCAAAAAAGATGATGCAAAAAAGTATTATGAAAAATCATTGTCTTATAAAAAAAGCTATGACCCTTCCGTAAAATGGTTCAGAACAAGAAATGCAGATGGCAGTTGGCTGCCATGGAAAGGCAAAACCGTTCATGGCCAGGGATGCACTGAATCCAATCCATTTCAACAAGGATGGTTTGTCCCTCATGATGTCAGGGGAATGATGGATTTGTTGGGCAAGGATTATTTCATGCAGGAATTAACATCCTTTTTTGATAAGGCTCCCGAAGATTTCCTCTGGAATAATTATTATAACCATCCTAATGAACCGGTGCATCATGTCCCTTTCATGTTCAACTATACAGATTCGCCATGGCTTACTCAGAAATGGACTCGAAAAATTTGTAATAATGCCTATGGAACCGATGTCCAGGGCCTTTGCGGCAATGAAGATGTTGGCCAGATGTCCGCATGGTATGTCTTAGCCGCCAGCGGCTTGCATCCAGTCAATCCAGGCGATGGCCAATATATGATCACCAGCCCCTTATTTAGCAAAATATCTTTCAGATTAGATAAACGTTATGCTAAAGGAAAATCTTTTACAATTATTGCCAGAGATAATTCTGATTCTAATATTTATATCCAATCAATTAAACTCAACGACAAAAAAATTGATCGACTATGGATTACCCATGATGAAATAACCGCAGGCGGCATCTTAGAATTCCAAATGGGCCCCCAACCAAATAAAACTCTTGGTACCGACCCGACAAGCTTACCAACTTACTAAAGCTGTAACATTTTAGCCATATGTAGGATAAGCTTCCAGCTTGTCCCCGTAGTGCGTCGGCCAGATAGAAAACCTTATTTCTTGTCAATAATCGTCGGTTGCTCCAGTAGCTAAAATTTACCTAAAGCAATTAAATGCCTTAAAAATCAAACTGTAGAGACAAGGCATGCCTTGTCTTACTCCCGCAATGCCATGTAGTCTTGAACAGACATAGCCACTATCGCAATTATGTTGAAGGTAGTGCTTTACCCAAATTTCAATCCACCTTCCGCCTTGCCACAATTGATAATTCATAACCCATTCCCAGCTTACAAATTATTTTTCTTGGCAGCCAGGTCAACCATGCCAGCCAACTTGCTATTGTAGCCGGTAATTCCTGCGACAAATAACTTCTGAGTGAAGATTTGTTTTTCGCCGTTTCATTATTCCCACTTTCAATAGCAACAATTTTCTGTGGCTGACAATACCTCTTAATTTGCCGCACACTCAAAATCGTAAAAATTGTTGAAAAGAAGATTTCCCAATAATTCTCAAAAGTGCTACGGTACTTAACTTCAAAACCTTGTTTTTGAAGCAATAAACTAAGTGGCCTGGCCGATGGCAGAGTCAAATGATCCCGAATATTAGCATTTGACCACAAATAACCCCACATTTTACGGTGAATACTATTATAATTTGGAGTTTCAATATATATAATACCATCAGGTTTCAAACGCTGTTTGATTTGTTCGATAAATGTAACTAGGGTCGCTGATATGTTCCAAAACATGGAATAATACAACCGCATCATAGTCCCCATGTTCCTGGGGCAAACTGTCAAGATAACCTTCATGGCAGTATATCCCATACTGCTCGCGTAGAAACTCTACAAAAGGTTTTGCGGTTTCTACTGCCTCTATCTCATAACCTTTTTCCAAGGCACATTCAATGAATTCACCTGTGGCAGGCCCAATTTCCAGTATTTTTGCAGTCCCCAAAAGGTACTTCGCGACAACTTTTCGACGCTTTTTCGCTAAAAATACCCCTCTTTTGCGATTTTTTAACCGATAATTCGTCAGCTTTTCATCGTAAAGTTCGGCATTTAATTCCCCAACATCCTGTTCCTGCAATTGAGATTTAAACACAAGCTGACAATTATTACACTTACGTAGATTATAGTGATCCGTCCCATAAAGAAACTGGCTATCAGCTGATCGGCAAAAAAAACATTTGTCAAACTCCATGCTATCTCCATTAATAAGAATAAATAATCTCATTTATGGTATCGCCAAGATGACTTATAAAGCTTGAATTGCTCCTCCTATAATTATGGTCAGCCCATCGTAGGCAGGGTTTTCACACCCAATATCGGGTCGTTGGCAACATAACTTTCCCAGCTAGCCATTGCGTCAAGCATCTGCTTGCCTCGCCGACAATCGGCTATAGTCATTTTACCAGCCTGAACCAGATCATAATATGGCATAACATCACTTTGGCGGTATAGTTCAGCAAAAAGCTGATAAAATTTCTCCCGAGGCAATCTTGTGGGCAAAACCGAATGCAAGGTATCAAAACAGGAGTAATCATGAGTCAATAGCTCATCATGGCGTTGGCGATATAGTTCGGTGCCGGGCAAAGGTGTCAGGACAGTATATTGGGTATGAGTAATTTTCTTTTGATGAACATAATCGCTTAGCTTTTTGAAATCTTCTTGAGCCCAGTCTGGATCGACCAGAAAAGCACCCCAGATAATTACACCATTATCCTGAAGAATCTCAATCGCCCGGTTATTTGTATCGATGCTATTTGATTTATTAACGCTGGCTAAAGTATCATCACCAGCACCCTCTAAACCCAATAATACCGCATATAGACCAATATCCACCCATTTTTTAACTAATTCAGGATGTTTAACAATCGAATCAGTGCGACATTCCATCGAATATGATTTTTTAATTCCCTGAGCTTTTATCAAATCGGCTATTTCATTTTCACGTTTATAATTCATCAAGAAATTATCATCGATAAAAGTAATATGGTCAGTTTCGACCGCAAGAATCTCCTGAATAACCCGCTGGGCCGACATCTGTGATATTTTACCGCCATAGAATTCGTGGACACTGCAAAAATTACATTTGAATGGACAGCCCCTTGAAGTGCAAACGGATGTGTCAGGCTTATCAAAAAGGAAAAAATACTCCTGACGATATTTTTCGGTTAATTCTCTGGCTGGCAAAGCCAGGCTATCCATATCAATTTTCTTATTCGAAAGTGGATTATGGATAAAATCGCTGTTTTCACCTTGCCAAATGATACTTGGGACATCTGCCAGTGAGCTTTGGTTTTGGACCGCCATAACCAGTTCGGCAAACATTTGTTCACCCTGACCTATTGCGATTGCATTAACATCATCTATATAAAAATCATCAGGCATAAGTGTGACGTGATGACCACCAATTACCGTAAAAATCTTTGGGGAAAAATTTTTGACTCGCTTTAAAATATCTTTTGCGGCAGCAACTTCGGTTGTCAAAGCGGTAACTGCAACCATTTCTGGTTGAAATTCATTTAATACTTCTTCGATATTGGCATCAATTCGCATATCCAGAATCTGAATGTCGTGCTCACTGATCATCGTAGCTAACATCTCTAAATGCAAAGGTTCTGGCATCGCTACCATGCGAAAACCGCCAATTCCAGATACATAGTCTGGCTGAACTAATAAAATTCTCAAAATTTGCTCTTTTCAATAAATGAGGGCCTAAAGCAATTACTTTAGGGCTAAATAAGTAATGTTCCTACGAGAAGGATATTCCCACATGATCCTTCCATAATACAATACCGCGACATAAAAGCCACTTGCAGAGGAATTTTAAACTTAAAGTGATGAGCCTGAAGATCAAAAAAACCAAACAGTGCCAACAATACTGTCACTTATATTATAGCAACAAAAATTCAAATAAACAATCATTTATTATTGTCTCAAAATTGAGTATAGCGTTCCCGACAGATAGCAGAATTAACTGGATAAGTTATCCCGTATCTCTGATAAATACCTGCATCGCAACTAACTTAACCTGATGTGGAATTTGTTGTTTCTATAAAAAATGAACGGAATCTTGTGAAATTTAGTAAAAAAACAATTTTTATGGTCCATTTACGTCTAAATGTTGCATTATATATATACATAGGCTAATATAATAATGGTTATTTCATTGTTTTGGCCATCTGGTTTTATTTACGAAAGGTTTATAATGAAAAGAAAAAAAGGTTTTACACTTATTGAGTTACTAGTCGTCATCTCAATTATCGCCTTGCTGGTCAGCATCTTAATGCCAGCCCTGAGCAAAGCTCGTAGAAATGCACAGGCTACCGTTTGCCTTTCAAATTTGAGAGGATGGGGCATGTGTTTTCAATTTTATGCAGACGACCACAATGGCAAATTGGCAAATACAAACTGGAACAGTACAGAGAACTCATTCATGCAAGTACTTAGAGATTATTATGATAATTTAGATGAATTTCGTTTCTGTCCCACAGCCAATAAAAAATCTACACAGATATGGGATGCCAACAGAAGACCTGGGACAACAACAGGCGCCTGGTGGATGAATCCCGTTAATATCAGCTGGTTGCCTAATGATGATTCTGGTATGGGAAGTTATGGCGAAAACTTCTGGACAAGAAATGGTGGGTCTAGCGGATATTATTCAAATATTAACGAAAAAGGTGGCAATGAAATCCCTCTTCTTATGGATGCTCGCTGGCACAATTTCTATCCTAGTCAAAGCGATGCAATACCACAGCAATTAACTGATGTTACCAATTATTATAATGGGACCGGTCTATGGACTACAGCCACAACCGTTCTCATGAAGCGCCATGGCGATGGAATCAACATTGGTTTTCTGGATGCTTCCACAAGACGCGTAAATGCTGATGATCTCTGGAATCTAAAATGGAGTAAAGGATACAAACGCCGTGGCGATCAAGATATGAGTTTCATTAAAGGCGATATCTAACAAAACAACCACTGCATATGAAATAAACAAGCCTGCCAATGAATTTTGGTGGGCTTTTTTTGTGTCAAATGGGTAATATTTATACTGAAAACTTTTGTTTACCGATATATGATATGCATAATTATTTAATATTGGCGAAAAAATGAGGATTTTAGAAATTGTTTGACCTCAAAAAATATATATTTGTTTTATTATTTGCTATCCCTGTCGATTGCTGTTGGGCCCAGATTGGGGCTAATGGCAATAACAGCATAGCCCAGATGACCGGCAGGCGTGTGATGCAGACCTTCGATTTTGAAGAGACCCATGGCTTGCCAATTCCGATGTACTGGAAAAAATCTCCTTTTAAGCCAGGTTTTCCCCATTTTTCTATCGGTAAACTTGACGATAACCATTCCCGTAGCGGCAAAATGAGCTTTTCACTAATAGGTGATGGCGGCAGTATCGCCTTTGAATATGGTCAAAAGCGTATCAGAGTTAAACCGGGCAGCGATTGCACTATCAGCGGATATGTTCATTTGGAAAATTCTGATAATTGCCGGGCTCAAATCAGATGTGCTTTGACGACCCGAAACGGACAGATCATCCCCGGTAGCGAAAATGTCTCTCAGTTAATCAGCACAGATGATCAGGGCAGGGACGGCTGGGCTTTAATGGAAGCATATGTCCCGGGGAATTTCCCGGAGGCCCGTTACCTGCACCTTAGCGTATGGCTATTGCAGGAAGAACAATGGAATAAGGAAGGCGTTTCGGTATCACGAGTCTTTCAAAACAATATTGATGCGGTCGCCTGGTTTGACGATATTTCGATTTTTCAGTTGCCACGAGTTATCTTACGATCTATCAGTGCGGGAAATGTTTTCGATTCTGATAACCCCGCAACCCTTGTAGTTGAGGTTGATGGTGTAACTACACTGGATTATCGTATACAATTAGACATTTTCAACTTGTATGAACAGCCTGTATTTAACGAAGAATGGATGTTGGCGATTGCGGAAGGACAAATATCAGAAAGAAAAATACCGGTAGATTCATTAGGGCCAGGCTGGTATATCGCAAAACTTAATATTATCTCTTATGAAACTCAAATTGCCCAGCGGTCATTGAAATTCTGCATTTTAGCTGAATTACAAAACAATATTGCAAGAGGCAATGGCTTTGGCATATCACTGCTGAATAAAGATATTGGTGACCTTGATACCGCAATTAAACTGGCGCAAATGCTCAAAATTGAAAGAGTAAAAATTCCGGTCTGGCATAAAACCCCTGAAATACCCGGGGCTTTCATGACAGAGAAACAGTTTGAACGTAAACTGCGCGAGCTTAAAAAAAGCCATATTGAAGTAATCGCGGCATTCGATGACATGCCAAATTCGCTGGCTCAGAAATTCGATATTAATTCACGCAGCGCAATCGACGTTTTCAGTCAAAAGACTGAACTCTGGCAGGACCATATCAATGAATTGATGGCCAAATATGCCCGGGGGGTTATGGTCTGGCAAATTGGCACGGGCAAAGAGAATAAGAACTGGGATATTCGCACAAAATCTGTGTTGGAAAAGCTCAGAACTGAATTTCCTCAAATGTTCAACGAATCAATTTTAATTTCACCCATCGATAGCGCTATTGACATCAAAAGCGGAGCTGCTGGCACTGAATATATTGCTCTAAATATTTCTGAAACTATTGCGCCAAAAAACATTGCCGAGTATATCAAAGATTTCAATGATAGAGGTTTTACTCATATCTGGGCTGCTATCAAGCCACTAAGTCGTGATATTTATGACAAAGAAGATGTCCTGGTAGATTTTGCCAAAAGGATTATTTTCGCAAAAAAAGCCGATGCCGAAATGATATTTATCGATCAGCCCTGGCATCAAACCAATCGCAACGGCCGTGATGAAATAGAGCCAGATGAATTTTTTCCAATTTTTAGAACAATAGCACTTGAGCTTGGTGCGATGACATATACTGGTCAATTTGAATTCGCTCCGGGTATAAATGCGTTGATATTCAATCGAGATGGCAAAGGCACGATTGCAATATGGGATGAACTCTATGATTACCATAAGGAACCTCAAGGCAAAGATATCGAGCTATATCTGGGCCAAAACATCAAGGCCATTGATATTTTTGGTGACAGACATCCATTTACAAATATCAATGGAATAACTAAGATCAATCTCAAAGGCTACCCTGTACTAATCAGCAATATCGACAGCAGAATAGCCCAGTTAAGAGCCGACATAAAATTAACACCAGAAGCACTGGAAGCTACCGCAGCCAGACAGCAGGTCAATCTAAGCTTTAAGAACCCATTCGGTGTTCCAATTTCAGGACAAATTATACTTGGGCCTGGGCGACATATGAAACGGAACTGGGCATTTGACCCACAAACCATCAATTTCACTCTTAGTCGTGATGGGGTTCTCGATCAGCCAATCTATGTTAAAATCCCCGCAAATGAAGTTGGCGGCGAAAAATCATTTCAGGCCCATATTATTGTCGAAGCTGACAAAAGTTATAGATTCAAGGTAGAAATACCGTTTGAGATCAAACTAACAGGCATAAATGTTGCAATTTTTACTAAGAGAATCAATCAGAATGATCTGCTTATCCAGCAGGTTATAACCAATGAGACTGATGAGCCTATTACGATGCGAAGCTTTGTAGATTATCCAGATATGGATCATATCGAAAAAAGTATCTCCGGTCTGGAACCCAATGGAACCATAACCAAAAATTATGTAGTTCCCAATGCCACCGAATGGCTAGGGCAATATATCCGCATCGGACTTTATGACCCCAAGGGGACTCGCAGGATCAATTACCGGGTATTAATAAACTAATTGACAGAAGCCATAGGCTCCTGTTACACTGGTATTGTAAACTTTAATCATAATTATATCAGGAGAATAATATGGGTTTAAAAATAAGTTTTCTTGGCGCAGTCCAGAATGTAACTGGTAGTCGTCATCTCATTCAGACCGAAAAAGCTTCAGTACTAGTTGATTGCGGGTATTATCAGGAACGTCAATACCAGGATCGCAACTGGGATCCATTCCCATTTAGTCCTTCAAAACTTGACGCTATTTTGCTGACTCATGCCCACCTTGACCATTGCGGTTTAGTACCAAAGCTTGTCAAAGAAGGTTTTAAGGGCAAAATTTTCTGTACTACCGCCACTGCTGAAATCGCAAGTGTTATCATGTACGATTCGGCCAGGTTGCAATTAGAAGATATCGAGTACAAGAAAAAACGTCATGCAAGAGAAAAACGCAAATCACCGAGACCACTAGAACCACTTTTCACTATCGAAGATGTTGAAGATACCGAACCATTATTTGCAACGGTTGACTATAAACAAAAAATAAATGTCGCTGATGGGATTGATGCTACTTTCTTTGATTCAGGTCATATTCTGGGTTCATCGATGATTTACCTTAATGTTGAAACTGAAGGCAAGCAACGCACTGTGCTATGTTCTGGCGATATTGGCCGCCACGACAAACCTATACTCAACGACCCAAGCTATTTTGATCAGGCCGACTATGTTCTGGTAGAATCAACTTATGGCGATAGAATTCACAAACCAGCATTAGGTTCAAAAGATGAGTTAGCCGATATTATAAATGACACCGTTACTCGGGGTGGCAATATCGTAATACCAAGTTTTGCAGTCGAACGGGCTCAGGAATTGCTTTATCATATTAATGAACTTGTTCGTGAAAAACGCATACCGCGTTTGATGACCTTCCTGGATAGTCCGATGGCGGTTAAGGTTACCGAAATCTTTAAAAATCATCCCGAAATGTATGATGAAGAAATGACTGATATGCACAATAATCATCAAAGCCCATTTAATTTCAATGGTCTAACGATGACCCCTACCACTGCTCAGTCAAAAGCGATTAATAATATCAAAGGCTCAGCTATCATCATCGCCGGTTCGGGAATGTGTACTGGTGGCCGTATCAAGCATCATCTAGCGGCAAATATTTCCAGACCGGAAAGCACTATTGTTTTTGTGGGCTATCAGGCGCAAGGTACTCTGGGGCGATTGCTATTAGAAGGTAAAAATCCAATTCGTATTATTGGTCAGCAATGGGCGGTTAATGCCAAAATCACCAAAGTTCATGGACTTTCAGGTCATGCCGACCGTAATGAACTGACAAACTGGATTACTGCGTTAAAAACGCCTCCGAAACAAATCTTTGTTGTGCATGGCGAAACTGAAGCTTCTGATAGTTTTAAGGATCATCTTAAAAAAGAAACTGGTTGGAATGTCACGGTGCCAAGTTATCAGGAAACTTTTGAGCTTGAATAATAAATATAACCCTCGATTTTATTCGGGGGTTTTTTCTTTTAAATAAAAGTATTGCATACAGGAGAGAAAAGATGAAAATCCGGTTAATATTAAACTTGATTCTAATTGTATCTGCTTCTTTAGTGGTCGGGGGGTGTCTAGACACTAGCGGGCCGGTCGTCGATTTCAGAACTTTTCAGCCTTGCCAGAATCAGGTTTGCGTTGATATTGATAACCTTAGCGATTCGCAACTGACATCAGAGCTGGAAGATAAAATCAGCAATTTATTAGATGCCAATAAACTCACAGCATTAACAGAAATTCGCAAAGGCATTAATAAGAAATCATGTGAGGTTGACGCTCAAAGACCGACACTGACAACCAAGGCTCTACCGGAGCTTTATGAACAATGCAAACGTAGTATCGTTATTATTGCCAAGCTTTATAAATGCCCGCACTGTGATAACTGGCATACCTCGACTGCTGGCGGCTTTGTCGTCAATAGCGATGGGACTGTTATAACTAATTATCATGTCGTTAATGATACGGTAAGTGAAACAATGGTAGCGGTAACTGCTGATGGGAAGATATGGGCAGTGCGTGAAGTTCTAGCCGCCGACAAGGCAAATGACCTTGCGGTTATCAAAACCGACATCAAAGATGTTAAGCCATTGCCTGTTCGAGTGGATAAACCAGTTGGTAACGACGCTATCGTAATCAGCCACCCGGATCATCATTTCTACACCTTGACTAAAGGACTGATTAGTCGTTATGCAATTATGAAAAGTCGCGGCAAACAAATTCAGCAAATGGAAATCACCGCTGACTATGCCAAAGGGTCTTCGGGATGTCCGATTCTGGATAATACCGGGGCTGTTATTGGGTTGGTAGTTAGTACATTATCGATCTATTATGATGAAGATGAAGATGTTCAAAAGAATTTGCAAATGGTGGTAAAAAATTGTGCGACCGCTAAAGCTATTAAGGAATTGATTAGTAAGGAATAAAAAAAGAGCTGGCGACCTATTTTGAATCACCAGCTCTTTTAATTTTCATTTATTGTACTACATTGAATCAATAATAGCGTTCAATGTCGCACTAGGTCGCATAGCTTTTTCGGTTAGCATGGTATCAGGTAGATAATAGCCACCGATTTCGACTGGCTGGCCCTGGGCGGCTAGTAATTCTTCATTAATTTTAGTTTCATTTTCAGCAAGCTGGGTGGCAACTGCTGCGAAACGCTGCTGCATCTGAGGATCGGTATCCTGAGCAGCTAAAGCCTGGGCCCAATACATTGCCAGATAGAATGCACTGCCACGATTATCGATTTCATTTACCTTACGTGATGGAGCCTTGGCATTTTCGAGGTATTTGCTGATAGCCTGGTCAAGAGTGTCTGCTAGCAGCTTGGCTTTTACATTGCCGGTTTTGCTGGCGATTAATTCCAGCGAAGGGACAATCGCACAATATTCACCTAATGAATCCCAACGCAGGTGCCCTTCTTTAAGGAATTGCTGGACATGCTTGGGAGCAGAACCACCAGCACCGGTTTCGAATAATCCACCGCCATCCATCAACGGGACGATTGATAACATACGGGCACTGGTGCCAAGTTCGAGAATTGGGAATAAATCAGTAAGGTAGTCACGCAGGACATTACCGGTAACAGAAATGGTATCTTTGCCCTGACGGACTCTTGCCAGCGAAAACTTTATTGCATCGATGGGTTTGAGTATCTGAAGATCGAGCCCTTCGGTATCGTGTTCAGGCAGATATTGATTTACCTTTTTGATAATTTCAGCGTCATGGCCACGGTTTTCGTTCAGCCAGAATATAGCTGGTGAGCCGGTGGCTCTTGCCCGGGATACGGCTAGTTTGACCCAGTCACGAATTGGGGCATCTTTGGTTTGACAAGCACGGAATATATCGCCGGTTTCAACTGGTTGGCTCAGGATCACATTGCCGTCAGCATCAATGATGTTAATTGTTCCAATGCCAGGAGATTGGAAAGTTTTATCGTGTGAGCCATATTCTTCGGCTTTTTGAGCCATCAGGCCAACATTGGAGACGCTGCCCATAGTCGCAGGGTCAAACTGGCCATGCTGCTGGCAATCTTCGATGATCTGTTGATAAATAGTGGCATAACAGCGGTCAGGAATCATGGCAATAGTATCAGCGAGCTGGTCATTTTTATCCCACATTTTTCCGCCATCGCGAACGACAACGGGCATCGACGCATCGATAATAATATCATTAGGTACATGCAAATTGGTTATGCCATTGCGAGAGTCAACCATTGCAAGATCAGGATGGGTTTCATAGACAGCTGCAATATCTGCTTCGATTTGGGCTTTGGTTTCTGCGGGAAGCTTATTAAGTTTATCTAAAACATCGGCTAAGCCATTATTTACATTGGCGCCGATTGATTTGAGGGTGTCGGCATGTTTATCCAGAGCATCCTTATAGAAAACCGAAACGCAATGGCCAAACATAATCGGGTCAGAAACTTTCATCATCGTTGCTTTAAGATGCAGAGATAATAGCAGGTGATCTTTTTTAGCTGCTTGGATCTGGCAGGCAAAGAATTCACGCAATGCATTAACATTCATAACAGCAGAATCGATAACTTCTCCGGTTTGGAGTTTTAGATTATCTTTTAAAACTTTTTTTGTACCATCAGCACCTGCAAACTCAATTTTGGCCGTAGTAGCTGTTGGCATAGTTACAGATTTTTCACTAGCGAAGAAATCCTTATCATTCATATGAGCGACACGAGCCTTGGAGCCACTTTCTGGCCAGGGTTTCATCATGCGATGGGGATGCTTCTGGGCAAACTTTTTAACAGAGACCGCGGCCCGACGGTCTGCATTACCTTCACGCAAAACTGGATTAACCGCAGATCCTAAAACAACGGCATATCTTGTCTGGATAAGTTTATCAGCTTCAGTTTTAGCTTCCTGAGGATAATCAGGAATATCATAGCCTTTGGCCTGCAATTCTTTGATCGCGGTCTGAAGTTGCGGGATTGATGCACTAATATTTGGAAGTTTGATAATGTTAGCTTCCGGGGTTTTAGCCAGATCACCCAGTTGAGCCAGGCAATCGGGGATTTTCTGCTGGTCAGTGAGATTATCAGGGAAATTAGCAATGATACGCCCCGCCAGAGAAATATCTTTGGTTTGTACCTCGATGTCACAGCCATGAGTGTACGCTTTAATCACTGGCAGCAAGCTATAGGTCGCCAATGCAGGAGCTTCATCAATTTTAGTCCAGACAATTTTATGTGTAGCCATTTCATGTTCCTCGGTTAATTAGTATTACCAGATCACATAAGCCATTAAATAATGGCTATTTCCACCATTTTTATCCGTCCGCTACGGATACAGCGATGGTATGCTACTAGCGGTTTTTGCGGGTGTCAACCAAAACCCGGTAAAAAAAACAAATTGTGTAAATTTAGAATCACTAGCTACATTTTTGGCACATAATCCGATAAAAAAATTTCTCAGTTTATCTAAGGAATTGTCATATCATTGATTATGTCGAAACGGAAACTTAAAATAGCTGGATTTATTCAGGAATAGCAATGCCAAAAAGGCTCCGGCTAAATCGGCCAACCAATCGTCCAGATGGCAGGATCGACCAAAATATGGCTGAGTTAATTCATCAATGGCGCCGACAAAGGCGATAATAGCAATTATTGCCATTGCCAGTTTCATACTATTATATTTCTTCAATGAAAATAGAATCAAAGTAGCCAAAACCGCATAAGCTCCGATATGCAAAAGCTTGTCCCAATCGGTCAATTCTTTAAATTCATTATCCATGACTTTTTGAGGGATATGGGTAGCTATAAGTAATACAATTGTATAGCAAATAGCTGCCGATAGCCAAAACTTATTCACTTTTGCTTTAGTTGCCAACTTAGCGGAAGAAATTGTCACTTTAATTCCTCATGCATAATTTTGACAATACGCGGGGCGGCATTGCCATCCCATAATGGTGGAATCTGCGCTTCGCGGAAGCTGCCATCTTTCAGCCGATTATACGCATTGAGAATATTCTGGGTTTCAGTGCCAACCACCTGATTAGAACCAATTTCAGCGGTTATGGGTCTTTCAGTGTTTTCACGTAAGGTTAAACATGGAATTTTCAATACGGTGGTTTCTTCCTGAATGCCGCCGGAATCGGTCAAAACCAGTTTGGCATTGGAAGTAAGTTTTAGAAAATCAAGATATCCTATCGGGTCAAGCAAATGAAGATTTTTCATATTGTCGACGCGATTTCCAAGATCAGTTCCTGCGATATTCTTGCGTGTTCGCGGGTGCATTGGGAAAATAATAGGCATATCATTCTGGATGACTTCCAAAGCATCAAGTATCCGGCCAAAAACAATAGGATCATCGACATTGCTGGGCCGATGCATAGTCAATACGCCATAGCCTTTGCTGCAATCGATGCCAAAATTATCATTCATTTCATTATGGATATTTGAAGCTTTGGCTTTTTCAAGGTTTGTCAGCAGCGTATCTATCATAACATGGCCAACCATGTGGATTCTGGCTTTGCTGACCCCTTCGGCAAGGAGATTATCAACACCGCTTTGTTCGGTACAGAAAAGCATATCGGAAATAGAGTCAGTTAAGACGCGGTTAATTTCTTCGGGCATAGCTCTATCACCACTGCGCAGGCCAGCTTCAACATGAATCAATTTTATGCCAAGCTTAACAGCAACTAATCCACAGGCAATGGTGCTGTTGACATCGCCAACAACCAAAACCGCATCAGGTTTATGCTCCAGACAGACCGGTTCGAAAGCTTTCATAATCTCAGCGGTCTGAACAGCATGGCTACCTGAACCTATTCCCAGATTAATATCCGGGGTGGGGATACCCAGCTGACGAAAAAACAGATCACTCATCTTTTCATCATAATGCTGACCAGTATGGACCAGTATTGGTTCAATATCATCATATTTAGAATAAGCGGCCATCAGCGGCGCGATTTTCATAAAATTAGGACGAGCACCAACAATATTAACAATTTTCAAATTTATTCTCCTGACTAGATGGCTTTGTCGGGGCCAAATATTTTAGTTTTTATTACTTTAAGGCCAAATTTAAGTCTGAGTAGTTCACGTCGCCATCGCTTTCTGGGTTCACAAGCAAAACGGTAGAGAAATTCTGTTCCGGTTTTTCGATAGAACTTCGGGGCCCATTTTACTTTACCGCTGACGACATCAAAGGTGCCACCCACACCCATAAAATAGGAAACATCAAGATTTTCCATATGGGATTTGATCCAGTATTCCTGCCGAGGTGAGCCCATAGCGACAAACAGCATATCGGGTTTGACATTATTTATATGCTCGACCACTGTATTTTCATCTTCATAATAGCCATGCTGTCGACCAACTATTTGCAGTTTAGGATGTTTTTTCAGCAGGTTATTATAAGCGCCTTCATTAGCATCGGGACTGGCACCTAACAGGAAAACTTTAAGATTTTCACGCTCGGCCCGAGTCATCAGATTCAAAAATAACTGCACGCCAGTAACCCGCGCTACTTTATTACCAGTGAGCCAACGAGCGGCGATTGCCGAACCTACACCATCGCAAATTTGCAAATCCGCCTGATTGAGGACCTCCTTAAGCTTTGCATCTGAAAAAGAAAGATAGGTCTTTTCAGGATTGATCGCGACACAAAAGGTTTTTTCTTTAGCTTTGATACGGCTGACAATATAATCTTCAGCATGAGCAAAAGAATCAAGCTTCGCCAATGGAACACCAAAGATGTCCAGTTTTTCAATTTTAGGGGGGACAGTATCTTCTATCATTTTATTAATCCCTGGATGATACCAAATATTCAGTTAAAGCATGGAAAACCCAGGCCTGAGTCCATCGCATATAGGGAATTTTATTGGTATATAATTTGGTTTTTCTAAAATAGAAATAACCTTTTTCACTGTAAAGATTATTTAGAGTCCAATTCAGGATTTTATCGGTAAGCTCCTGATATTGTGGGCCCATGCTGGAGAAAAAATATATCGCCTGAGCCGGTGCGTGAATATCTATCGGATAAGTCTTGTTATGGTAATATTTTGGTGTGCCATCTGCCAGAAAAAAATTGTTGGCATAATAATCAATACCTTTTTGATAGGCCTGTTGATATTGCTGAGCATAGCCAGCATTTAGAAAATATCTTAATGCCTGGAGATTAAAACCGGTATGGAAAGAATCTATCCATTTTTCTGAAAAGGTGTCGGCATAAAACCATGAGCCATCCTCACGCTGATGTTGCATTGAATAGGCCAGACTGGCTTGTGCCGCTTCGATGAGCTTAGGGTCAGAATGATATTGATTCAAACGGATAAGCATCGAAGCTCCAAACATATTAGCATTATGCACAACGGCAGTATCAACGGGGGTGTAGCTAAAGCAAAAAGTGTCATTGAGCTTGGTTCTATGCAAATCATTGAGGATGAAATCCTTGATAGACATGGCCATATCCAGCGATTTTTGATTGCCGGTTATATCATAGCAATCCAGCAAGGCATGGCCAATAAAAGAGCTGTTGACAATAGTTGGAGTCTGCTTCGGACGAAAAAAAGTTCGACTTTGCCAATCGAAATTATATCCCCAGCAGTTACCACTATAACCGGGACTTTTAAGTTTTTCGAGCAAATCGAGGAGATAATTAATTTTTTGCAGATATTGGGGATTATTATCTATTGAATATAAACGACTATAGCCCCACAGGAAGAGCCCTATGCCTTTGGGATTATGGCCTTTTTTAACGCCTAGCAAAGGTCTTAAATTTATCGGCGATCTTCTTAGCAATTGGGTAAAGGCGACTTTGACCCATTTTAACTTGCAGGAAGCTATACCTATCAAAGGGCTGTTTAATGCGTCATAGGGGTCATAGCCAGCATAATCTGCTAATTCTATGTATTCTATGAGACTATTCAACACCAGGTTGACATCTTTTTTTTCAACCTGTGATTTCATTTATTGTATCCGCAAATGTTGAGAATTTTACTGTGCTGGTCATTTTTGAAACCTGAGATAGAAACTTATCTAAATTTTTATCATTCCAGAAATCTTTACAATGGCCAATCATCATCAGTGGAATAATTTTATTCTTATGATCATTATTATTTACGATTTCTTTGAGAGTGCTAAGCATATTGGAAGAACTTAATTTGCAAAAATCAAATGTCATGGGATGGACTGATCGCAGCTTTTTAATTATTGAGCCTGCCCCTGGGGTGCTTTTAGCACCATAAGCTAAACCAGTATGCGGATCGTTATTTTCTAATTCACGCCTTTTTAGGGCGGCGCGTAACTTGGGCCATTTGAAGTTGTAAATATATGGTTTTGGCTGAGAAAATACCGGAAATTCCAGGATATTTTCTAATTCTGCGCCAGAACAGTTCAGGTCGTCAGCAGCTGTCCACCAATAGCCAAGATTCGATTGAGCAGATCGATAATCCAGTTGCCAGGGTTTTTCGATATGCATACCCTGAACAACAGAGCTGTCGGCTATCAGGCCAACCTGCTTGATTGCTTTAATTACATCACCAGCTGGCTGGGCATAAAAACCACCTGCGCGAAAAGCCTGGCATCTATATCCAGGCCTAAGCGGATTGATTATACTTTCAAGAGTTTTCTTACCTTTAAGCAGAGCCCCGGTGATTGAAAAGATATTATTCGAATCACCCAGTCCATCAGGTAAATCAGCCAAACGCCATTGGTCAAATTTAAGTTGCCATAAGCCATCGACTAATTCAGCACCAATCCATTGAGGGTGTATATGCAACTGCACATCATGGCCCCGCAGAACCGCGTCAAAAGCCTGCTGTCGCATCTTGCCATAGGGCGAGAAACCCAAAGTATCGGTTAATTCTTTGTCATATTGTTGAAATGACCAGTATTCAGCCACTTCAAACATAATAGTCAACCTGGCATTATGCTTATCACAAATTCTTAGCATGCGATCGGTGGGTTCAATCACATCCCGCATTACATCGCCAGCGCCATTGCCGAAAATCTCATAATCAAGACTTAAAATAAGATTAATCAATTTACAACCTCATTAAAGCCCACCAGTAGAAACCTGCTGAACCTGTCTTGCTGGCGATAAGGCCAAACCTATTGGACGGACCAGCTCAGCTAAGACTTGTGAAAATGCCGCTAGAGGAGTTGGCGGTACATAAACAATATCGCCCGGCTGCAAAAGCACATTTTTGCTCAAATCACCGTGTTTTTTCATTTTCTTATAGCTAATCTCGAAAACTTTAGGCTCGACATCTTTGGTTTCAGATGGTTTGATAACCTGAATACGTTTTTCCCAGGCAGTAACCTCAGGATTGGCATCGGCAATAGCCTGGAATAAAGTGTCACGACCAGTTATCGGACGCGAACCAGGGCGGCCCACTTCGCCAATAACATAATAGACATTACTTCTAACCACACTTACCTTAACATCGATTGGCTCATTACCAGTTAAGGTATATAAACCAGCGATCTTTTCGGTAAGAATCTTGGTAACTGCAGCGGTAGTCAGGCCAGCGACCTTGATTTCGCCAATACCTTCAAATGAAATCACACCATCGGGGCGAATTGGCTGAGACTGATTATGCAATTCAGCGACTCTGGAGCATTGAACATTAATGACATCGGGGGGATTCATAATGTAGGTTTCTACAGAAGTGTCTACCTGATAAGGCTTTAGGAAAGCCTGTATATTTTTAGCTTTAGATGAAAAACAGCCATTACATATAAAAATAATGGATAAAAGTAAAGATATTTGAATAATTGAGGTCTTTTTCACATTAATACTCCTTAGTAAAATTATCACAACCATCCCATAGTCTAGGGAATAGGTGTGTTAAGCTGATTTGCGGTAGCAAAAATAGCTTTTTTTTG
>JAEIOG010000202.1 GCA_016342495.1 Phycisphaerae bacterium
TGGCAGTTTAAGGTTGAAAACGCTCAGACAAAATTGAAATCACTCTACCAAACTATTAAAGTGTGACTGAGCACTAGCGTTAAATTACAATTTGCGTTTTTTTAGCTGGGCGCTACCGCTACCAGCTGTTTGTTGGCAATCTTGTTATCTTGTCAAAAATATTTCCGGTGGATCGACAGGTTGAAAATTAATCAACTTTTTTGGAGTTGAACCTTAAAAAGAAAACAAGTCTTTACTGGTTTTATATTTTAAACAATATTCAATCTGTTTGGGTTATTTTGTTTCAGTTTTCTGTTCAGTTTTATTTTGTTGCTGAATTTCTTTGAGTTTGTTTTCAAGTTCATTCAGTTTTTTTTGCCAACTGTCAAAACTGTCTTTCAATATTTTGCTGTCGGTTTTAGTATTTTTGTGGGCATCAGCCATCTGCTGCATTTGTTGGCGAATAATGGATATTTGCTCTTTGATCATTTCTTCCCGGTCTAGATTGCCATCAACTTCTATGGTGATCATTGTTGGCATAACGGTTTTATTATAAACCAGGTTCTGGATTCTTTTTGATTCAGTATCAAGGCATTCTTTGACCATTTGCTGATAATCTTGTGGGATGTCTTCGATGATTTTATCTACTTTATTAACATAAGTTTTTCTGTCAATAGCGACATTTACAATTGATTCTGGATTTCTTATATCACCATTGATTTCAACCACTATCTGATGGCCATCTTTTTGGCTGATATATCTGCTTTTACGTTTTACAAGGTCGAGAATTTCAGCGGGGATTTCATGACGTTTAACTGGTGTCAGGGATCTAAGGCCGGTTTTAGGGGCGATAGGGTAAACTACACCTGGCTCCCATGTTTCTACGCGTCGGGGTTTGAAGGGATATTTCCAGGAATCGGGGTCGAAATTTTTTCTGGAGGGTTTTGGTATCAGCTTGGCATTAATGCTTTTACGTTGGCCATTATGGATAATGTCAATGGTTACGATATTACCAGGCTTTTGCATGAAAATAGCATTGTGGAACTGGGGATAGCTTAATATTATTTCACCTTGAAAGCTTAAGATAATATCATCTTTTTCCAGGCCGGCTTTGTCTGCGGGGCTATCTTTTATGATATTGACAAGGACCAGCCCCTGGCCTTCTTTTAATTGCAGGTGTTTAGCCAGCAATGGGGTGATTTCTTCGGTATCGACAAAGACGCCCAGATATGCATGTTCGCTTACTGGTGGCTGGGGCTTATCTGTTGTCGCCAGAACAAATCCAGAAATTGTGGTTAAAAATAAAAAACCGATATATAAATTCTTTTTCATCATAACGCCTGTAAAATTCTTGGATTACAGTCCTCCATCATAAGAAGCATTTGTTACATTGCTATTGCGATAATTTTCGATGATATACTGTTTGCCATTATCGTCAGTATAATAATAGTAATCGACTGTTTGTCGCGGTTTAGGTATTTCTCTGGCATCAATCGCATTGTTTTGGGTATTAATAATTGGGATAGTTGGAGTAACTGCGGCATTGCTTATCTCGCCACCAGGGATATGATTTGTTGGTCTGGGCTGTGATGGCTGTCCAGTCAATACGATCAGGGCCAACATAAAGCCGGCGGCTAGGCCAGAAGCTAACCCACCAATAAATTTGGCGGAAGGCCAACTGAACCTGATGTGCGAACCATGGTCAGATTGCTGCCATGCATCATTAAATATATCGTTAAAATCTTTGCCGCTGTCGAGCACCTCAGCTTGTACGAACTGCTGGGCTGTCTGGCTGAATCTAATATATTGCTCAAAAAGATTTTTAGATGCTTCATTGCTATGCAGTTCATCCTGAAGCATAAGCTCTTCGGCTGGCGTTATTTCGCCGTCGATATACTTGCCAATTAATATTTCCAGATATTCCTGATTCATTTTACTGTATTCTCTTTTTTAAGCCGTCTAGGTACGCGGTATTTTATTGTTTGGCTTACCTTCTAAGTGATTTTGTATCATTCGTCGGGCACGCACTAATCTAATTTGTATTGTTGTAACTGGTATTTCCATTATTTCGGCTATTTCGGTATAGCTGTTATCCTGAACATACTTTAGTATAAAAACTTCTCGATATTTTTCTGGCAGCGAATTTATTGCTTTCAAAACGGTATTATGTTGTTCATCTTTGGCGAGCCTGTCCAGCACGGTAAGGTCGGCGCTGATTCTATCGGGGCTTTCGATGCCAGCATCAGCTAAGGTTTCCAGAGACTGTGGCTTCTTAGATCGCTTTTGTCGCCATGAAAGGGCTGCCCGTCTTGCCAGAGTAGCAAGCCAGGGCTTAAATCGTTCTGGCTCGCGCAGGGTATGGATCTTATCGATCACCAGCACACAAATATTTTGTAATGCATCGTCCATATCGTCGGCATTACCCAAAATATTGTAGGCCAAACCCTTCAGCCAGCTCCAATTGTCCCCCAAAAGCTGTTGCAAGGCTTTCTTATCGCCATCACGTGCAGCACAAACCAGAGCGACTTCGTTACCTGAATTTTTATCCGTTTTATCCATATAATCGTTACATTAAAACCATCTTAGCATTTATATAGACTATAATTATATGCTGGCAGGTTTTAATGTTGGTAACATTTGGCCACATGGCTCTGTCCTGCACTATTAAAGATTATAAAAATAGCTATATCATACACATTGTACACAATATTTGAATTTGCGAAAACTAATTTAAGATTAAACCATATTTGCATATCCAATGAATAATGCTCGTATCATTTGTAATTCGGCAGTGATTTTGTTGCATTTTCACTTGAACTAATCAAGTATTATGTTACTATTCGTAATAACTTATACTGATAATAGACTTTATGCTATTAAATTAGCAAAAAAAACTATATAAAAGGTTTTAAAAGAAAGAACTTTAGTATTACCCATATTTGTAATATTATATCTTTTGGCTAGTTGAAGGTCTTTCAAATGGTAAATTTTATTAGCCTTGGAGCAAAACTTTGGGGCATTTTTTATAATCGACTAAAAAAGTTTGATCGTATGGCATATAATCTCTATAGCTATCGATAATTTGTTAAATGTTTGTCGAATAAAGACTTAAGCCAGGACAATCGCATGAAATTTTTATTTTAGTTTTTGGCTCGAAAACTGGATTCCCGCCTACGCGGGAATGATACAATTAAATTTCAGGTGTTAGAACTGAGACTTAAGCTGTTTAATTATCCCATATGTCTAAAACATAAAGGAATATTCCCATGGCCGCAAAAAAAACGACCAATCGCTTACCAAAAAACAGAGTTGAAATTTACGATACCACCTTGCGAGATGGTTCTCAAGCCGAAGGAGTGTCTTTCTCATTGGAAGATAAGCTCACAATTGCCAAAAAACTTGATGAGCTGGGTGTTGATTATATCGAAGGCGGCTACCCGCTCAGCAATGCCAAAGATGAGGCTTTTTTCAAGGAAATTCGCAAAATTAAGCTTAAAAGCAGTAAGATAGCAGCCTTTGGCATGACAGCAAAAAAAGGGGTCAAGCCCGAAGTTGATACCTGTATTCAGGCTCTTTATGCTTCCAAGGCTCCTGTTGTTACTCTGGTTGGCAAGGGCTGGGATATGCAGGTTACCAAAGTGCTAAATGCTACTCTGGAACAGAATCTTGCCATGATTGCTGATTCTGTAACTTATCTTAAATCAAAGGGGCGTGAAGTTTTTGTTGATATCGAACATTTTTTCGATGGCTATAAAGACAACCCGGTTTATTCTGTAAAAACCCTCACTGCCGCTGCTGAAGCTGGCGCGACTCGTTTGATTTTATGTGACACTAATGGTGGCTGTATGGTCTCAGAACTTCGTGAAATAGTCGAAGAAGTTAAATCTCAAATTGATGTCCCGCTTGGTATTCATTCCCATAATGATTGTGGATTAGCTGTCGCTACTTCACTTGCTGCTGTCGAAGTTGGCGCGGTTCAAGTCCAGGGGACAATTAATGGCTTTGGCGAGCGCTGTGGCAATGCCGACCTTTGCGCTATCATTCCATGCCTGGCATTGAAGATGGGCAAAAAAGTTTTGAAACCTTCATCACTGAAACGCTTAACTGAGGTTTCGCGTTTTGTTTATGATCAGTCCAATTTGAATTTGCCATTAAATCAGCCTTTTGTGGGCCATTCTTCTTTTGCTCATAAGGGTGGCATGCATGTTCATGCCGTGATGAAAAGTTCAAAATGTTATGAGCATATCGAACCGGAAATGGTAGGCAATACCCGTCGCATTATTATCAGCGAACTTTCTGGTGCTTCTAATCTTTTGGCTAAAAGCGAAAAGCTTGCTATGCTCGAAGATAAGTCGCTCGTGCGGAAAATACTTAATGAAGTTCAGGATCTCGAAAACCAGGGCTATCAATTTGAAACCGCAGATGCCAGTTTTGATATTCTGGTCCGCAAGCATACCGGTACATATCAGAATTTCTTTAAGCTGTTAAATTATGTAACCGCTGTCAGGCGCACCAGTAAAAACATGTATGGCACCGAAGCGGTTGTCAAACTTCTGGTCAAAGGTCAAAAAGAACATTGTGTTTCAGAAGGCGATGGCCCGGTTGATGCTTTAGATAGAGCTATGCGAAAAGCGCTTTGCCCACATTTTCCGGTTCTCAAACAGGTTCAGCTGGCTGACTATCGTGTGCGTGTGGTTAATTCCAAGGATGCAACCGCTGCCCGTGTGCGTGTAATTATTGAATCTAACGACAAAAAAACAAGATGGGGCACCATCGGTGTATCAGAAAATATTATTGATGCATCCTGGAAAGCTTTGGTAGATTCCTACGAATACAAGCTCCTTAAGGACAATATAAAACCATAAAAAAATACCCCTCGGTTTCATTTGAATGCCGAGGGGTGTTTTTTTAATTTTAAATTCACAACCATCCCATAGTCTAGGGAATAGGTGTGTTAAGCTGATTTGCGGTAGCAAAAATAGCTTTTTTTTGGG
>JAEIOG010000203.1 GCA_016342495.1 Phycisphaerae bacterium
AACTACAGTGTAACTCATATCCCGCTATTTTGAAATATTTAGTTTTAGCCCCACCTCATATGGGATGGCTGTGTTTTAAATTCTAAATTATCCAGTCTTCCATTTTAGTTGACAGTTTGCATAAATTTTTATGTCCGCCTGGGATGATCAGGATATCATCTTCCAATCTTACCCCGCCAACGCCATTGATATAAATACCCGGCTCGATAGTAATAATCATATTCTTTTTCAATTTAGCTTTGGAGGTTTTGGCCAAAAATGGAAATTCATGAATTTCCAGTCCGACGCCATGACCCAGCCCATGTCGGAATTCCGGGCCATAGCCGGCTTCGGTGATCAGATTCCGGGCCGCATCATCAATCTTGCCGACTACCACATTGGTTTTGAGGGTGTCAATTGCGGCGTTCATGCCATCACGTACAATCGGGTAAATTTCAGCGATTTTTTTGGGTACCGAACCAATAAAAATAACACGGGTCATATCGCTGCGATAGCCATCCAGTTCAGCACCCCAATCGAATAATACTGCGTCGCCTTTTTTGATTTTACGGGGGGTGGGTATATGATGACATGATGCGCTGTTTGGCCCGGCCCCGACGATTGTGCCATTATTTTGGAATCCTTGTTTATCGGCTCCATAGGATCGCATCAGGTATTCCAGTTCAGTTGCGATTTGTTTTTCAGTTTTTCCAATAAAATATTTTGCTCCGCGTCCGGTCAATTCTTTAAATGACTTTTCAGCTATTTTGATAGCTTTTTGGGTCATGGCGATTTCATCTTCATCTTTAATTGCCCGGCATTGAGCTATCACTCCTGGTATAGGCAATAATTTCTTTTCATTGATGGTTTTACCTAATCCCTGGTATCGTCCAATTGTCATATGGTCGGTTTGGATACCAATTTTTTTAACGCCTTTGCTTTTCAGTTCAGCAGCAATTTCCTTATCGAGTTCTTTGTAGATAATAACATCTGCTCCGGGGGACTGTTCAGCCGCAATTGCTTTGAACATATTCGAGGTGAAAAGTGTAGCCCAGTTTTTCCCGATCAAAAGTGCCGGGCTGCCTTCGACCAGGCCACAGAGGTATCGTATATCGACAGGATTAGTAATCATTATTCCATCAATTTTGCCCTTGCTATGCTTGGCCGCGGCTCGCAATGCAGTGCCGCGTCGTTTTTTGAATTTTTTTGCCAGTTCAATATTTTTGTTAATCATGTGATTTCGTCCTTTATCAGTGTATTTCTCTATTAGTTTTAGAATTAATGGGTTTCTGTTTTTCGCAATAGTTCGAATGACTTACCTTGATCTTTGCTAATAAACAGACCATTTTTAGCGGTGGCAAATATGTACTCACCATTTTTGCCTGAAGCGTTTAAATTGTTTATGAATAATGGGCGAATGGGCGCATTTTTTTCCATTTTTTTCCATTCAACCATCCAGTAATATCCAATTTGACCTGAATATACAGATTGTTCATCAATTAAAGATGTAGCCAGAATTGTGTTGCGACCTCGTTCAGGGTTTTTCCAGCTTGTGATCGCAGTATACATTACATCTGGCTTAACAACATGTCGATATTGATGGAAGTATTGTCCTAGATTATAACAGTAATACAGGCCAGTGCTGGTGGCAAAGTAAAGATATTGTCCACCTTCTGAGATTGCTTCAAAGGCCACGCTGGTTACTGTCCAATTAAGTTTTTCTGCTACGACGGTTATATTTTTGCCGCCATTAGTAGAGTAATAAATTTTCCCAGGTGTAGTTTTTGTGCCTGAGGTCCCTATGATCAGGAGATTCTTGTTATAGGGACTAAAAGATACGGTAGTTATATGTTCATTTTTCAAGCCTATATAATTCCATGTCAATCCTTTATCTTCGCTTAGATACAGCCCCGATGTTTTACCCGCTGCTACGACCTGATTTTCATTATGAGGATTGAAACAGATAGTTTCGCCGTATAGAACATCTGTACCTTGACCGTTGAAATCAATAGCATTATTGATATTAGACCATGTATCGCCGGAATCGTCACTACGCCAGATGCCGCTTAGCCCATCCCGTCCTGCACCGGCCAACAATATGGAAGAATCTGATGGCATAATAGCCAGAGACCGGATGTATTGCAGTGTCTTTAAGGGTTTAAGAGTTTTGCCTCCATCGGTAGATTTCAACATTTCGGTCCCGGCAGTTCTGATGTAAATAGTTGTTGCTGACTGAGGGTCGCTAACAACACCGACGAATTGCCCCTTGCTGACTTTTAAGTTTTCTTGCAGTTGATACTGATTCTCAAATGACTGATTGACTATGGAAATATTTTCGAGTCTTCCGTAGAATAATGTTTTGTTACGTCCTGGAGGTCTTGTGCCAAAAACAATGCCGATATTGAATTCAGGCCGATCGTGTATTAATATTCTTTCCACAACTTTATTCCAGACTTTTCCGTCTGAGGAGGTATAGCCCGTCCATATTTTTCCCTTTTTGCTAATGCGTATCCAGAGTTTGTGATCATCCAGAGACCAGCGACTATGGCCGGAAGTCTCCAGATCACGGTCACATGCCGTTGATCTTATCCCTATGCCAGCGGTATCCCAAATTCCGAAAGATAAATTCTGATTAAATAATTCTTTAGGATTCGCACAGGCCAAAAGCCCAATGAATGAATTGCCTGCGATTCCGTTTGCATGTGTGCTTCGGGCAATATCTTTGATGTTGGCAGTAATCGTAAAATCGCCGCTGATTTTCCTATAGGCAAAGAAGGATCCGTCACCGGTAATGGCAATGGAATTTTTTGTACTCGAAACGGCCAAGGGCAGTTTTTGTTCACCTGGAACAGCATATTGCCAACTTGTAGAACGATTATCCTTGGCTAGAATCCCGGTTACTACTGAATCTACAGAAAAGTTATTGTCATACCACAGCCGTCCCCAGACTTGCTGTTTGCCGGCAGGCAGTACAAAAGTCGCAATGGTATTGGCATTGTCGATGACTCCAAGCATAAGTGTCCCCATAAACACTTCCAGTTTAGAGAAGCTATGTTCTTTTAGTTCATAGTCTTGACTGATAGTCAATCTGTTGCCATCGCTGATTGCAGGATTTAGTTTAATCTCTGGCACAAAATCATTTTCTTTACATGTAAGATCAGTATCGCAGATTTTTCGATAGCTAAATCCAGGGCCATCCCACTCAAGATTAATTTTATCAGGAAGTCCCATTTCATGACTCCCTCGAAAATAATCCAGGTTAAACCTGTGCAATCCCTTTTCCAGAAATGCTGACGATAAATGTGTACAGGTGGTGTGGATGCCATCGTTGTCTGCGACCACCTTATCACCAATTGTCAGGCGGCTGCCGTCACAGGTTCTAAGTTTGAATGTATAAACTCCCGTTTCAGGTACAGTGAGATAACCACTAAAGTTAAAAGCATAAGAGGTATTCTTACCTTGTGTAACCGAATCATTAATCGAATTTACGCGTCCTTGTTTTTTAGGCGACATTGCCGCTAAATCAGGAATCGATTGCCAGTTGCCTTCGAAATACTGGTAATTAAGCCCAGGTCTCAGATTAGATGCTTTCACGGATTTCTGTAAAGAACTTGTTTTGACGGGGATAATGATTTCGGTTGGCTGATCGAAAATATCATAAACAGTCAGTTTGACACTGGCAGCGTGACTCTGTATATCTAAACGTTTAAGATAGATATGGGGCAGAGCTTCGGTGACGCATTTTAGCAAGTCTCCCTTAGCGTCAGTTTCAGAATAAACCTCTATCTGGTATGCAAGCTGAGGAACTCCATTTTTTGGCACTATCCAGTTGATTACAAGCTGATTATTGACAATGGCCGCATTACAGCCTTCAAGTTTCAGTTTGCCAAGAACAGGTTCATCTGGCTGATTCGTTAGTTTAAAAACCCGGTTATCATTTTCAATAATAGCATTATGTTTGGAATTTTTGGCCATGGGCCCTTCGAAGCGGAATACCGTACCATTTTCTATCACATGCCAGGTGGATTCGTACACCAGAGCTTGCTTTATCGTGTCGAGTTTTTTCCATTTATTATTGAGCCTTTGATATGCCAGACGCCGATCAATCATTCGTCGAGCCGCAGGGCCCGTCGCCTCGACAAAGCATGAACATCCCTTAAATCCCGTAATTTTAGATGGAATACTGACGACTCCCACTAAATGCCATTGATTGTTGGCAACATCCTGCATCCACCATCCCATATAACCTTTGCTTTCAGGTTCGCTGGGATCTTGCCAGGCACGCATGACCATCTTGTACCACTGCCTGGTTTTCAAATAGGACAGCTTCCCGCTATGGATACCCGCTTCAGTACCTTCCCCAGACATGGTGCCACCGGTAAATGGATCTCCCAATGCTAATACTCTGGTTCTATCACCTTTATAGTGATCACTTGGCCAGAATGACCAGACTTCATGGCGATTGGCTGCTTCGGTTTCTTCCGGGGTGGCATTTTCACCTTTGCCATAAGTTGCGACACCCCCATAAAAATAACCGCCCTGAGGATATGGCTCTGAATTCCAAAATGAAAAATAGGTTCCGACAGACCAATAAGGCCAGCGTGCTTCAAACATGATTATATCAGAACCCTGTTCTACGCCAAAGCTGTACCATGTGGCTTGCGCTTTATTAAAGGAGAACATTGTAATCAACAGCATTAGCCAGAGTAGGGCTCTGGAGGTAGATTTCCAGTTATTCCTGATCATAAATTAAAACTCCTTAATTCATTTACAATATCAATATTGTTTTTTTAAATGAGCCTGTTGCACAATGTTTTCAAACCCAACCGTTTTGGGTCCGATGGCTGTTTGAGTGAGACGGCTC
>JAEIOG010000204.1 GCA_016342495.1 Phycisphaerae bacterium
TATGCCTTGCCAATACAATGAAAATCATACAAAAAAATATTTACAGAACTATTTATTGTGTTATTGAGCAAGCCCTATTTACAAAGCCAATACAACATTTTTAACACAAAAAAGACAATTAGTACCAAGGACATGGCCCATCAACTGGTGCCTCCCCACCCCATATTTGGCTTGGCTCATAAGGATTTAAAGCACGATTTAATGCACCTGCCGCTGATTCAAGAAAGTTGTCTGTCGCTGTCAGCCATTCACCAAGATAATCGCCTACCTCATCCATTGAAGGAAGAAATATAACTACCACATAAGTATCTTTGACAGGGAAAGCATAAGTCACTGCTCCACCTACCTGCACAGAAATACTTGCTCCAGAAACAAACTGCACACCTGCCTTTAGGCCACTATATTCGAACTCAGGGTAAAGCTGAAACTTCACATCTACCGCTCCCCCCACAATAACCCCAGCCGCCCCAGATATCTTCAAATCAAAATGACCATCCTTAATACCTGCTTCCTTAGGGCAGCTTTTATCAAAGAAATTCACAAACGCTTTAGCATTAAACTTGAGTTTTACACCATTTTCTTTGATCTGCTTGACATAATCGCTAAGCCAATCTTTTCTTAAACTATTTCTGAACTTCTTTATCTTCTCCATCTCTATTCGGCGTAGCCACCAACGTGGAAATTTCACCGGAATGGTATTCTTTGAAGGACTTAATTTTTTACCTCCGTATGTTAATCCATATTTTGGGCCACCCCAAAACGCTACATAACCGTCAACCCATATTTCTTCTTCACCATCATTGCAACATGCATATTGAACTGCTCCACCCGAAACATTTACTGTAACAAAAAGCCCAGGTATTGGGGTTGGGATATCGGGAAGTGAATAATTAACAGAACCGCCCAAGTTAATGACATGCCTTTCTGAACCCCAGCCTAATCCAACGCTACCGCTACCGCCACCGCTGCCATCACTATAGTCAATATATCCACCTCCAGCTCCAGCGCCAAAGTTTTGATTCACTACTGCAGGATTGAAGGATTCACCATATGGATCCATACCACCATACATAGCAAAATATCCACCATACATATTCATGCCATCGGGATAACCTGCAGGGTCATGTGTTACAAAACGACCAGTTTCAGTATCGTAATAGCGATTTTTGAAATACATCAACGACAAACTGCCACCATCGAGATAATCCATTCGTTGGCCAGTATACCCTATTGGATTGTAGAAAGAGCTTTCAGGCGTAGATGCAAAGTCACCTTTAAACACCTGACGTTTGCCATAGGCATCATATTCATATCGTCGATGAACAGCATATCCACCTGCACCATCTGGGCCAATCACTGTTGTCGGGCAATAGCGTTGATCATGTTCATAATAAAAATCATCGGTACCATCATTCATCATTAACACTTCGTCGAGATAGTTGCCATAAACAAAGGTCCGAGTATCGGTGTCATCGGTTTCAGATAATACTGTCCAGTCATCATAATAGTATAGCGTGGTTGCAAATGTTTGACCACTAGAATCTGAAGTGTCATAAATCTTAGCTTCCACTCGGTGGCCTAAAGCGTCATAACTATAGTCAGCTACTGGAATTACACCTTTTTTGATACTGACAAGACGATTTTCGAAGTCATATTTGTAGCTATACCCCCGATGATCGGCAGTCATATTACCACAATAATCATAGCCAACTGGTATGCCGGAAGTCCCGATGCTGCCATAGCGCCGGGTGCCCGCGACCTGATGTTTAATATATGACCGGGGTGGCAGTGACCTGCAAAGCAGGTCGATGGTGAAGTAGCCTCAAACTTCAAATTGCATTTCAATTATCTAATTTAAGAATAAAACAAAGTCGCAACAGCGTCACCACAACTTCTCACTATTATACTCATAACAATTGAATATGTCATCCCCGCGAAGGCGGGGATCCAGGAAAGGAAAATCACGATTTTAACTCGAAAACTTGATTCCCACCTGCACGGGAATGACATAATTAAATTTCATACGATTGCCCTACCCTTTTGGGTATAACTTAACCTGTATACCATTTCTTGCGAACATCGTCACCGGTGGTTTCTCTTAGATTATCGACATGCCCATCCAGCCACAGCATATTTGCCTTACCGCCTGTCTCGAATGGCTTATTGGAATTTGTACTGTGACGAAAAATACCCCGATAGAACTGCTCACGGCTTCCGCCCTGGCGATAGCTCCTTAAGTTATTTGTCCCCGGCCCATCATTATAAAACATATCTCTACTGCCATTTTCTACCTTAGGTTCGACATGATCATGGGCAAATATAAACTCCCCTGGCCTGCGGACCTGACTGATTTTCTTATTGTTAGCATTTGAATTCAGGCCAAATGCCGCTTGCTCAATTAATTTTGGATCAACCGGGTAAATCAATTTTGCGGTACGCAAAAAACTGGGGCATGAAAACACATCCTGACTATCAATATAATCTATGTAAGCAACACCCCAATACGCACTACTGCTAGAGGGTTTCAAGTAATTGCCATTAGTATCTTTCCAAAAGAAACTGTTGGCAAAATTTGCGTTAAATGTAGTATCGTTATTGTCTTCCAGATAAAGAAACAACCCGGTACCTATTGACCGAAGATTGATTGAACAAACTAATTCCCTTGACCGTTCCCTGCTCTTAGCTAAAGCGGGCATCAATATTGATACCAATAATGCGATTATCGAGATGACAACCAATAATTCAATCAGCGTAAAACCTGAATCTCTCTTTTCCACCCTATATACCTCTTAATATTTTTTATACCCAAAGGGTATGATTTTACAGGCAAACTCAATTATTATGAGTATAACCAAAAAAGCCCTCAGCATAAAACTGAAGGCATAAAATAATTCATAATTTATATATTTTGTTAAGACTTATAGCCAAAATTGTCCGCGATATTTATACATAGATTTCCCAGCCACTAACTGGTAACCCTTAAGTCTTTATAAAACCGTGTGTTATGCAATCTGGTATAACTTCCTTGTTATCTTTTTTATCCAAAACAATTAGCCCTGTGCTACATCGCCAACCGGGCTGTCGGTAACTCCAGGAGCATTTTCTTTTGCCAAAGAATCAAGTTGATCACGTTCTTGCAAACGCAATTTCATCAAACGACCAACCTTAAACTTCACAGTACGCTTGGCCGGAACCTCCACACGCTCTAATGTCTTAGGATTTTGAGCTACACGCGATGCACGGCATTTGGTTTCAAAAACTCCGAAGTCACGAAATTCCAAACGGTTATCGCGACCAAGCTCATCAATCACATCATCCAGAAAAGTTTGAATGACCTTTTTAACGACCACTCTTTTGTAACCGGACTTTTCTGAAATCTGGTCAATAAGTTCTTTCTTTGTAATTGTTGTCATGAAAGTACTCCGTTGATCCTATGGGGATTCTTTAATAAACTTATAAATACCCATTTCTGATAAAAAATATAACAATAAAATACAGAAAATTGACCTGTTAGACATAGATCAATATCGTCGTAATTCAGTTTATAACAAGAACTTCCCGACTTCAAGCGCAATTTGTAAAATGTTTTTTTAAATAACTAAATTCGCTTTAACTCAACTGTTTTTTTCAACAAAAACGAGTAAAAAAAACAATACTCCCCCAATTGAGTAGACAATATGCAATTAACAACTTAAAGCATTGTAATTAAAGAACTTACAGACTATTTTCTGATCATATAACCACTTCGGTATGTCCGGGATCTTCTGTGAAAGTTATCTCTGGGACGATTATTATAATTACTCCACTGATCAGAAAAATTTTCTTCACGATAAGTCACAACCTCATCAGAACTTACGTATTGTTTTGCATATTGCGAACTGGGCCACGGCAATCGATAATAGTTTTCAGCATTGCTGTAAGTGCTTGATGCCACCTGATTTGGGCTGCCAAAGATCATATATGGATTTACCGACTCAGATTGAACCATACCAGATGTATTAGGATATCCCTCAATCCTGAGGTATGGCCTGCTTGATGTCTTATTAGAATTGCTACAAATATTGCATCCTGACATAGTTATAAATAATATCAAAAGTATTGCCGGTAAAAACAGCTCGGCTAATTTAAGCAAATAGCTTTTGGATATCTTTCTTGTTTTACATGATTCCATCTTTTATTGCTCCTGAGCATAAGATTATATAGTCACTTAGAAAATATAAAGCAAAGATGGTGCCAAATATTAAAGAAATCCTGACCATTCTATAAAAACATAAACTACTTATAAACAAAGACTTATAGCAATAACATCCATAGATTCCGATTATGACAAAAAAATTACCTGTGCGGCTATGTTGACAGCTTAACACATCGGGCATCGGGCTAAATCAACAAATTAGCAAAATATGATGTTTGTGATGGATAGACAGTATTATTATGGAATGGGTTGAATTATTATAAAATAGAACGATGTTGCAAAAAAACTACAAAAACGTTAAATAACCTACTAGTAATTTTAGAGAAATGTAAAAAAATCGCATTTTTAGAGATCGTTTTTGTTTATAAAAAGTGAATAAATTTGACTTTTTTTGGGCATTTTTGTGATTTTAGATGCATTTTAGGTACATCTCGCGTCTTTTGGTGCCTTAACTATTTTAACATTTATGTTAAGAGCCTGTTGCACAATGTTTTCAAACCCAACCGTTTTGGGTCCGATGGCTGTTTGAGTGAGACGGCTCATTTTTC
>JAEIOG010000025.1 GCA_016342495.1 Phycisphaerae bacterium
TAACCCCCCAAAACAAGTGAAAAATTAGAGCTTAATTTTCTAATAGAATTGTCTCATTTTGCTTGACAATTACCGTGTCGAACAAATTTGCCAGGATCGCCAAAGCACCTTAGATGCCGCCTATCAGCGACATCCCAAACGTTTTGTCAATAAAGCTCCCAATGCGGACCTGCCACCGCAGGCTGTATGGATTAACCCCCCAAAACAAGTGAAAAATTAGAGCTTAATTTTCTAATAGAATTGTCTCATTTTGCTTGACAATTACCGGGCACCATTGACCCTGAACTTCCGTTAATCATCATTAAACTCCGGAAAGAGACAATAATGAACTCCTGGAAGCACATTATTATATTACATCATACCTTGTTTGTCAATATATTGCTTCCCGTATGCTTGCGGGGGGAATATGAAATCCCCAATTGAACAATTTGCTATTTTGACCGCAAAACAGCGAGAGCAATATGGAAAAGTAGTTTCTTTACGTGCAAAATTGCAGCAGGAAGAGGCAAGTCTTAATTTGCTTACTGAAGAAATACAAATCATATCTGATCGGTTTAGGCAATCATCCGAGCAATTAGTTAGCCAGGATAAAAAACAGACCATATTGAGACTTTTGCAGCAGGGATATAAGCAGAAGGAAATTGCTGAAATAACTGAAGTTGATCCTTCATACATTACTAGAGTTAAGCAGCAATATCCTGATTTGTTCAAAAAGGAGCCTAAGACAGGGCGTCGTAGAACTAAGCAGATGGGAGATAGCGATAAAAATTTTAGCTGAAACATAATAAATTGACCTTGTAATATTTTATTTATATTTTTTGAATTGCCGTAACTTATTGTTATGGCTTTTTTTATGTTAAAAATTAAGAATTGACTTGATGTCAATTTTTGCGGTTTTTCGATATTCAAGTCAATTTTTGCCTTAAGGGTGTAAGGTTAATAATTAATTCGCTACGTAAGGCAACAAGAATAAAACGGCAAAAATCAAGATTAACTTGATATTTAGGCCCATCAGTTTTTTTAGCGAATTATCTGATGGGCTTTTTTAATTGATCAGGCGTGAAAATGGATGAACTTAAAAAAATAACCGAAAAATTGCGGCGAGAGGTTGAAAAGCTCATCAAGGCTCAGCAGGATAATTCCGACCAGGGAATTGATTTGAAAACTGCCGGGATTATTTTGGGATGTTCGACAAGAGCCATTAAGCGAAATATGAATCTATTTCAGGCTTATGGCCTGAAGGTTTTTCGCAATGGCAGCAAATACGTTATTTCCAGAAATTCAGCTCAACGATGCCTTAAAAAAATGTTGGATAAAGAAATTAAGATTCCAAGCAATAAAGTTATTTCGTAACGGCTGGGGCGGTGGTTTCTCCCTTAAAACGATTGCCGCCCAGCCGGTTTTAAGATGGTGAAGATAAAAGGAAAGATAAATATGGATTGGATATTTTTATTATTAATCATTTGTTTCTGGTTGTCCAGCGTTGCACTTGGTTATTTCCTTTGCCGGGTTATCCAGGATGCAGTTCAAAACAAAGATATTGTAGAAAAGTCAGAAAAACAAAACAGGGAAGCATAAACGATGTATGAATCTGATTTTGAATTATATTTTAATGAAAACCAAAATCTCCCAGGCAGCTTTTGTCCCGAATGCCTGCGTAGATTTTTGAGGATAAATAATCTTGAGCTTAATTTTTATACGTCTGGGTTTGTTTGAGGCATTGCCTCAATATTTATGAATTAATAAATCGATTTGGGATAAGCTTGCCAGCTTCATTTTAGATTATTAAAAAATTAATAGGCTATGAAATGTTGTATAAATGTCGCAGTTTTAGCTGGCAAGCTTTTTAACTATTAAGAAAACAATAATGCAATAAAAACTCAGCCCTCGTTGGGCTGAGATTACAGCGGGATAGAGCAGCCTGGTCAGCTCGTTGGGCTCATAACCCAAAGGTCGCTGGTTCGAATCCAGCTCCCGCTATTAATAAAAATTTAGAGGTTGTATTATGAACGCAAAAGAAAAAATGGAATTGAAACAGCGCAATGAGGCGATTGCCCGTATGGAATTGCGACAAATCGATGAGCAGCTGGTTGTTCGTGGCTGTCCGCGGCGGGCATTACAGGTTATTGCTCAATTGAAAGTTAAATCAGATCGCAAAGTCTCTGACGGCAAATTATCTGCGTATAAGAAGTTTATCGAAGAATATCAGAAGCGTAAAGCTCAGCAGGTTAACGATTGTAATATTTTAGGTGTGCATTAAAAATAAGCCAGGCTCTGCGCCTTCATTTCTTCTCCCGACCAAATCTATCGTGGGGTCTGGCTTTTATTTGAGTTATTTATTATGGAATTAAATGGACAACATATTAAGGCTTTGAAGCTAATGCTGAAGCATAAGCGGATTAAAGTTGCTGATGCCAGGGTGCTTGGCTGTCCGCTTTTAGTTGCCCGGATAATAGAGATGCAGCGGATGGGGCTTAAGTTTGGTTCTGGCTGGGCAGATCCTGATACGGTAATGGGCCTGAGTAATACAGCCAGAGTTTACTGGCTCGAAGATCCGCAATATTGCCAGCGGTTGATTAAAGAATATGAGAAAATTAACCAGTCAGACCCGGTCAGCACGGATGATAACAGGGAAGTAACTGGCCGGGTACTTAAATATGATACAGCTAACGGAATGCTGTTTTATGATATGCAACCAGTAATAAGATAAAAAATAAAGGTGTATTATGGCTAAAAGAAAAGCAAAAAAAGATGTGGCTAAGGTCGAAAGTGTCCCTGAAGTTCAGGCTGATGCTAATGTTGTAACTATTGATGCTGATCGCTTGTTGCAGATTGAAGCTGAAGCTGATGCCTGTCAGCGTATCCAAAGGCTCAATGAATCAGTTACCGCTGCTTACAATGAGATGGAAGCCCGGAAGAATTCCCATAAAGAAGCTAAGGGCGTATATGAAAATGCGGTCAGTGAACTTAATAAGTTTATTCGTCAGTGCGGGGAGAAATTGCCATTATTTGAGTTGCGGGAATATCAGAGGCCTATTGATGCGATGAAAGAGCTGACCGCAGAGCAGATGAGAATCATTTGCTGGCGTTATCAAAACCCCACTGATGATGATAATTATGAAATCTCGAAACTGCCTGAACAATTCCAGGAACTTAAAAGAAGCCAGATCCTTAAGGCTTTGGAAGAGCGTAAAGAGTTTATCCTGGATGAATTGTGTTATCCGCAAAATGAAGATGATAAATATCTGATCGGCTTTTTCCGTAAAGAGCAGACTTTTGCTGATGCGGAAGTTGTTTGTGATGATGGCAGTTATGATTATGAAGCATTGTGTAAGTTAATTGCCAATTATATACCAGCTGATTTTTATGATGTTCTAGGCTATTTACGTGATGATTATTCATTCAAGATCGGTGAAGTCGAATATGTTGATGCCTCTATTGTTCGAGCTAATTGCTGGGATCATCCAGATAAGTTTAACCTGGTACATGTTGAAGCGTATGGATCGGGGCATCTAAAAGAGTTTGAAATGTATTTTGATGTTGAAGATGGGCAGGTCAAAACCCTGGCCGGAGATATTGTCGAAGTCCTTGGCGAAACTGAAGAATAAGGCTCAGCAGGAATGTAATGATTAATAATCGGCGTGGTGTCGTATGCAATATAAGAAAATGGAGTTTATTATGAAAAAGATTATTTTTAATGTTTTGTGTGTGCTGGGGATAATTATCTCAGTTGTGATGATGGGGTGCAGCTCTTTTGTGGATCATGTAACCCCGGCCTGGCCGGATAAGGCGGCGGTGGATTATGTGACCAGCCCGATTGTCGCTGGCGATGATGCTTATGCTGATAAAGATGACCTTAAAACCAGACCTGCCATGCCATTTATGACTTTGGCAGATGTAAAAAAGCAAAGGCTGCTAATCGATTATAAGCATGAAGATACCCAGCAGGTGTTTATGGATGCGATCCGTGATGATAAGGTTGCCTATGGCCGTAATGTCAATAGTACAGATCGCACTATAGCTGATAGCCAGAGCCTGCAGGATAACTTTGTTAATGGCTTTGAAGGCATTGGCGGGCCTGCCTTAATTGGAATGCTCAGCGTTGGTGGCCTGGCATGGAATAGACGTAAGCCTGGCGATATCGCTAAAGCCGATGCCGACAAAGCTCAGCAGGACGCTATTGAAAAGGCTACCGCTGAAGCCAAGCCTTATCAGGATGCTTTTGCTGAAACCGTAAAGGGTGTTCAGGACTTTATTGATAGTGAACTTTCGGCGACTATGGCCGATTCACTGAAAAGATCTCTGGCAAATAAACAAAGCCCGGCAACCAAGAAGCTTGTAGCGGTGACTAAAGTTACAGCATAAAACATTTCCCTCCTCCTTTGACCCGGTCAGCTTGCTAAGGGCTGGCCGGGATAATTTGCATACATATATAAGGTATAGAAATGGCAAAGGCTTATTATATTAATGATTGGCGCAGCCGCTATGAGGTCAATGACAAGGGCAATATCTTGTCTGATGGCCAGAAATGCCGGAAAGCACCGTTGCAGTATGTGCGGTGTCGGGCCAGCGGTTTAGTCTATGGCCAGGGCTGGCGTAAGCTCCAGCGTCAATCTAAGAAGTATGGCGTTGATCTTTATGCCGTTTTTGGCTTGTTTATGAAGTTGCTGGAGATTGCTGCCTGCCGTCCTGCTGAGCAGCGAGGCTATATATTAGATAGTGATATGGCATCGCTGGGCCCAGAAAGGCTGGCTGAGGAGATTGGCGGGGACGCTGATCTGATTTGTACATACCTATATATAATGATAGAAGATTTGAAGTGGCTTGTGGTTCAGGAATGCCCATTTGCCATCGGGAGCCAGAAAGATGACCTGCAATTAGAGTATTTTCTTGCCTTTTCCCGATTCTCCGGGAATTCCCGGAGAGGTGGAGCGCCTTCTGAACGTAACCGAAACGAAACTAATAACTATAACTTAACCGAAACGATAACAGATTCCGGGGAATCGGGCGAACCTTGTCCTGCTGAGCAGGAAAAAACCATTCCTGCTGATGACCAGGGTAAATCGGAAGATGCTATTTTAAATAAATCGGGGGGCTCGAAAAGCCTCTTGCCCGAATATTCGGAATCGGGTTTATCGGATATCGGGGAATCGGGACAAGCGAGCTTGTCATCGGAATCGGGGAAATCGGATATCGAGGTATCGGAGGATCGGACGGGGCAAGAGGCTTTTCGAGGTAGCAAAGCTACTTCTTCTCTGCAAAGCAACTGCCAGGCCTCTGCCAGTGGTAAGCGATTGAGCTATGAATTTGACCTGTTGGCCTGGGATGTTGAACGTGATGATCCTGTGGTCATGCTGGATAATTTCCCCACCAGAGAGTCGGCCCAGTGGTTTGCTCTGGATGAACGAGCTATGCGGTGGTTTGAGGCATTAGTGCCTGAGTTGCAGCCATCTGTTACCGCTCGAGAATCTGTACGAAAACAGGCAAGAGGGGATATGACCTGCATTCAGGGTCGGATCAGAGAGGCCTGGGATTTGGGGTTGCGGCTGCATAAAGCTAATCCTGATATTCATTGCGGTAGCATTGTAGTTAAGCTGGTGCAAAATATGCAGCAGAAGAAAGCTGATGTAGCCAGGTCCAGAGGTCGTCTGCATAACCTGATGGCATTATGGATGGCTGAATCTGCTAAGACGATCAAGGATGCTGAGGCCCTATGCGATGATTTGATTGTAAATGCTCCGCCATAACTGCGGTAAATAGCCTTGTATCGCTGGTTTAAGCAGCAACAGTTTGAAATAATCGTTGTTTTTTAGCCAATAACAGGGTTTTTTAAGCGTTTTTTATGATTTCGTGGTCAGAAAGTCCATAGTAACAGGCGTTATTGGCTTGGCATTGGTGGCAGCCATCTGGGGCACCCTTGATACTGGCTTAAAAACGCGGGTCCTTCTGGCGAAATTGGCCATCTGCGGTGGTGACGTGGCGGTGGAAAATCGCGTTTGAAAGTTTTTTTGACGATGTCGTCGCTTTTTAGGGGCTTTGGCATACTGGCAAGTTATGAATTGAAACTATTTATTTTCGCGGGCGCGGGTACCTTATTTACCGCGTGGGCGCGCGAACATCTTATGTGTTAAAAAATGTAAAAATGATACTCAAAACGACATAAGCGACATTGCGATAATGGTTTATCTTGTCGTTTGAATTAAAAAAAAGGTGCTTAATGAAAGAGAAAAAACAAGTAAATATCGGCTGTCCGGAGATCAAAAAGCTGGCACTAAATGCACTTGAACCTGCCGAATATAATCCAAGAATAATCAGCGATGATGCCTTAGCTGGCCTGGCAAATTCCCTGGAACGTTTTGGCTGTGTCGAGCCGATCGTGGTTAATATTCGTGATGGCAGAAATGTCATCGTCGGTGGCCATCAGAGATATAAGGCCCTGGCTAAAGCCGGGGTAATCGAATGTGTCTGTGTCGTGGTTGACCTTAGTGTAGCCGATGAAAAAGTTCTGAATTTTACGCTTAATAATCCTGAAATCCAGGGCAAGTTTATTGCCCAGCTGGATGAATATATACGCCAATTGCAGACCGAGGTCAATGATGAGCAGCTGATGCTGGATCTGCGGATCGCTGAATTGGCCAGCGATATGGAATGTGAAGAGAAAGTCGGCCTAACACTTGACGATGAGATTCCCGCTAAAGTTAAATCCAGAACCAAGCCCGGGGACTTATGGATCCTGGGGGATCACCGTCTGCTGTGTGGCAGCAGTACCAATCGCCAGGATGTAGCCCGGCTAATGGATGGCAATACCGCTGATCTATTTGCTACTGATCCGCCTTATTGTGTTGATTATACCGGAGCTGATCGGCCAGCTAAGGGCAAGGACTGGTCTGATGTTTATCATGAAGTTGATATTTCAGATTTGACCAGCTTCTGGCATGATTTTATCAGGCTGGGTTTTGAATTTGTCAAAGAAAATGCCGCTATTTACCTGTGGCATGCATCCAAGAAATACACAGAAATCGAAAAGCTCTTAATTGACCTGAAGGTATTACCGCATCAGACGATTATCTGGGTAAAGCCTTGTGCGGTAATGACTTATTCATTTTACTCCTGGCGGCATGAACCTTGCCTGCTTGCCTGGCAGAAAGGTAAGAAGCCTGATTTTAATCCTAAAATGAAATCCAAGGGCACGATCTGGCCATTGGGCTATGTCAAGCAAGGCGATCCGGAAACCCCGGAATATTATACCGATATCTGGGAAATGGACTGGGACGGCAAGAGCCGCCAACCGGGTTTTGAGCATCCTACGGTTAAACCCACCGAAGCCTTTGCGATCCCGATGCGAATGCATACCAAGCCAGGGGCGATATGCTATGAGCCATTTTGTGGTTCCGGAACGCAATTCATAGCTGCAGAAAAGCTCAGCCGTCGCTGTTTTGGGATGGAAGTTGAAACCCATTTTTGTGATATAGCGGTAAAACGCTGGGAAGATTGGACTGGTAAAAAAGCAATTAAAGAAAAACCGAAGCGGGCGGCAGCGTCAAACTGACCGCCACGATCACAAGGTCAAGTTGTGATCATTTTACGCATCGGCTTTTTTTCGAGGAAAAGGATTATATAAAAGCGTCAAAGAAAATGGAAGGGGAAAATTGAGCTCAGCTGCAGAAATTGCGCGCAAGCAGAGGCATATGGCTTTATTGCGTAAAGTTAAACAAAGCAAAGCTTTAACGCCTAATGAGATTAATGAATTAGAAGAATATGAAAACATAATGGCAAAAAAAGGTTCTAAAAATCAAAATGATTTGCAGGTCAATGGCATAATGCTGGCCAAAGCCTTTGGCAAGGATGCCCGGACGATCCAGCGTTGGGTCAAAGTTAAGGGTATGCCTAAACTGGCCCAAGATCAATTTGACCTTGCTGCGGTAATTGCCTGGCGTGAAGCACAGATCCGCAGTGAATATGATGGCAAGGTTTCTGATGAGAGCAGGCTGCTTAAAGCTAATGCTGATGAGCGGGAAGAAAAAGCCCGGATTCAGAAAATGAAAGCCGATGAGATGGCCGGGGTCTTAATCGATGCCGACAAAGCTCAGCAGGATATCTTAGAGAGAATCATTGCCGTTAAAACCGCTTTGCGGGCATTATCGATTACCTTAGCTAAGCGGCTAAACGGTATAGAAAATGCTGACAAAGCTGAAGAGATCATTGATGATGAAGTTTATCAATGCTTGAATCGTTTTGCTAAAAATGAAGAACTGGAAAATGCCTGGCAGCTGATAATTGACAAAGTCGTCAATGAAGTTGCGATTCCACTTTCAAGGTTGAAAACAGTTTCAGCGGTTAAAAGAAAATTGATTGAGGTTTTGGAAAAGGTGTAAATTTGACAATTGAATAGGGCTGGCTCTTCACCTCGGAGTGCAGCAGAATTGCCGGGGCCCGGTGTTGGCCGGGTCCGGCTTTTACAATTAGAGAAAGGTAGTTTTGTAATGGATAACAAAATATTAAATTCAGTGCCAGTTGACGGCTTTGCGATAAATGATAGCTCACCGGCTAAACTGCGATTTGAAATACGCAAGGCCAGGACTAAGGTACTTAAGCTTAAACGCTGGTATGTGTTGATGATCGCCAATAATAACCAGGTGCTGATGGTATCGCAAATGTATAAGCATCATAAGTCAGCGATCAGGCTGCTGGAAATCATTGAACGTTATGTCAAGAAATATTGAGATGGATAATAAAGAAAAATATCCCTGCAGCGATTGTGGTAAAGCGGGCTGGGTACAGTTAGCAGATGGCAGCTATCGGTGCAGGGCCTGTTATTATCAGGCGGCAACTGCGTTTTGGGAATTATGGTATAAGGCCAAGAGGGCAGGCGATGGCTAAACGATATGAAGATGGGCTGAGCTGTGGTTATTATTTGTGCATGGCGAATTTGAAAGACCGCTGCAGTCGCTGTGGTCGGATCGGTGGCGTTGATGAAAGCACCGAAGCTTTTGGTGAAAGGCTGGCGATCCTGGCAATTGAAAATGGAGATGATCCCAAAACAAATGAATTCTGGTTGAAAAATAAAGCACGCAAAGAGATGCGGGCCAGAGCCCAATATCGCCGGGATAAGCTGGCCCAGGACAAAGAAGATAAGCAATTTGAAAATTGGTTAGAACAAGGATGTTTGAAATGAATAATATTGAAAATACCAGGGCGGTTCGGGTTGATACGGCTGATACCGCAGCGGTGCCGATTGTCAATGAACCGGAACCGGTAAAATGTCCGCATTGTGGCAGTGATGATATCATTGTCACTGGGACCAGGGGTTTTGTCCGGGGGGATGGTCCCCGGCGGGTGGTTTTAAGAAATCGTAAATGTCGGCAATGTGGTCTGACATTTGCCAGCCGTCCTTTTGATTGTCAGATTAAATCTTTGTAAGTGAGATTGTAAGTGGTTAGATTTAATAACTGGACGAAAAAAGAATGTGAAGCCTGGCAGCCGAAACCACCGATGGGGGTGGCTGAATTTTCCCGGAAGAATTTATATTTATCCAAACGCAGTGGGGCCGCTCAGCCGGGTTTTTATCGTCCGGATATCACCCCTTATGCAATTGAGCCTCTAAATGAATTTACCAATCGGACCGTGGAGAAAATAGTTTTGTGCTTTGGTACTCAGCTGGGCAAGACCACGATTCTATTTGCCTGTGAAAGTTATGTAATTGCCTATGATCCGGGATCGGCTTTACTGGTCATGCCCAGTAGTGATATTTGTGAATTTACCAGTAAGAATCGAATTATCCCGCTGATAGAAGATTGCCCGGCCTTGCGGGAGAAGTGCCCGCCGCGGCATAAATGGTCATTACTGGAAATTCCCTTCGATGGCGGGGTATTGCGAATGGTGGGGGCAAATTCACCAGGGGCGCTTGCCTCTCAGCCGGTGCGATATTTGTTCCTGGATGAAACTGCCAAGTTTCCGGTTCAAACTAAAACCGAAGCTGGTGCCCAGGATTTAGCTGAAGAGCGGACCAAGGCTCAGCTTTCATATAAAATCATGGCAGCCTCAACTCCAGTGCAGGTCGGTGACAATATCTTAACAGATCTGGATGGCTCGGATTATCGCCAGTATTATGTGCCTTGTCCTGGTTGTGGCGGTTATCAGGTTTTGATATTCAAGCGTATTATCTGGCCTAAAAATGAAGAAGGCCATCATGAAAGTTATGCGGTAATTCGTAAAGAAACCCATTATGCCTGTGAGCATTGTCAGGGAAAAATCATTGAAAAATATAAAACCTGGATGCTGAGTTTTGGCCGGTGGGTAAAACGCGGGCAAAGAATTGAACCTGGAATCAGTGATGCTGATGATGTGATTGAAACATTTGAAATATCATTGCCAGATGGTAGCGTAAAGCAATTTAGTTTATGCGGTATTGTCGAGCATAATACCGTGGCGGGCTTTCACCTGAATGCCTTTTATTCGCCATTTGTCAGCTGGGGGCAGCTGGTCGAACAGTTCCTGCGCTGTAAAGGGAAACCGGCGAAATTACAGAATTTCGTCAACTCGGTTTTAGCTGAGCCCTGGAAACAAAAAACTGCAGAACTGATGACCGAGAAACTGGAACTGCTAAAAGATCCAGCGGTAACGCCCATGGTTGTTCCTGAAGGTTATGATTTGCTGGTGCTGGCAGCTGATTATCATGGTCCAGATACCGGGGTGAAATACAGCCTCTGGGCTTATGCCGGTGATTATCGCGCGGCATTGGTTGACTATGGAACCTTAGGCAGCTTAGAAGATCTGCGAAGATTGAATGGCAGTTTATGGGATGTCGAAAATGGTGATCCAAAATCTGCTGATGTGCTGGTGATCGATAGTGGCTGGATGACCAAGGAAGTTTACTGGCTTTGCGCGACGATACCCAATGCCATCCCGATCAAGGGCGGGCCCGATAGCATGGCCCAGGTCTATAGCTTAAGGGATCTGGAGACCGATAGCGATGGCAGAAAGTTGCCTGGTGGGATGAAGCTGATGCTGATTAATCCTAAGGCCTGGAAAGATTTTCTTTTTGGCCAGCTGAATCTTCCCGTTGACCCGGCCAATCGCAGGCGGCATCCTGTCAGATTACATCGGGCGGTAAAGTTTGATTTTCTGGAATCTCTGACCGCTGAAAAACGGGTAAATCAAACCAATACCAATGGTCAGGAAGTTGCGATCTGGATAGTTGACAAATCCGGGAAAAATCACTGGTGGGATACCAGCATTTATGCCTGGGCGGTAGCTCACTGGATGCTGCCGCAATTGATTGAATATAAGCGAATTGCCGAGGCTCAGGTTAATGTCACCCATCGTAAAATTGAAAAGGACAATAGCTGGGAAGCGGAGCGTTTTGAGTAAGATTCTTACTTTTTCGCCAGAATCTGGCCAAAAAGGTCGCTGGCATATTGCTAAGTGGCCTTTTTTGTTGCATAGTGCAAAAGGACATAGATGTGAAAAACTTAGAGAATTAACAAAATGAGAGATTTTGATTGTGGTTTTTACTACTGATTGACAAAAAAGTGAGAGATTAGAAAAATGGCTTTTACTACCTGGGCAGCCTTAAAACAACAAATACTCGATGGCATAAGTGCCGGAACCGTGCTGACAAGCAGCTATAGCTATAGCGGTCAGCAGCGGGAATTTCGCAGTATGAAGGAAGTCACTGATTTTCTGGTATTTATCGATTATCAGATCGCCAGTGAATCGGGCAATAATGGCCCGGGAATTGTGGAGTTTGAAGCTTAATGCCAAATTTTCTGGATAAAATTATACTGCCTCTCTGGCCGGCCTTAGCTGTTAAGCGATTAAATAATCGCATTATCTATCAGCAGCTATCGGTTTTTGATGGTGCCAAGAAAGGACCACCGGATAAGGATTGGCCATCTGCCAGGACCTCTGCCGATGGTGCGATCGTTCCGGATAATCCGGTCTTAGATGGCCGGGCCCGCAATGTCTGTATAAATCACTGGGCGGCAAGATCGGCCCAGAAGGCTTATCGTCGCAATGTTGTAGGCACTGGTATAACTGCGATGGCTGCAGCGATAGATCCATTTACTCTGGATGAAAGGGAAGAATTTAATAAACGCACTGACTGGCTCTGGAAAATCTGGGTTAAGAATCGCAATTTTGTAGATATCGAAAAACGCAAGAGTTTTTACAGTTGCCAGAAAGTGGCAATGAATGATCTTTTTGCGGTGGGCCAGGCTTTTATTTACAAAAGCTATCAATGGCGGCCTGATAGCGTTGGTTTGCAATTGCAGATGTTCGAGTTTGAGCAGCTCGATACCATGATCAGCAGGGAAAAGACCACCGGCAATGAAGTCAGGCATGGCATTGAAATTGATCAAAGAACCGGTGAAGCGGTGGCTTATCATGTGTGTCTGGATAGTCATCCCTTAGACAGCTATTTGAGCAAATCCAGAAGATTACCAGCGGATCGGGTGATTCATTTATTCGATGTCGAGCGGGTCAGGCAAAGTCATGGATTCACTATGCTGGCTCCGGTTTTGAAAAAGCTGTGGAATATCGATACTCTGGATCAATATACCCTGATCCGGGCCCGGGTAGAAGCTTGTATGGGCGGGTTCATTAAAAATGGCGGACCAGCGGGGATTAGTAATATTCTCAGTGCAAAGGCCTCTGATGGCAAAAACACTACCGCCAATGGCGATCAGAGAATTGTGCTTAAACCGGGAATGTTTCATGAATTATCGGGAAATGCTGAATTTCAGGCCTTGCCAACCATGACACCCAGTAATAATTATGGCGATTTTATGGATGCCCAGGTTAATAATGTCGGGGCTGGAGTTGGCTTAGATGGTGCAACTTTGAACCGGGATTATTCCAAGGGCAGCTATTCATCCCAGAGGCAGGGAATGCTGGAAGATTATAAAGAATATGACATGATGATTCAGCTGATGATTGATGTTATGAATGATGATATTCGCCGGGAATTTATTGATCTTGCGGTAATGGAAGGGCGGCTGGAAGTCGGGGCTGACTGGCATGATCCGATGCAGCGACATAGTTATTATGAAACCGAATGGCAAGGACCAGCTAGGCCCTGGATTGATCCGAAAAAGGAAGTTGAAGCCGCTGCTATGGAACTTGACTATCGTCTAAATGATCGCCGCGAAATCATCAATCGTAAAGGCGGCAACTGGCGGACCAGGTTGAAACAGATTGCTACAGAATTACTCTTTGCCAAAAAGAATAATATTCCTTTACCCGATGACCTTGAAAATATGGTTAAAAACAATGAGAAAAAACAAAGCAATGAAAAAGATGAAGAAGAAGAAAAACCGGATCAGCAGGAATAGAGTTGTCAAACTCGATAATCCTGGGGCTAAATCAGATATTTGTATGCTGCAGATGGATCTGGCCAGAGGGGCTAAGCTGGAAATTGACCGGGAAGCCGGGGTGATTCGTAATGCCTCGCTGATTACCAAGGGTGATGCTCTTGGCCATGGCTTTGTGATCGATGATATTATGCTCAAGCAGGTGGTCAGCAAAACTTCCAGTAAAGGAATTAAGTGTCGCCTGACCCATCCTGATGGTGGTTGGTTTGGTGGCAAAGATGGCGTGGAAGTTCTCCTGGGCACAGTTAAGAATCCTCGAGTCGATGGTGACCAGGTTCGCTGTGATATCCATTTTGGTAAATATGCTGAAAAGATTCCCGGCCTGGGTAATGTCAAAGATTATTTACTGGATTTAGCTGAATCCAACCCGGAATATCTGGGTTTGTCAATCGTTTTTGACCGTTCTCCATTTACTGAAAGAACTGAAAATGGCCTGCCACTGAAACCCGCTGGCCGGGTTAAAAGAGTGCTGGCCGCTGATTTTGTAGGTGACCCCGCTGCTAATCCCAAAGGAATGCTGGCCGCGGGTGATAATGATGAAAGTGATGCATCTGATGATGATGCCAAAAATAATCCTGATATTGGAGATATTGAAATGGATAAGAAATTAAGAGCTTATTTGAAGAAGCTTGGCATTGTTACAGATAAAATGAGCGATGCTGAAGCTTTGACTGCGTTTAAGGCCTTAAATGCCGAAATGCAAAAAACCGTTACAGCATTAGCCGAAAGCGAGTCCCTTGATGATGATGCAAAACCTGCAGATCCTCCTGTAGAACCACAGCCTCTGGCCGCTGGCGGTGGCGATCCAGCTCCCGGAGCTTTGGGAAATGATGCATTAAGCCAGGCACAAATGCTGGCTGAAAGCAATCGCATCTCAGGTTTGAGCATTATTGCTGCCAGTGCTGGTCTGGATGTCAACTGGCTAGCTAAGTGCATCAATGAAAAAACCTCACTGGCCGATGCCCGGGCCCTGGCAATTAAACTGACCGAAGGTAAACGTCCAGGTATTGTGGGTTTAGGTACCCATACCCATATCGATGTTACCGGTGACAATCGCCGGGATGCCTTAGGTGATGCCATTGTCGATGCGGTATTGCTCAAATCCGGTTCTGGCTCTGCCTTACAGGTCGTTACCGATGATACTACCGGTTTGGCTGTTATCGATAAGGACCGCAAAGTCCATGAGCTGGCCCGGGAATTTCGCGGTATGAACCTGGTGGAAATGGGGCGTAAATTCCTCAATGAAATGGGTTATGATGCCCAGCATCTATCCAAGGCTGAAGTTGCCCGTAAGCTTTTTGAAGTTAAGGTGCAGCTGACCCAGGGTACTTCTGATTTTCCATCGCTGTTGATGGATGCCAGTAATAAGACCCTGCGAGCTGCTTATCTGGAAGCACCTTCGGTCTGGCCTAATATCTGTGGCCGTGATACGGCACCTGACTTTAAGACCATTAACATGGTTGCAGGTGGTGAAGTGCCTGATTTGTCTTTGGTCAATGAATTTGGTGAATATCCTCTGGTCAAGATCGGCGAAGCCAAGGAAACCTGCAAATTGGCTAAATATGGCAATCGTATCGCTTTGAGCTGGGAAACCCTGATCAATGATGACACCAAGGCCTTTGTCAATACCACCGTTAAAATGGGCCAGGCTGCCCGCCGCAAGGAAGATGCCCTGGCGATTAATGTCTTGACCACCAATGGCAATATGGCCGATAGCAATCCGCTTTTTAGTGCTGCCCATGGCAATATCGCTTCCAGTGGTGCAGCTCCATCGATTAATACCCTAAATGCCATGGAATTGGCTATTGGTACTCAAACCGGCATTAGTGCTGATGTGACTTTGGACTATAACCCGGCATTGCTATTGGCACCCCGGGCCTTAAAAGGCACGATCAGCACCTTGTTGACCAGCTTGTATAACCCGGCCAATGGCAATATGGAAGCCAATATCTGGCATAAGAAACTCACCGATCATTATACCGCCCGGCTGGATAATGTCAGCACTACCGGCTGGTATGGCTTTGTCGATCCGGCGATCCTGGCAACATTGATCATGTACTTCCTGGAAGGTGAAGAGCAGCCAAATATCACCGTCAGTGAAGAAAAGAATGATATGCGTATCTATCAGATTCGTCATGTTATCGCCTGTGGTGCCAATGATTATCGTGGTGCCTGGTATAATGCTGGTGCCTAATCAACTGGTAATGGATAAACGGGCAGGTATTAGACCTGCCCTTAATCAATAATGAACGAGGTAATATAATGGCTAAAAAAAGTGAAAAAACCCTGGAGCCCACAGGTGATAATACCCTGGAAGATCAGGTGAAAAAACTGGAAGATGCATTGAAAGCTGCTCAGCAGGAAAAAGATAATCTGGCTGTTGAACTGGAAAAGGCCCAGCAAAATAATTCTGAATTGACGAAAATTGCTGATGTCTTGCAGCAGGCCTTAGAGGCCAAAGAATCGCTGGAAGATGCAGCTTTGAAGATTAAACCGGTTCCAATTGACAAAATCAAAGAAGTCAAAACCAAACTACCTGCTTATGCCGGACCGGATAAAATTGCCCAGGCAGCGGGAAAGACATTGGAAGATACCTTAGCGGCTCTGGAAGCGGCAACTAATAGAGTTGCTCAAATCAGACGTGATGTAAGTGAAGCTGATGATGATCAGCCGGTATATGTCTATTCGGTTTATTCGCGAATAGTTACCCAGTATCTGGGTGTGCAGTTTATCAAGGCATAAGTAAGAAGGCAATAGGCAATAGGTATAAGCTAAAAGTTAAAATACAATTAATAATTGATATGGAGATATATCATGCAAAGTTTGAAATATGAAGATGGGAAAATTATTCAGCATGTCGCAGCATCTGCGATATCGATGGATGATGTTATTGTTGTCGGCGATCGCATTGGCATTGCCATGGTCGATATCGCCAGTGGCGCAACTGGCAGTTTGCTGACCGAAGGTGTTTGTGAACTTACCGCTGAAACCGGTGTGGCCTGGGCCCAGGGCGATCAGCTGTACTGGGATTCTGGCAATTCCAGATTGACTAAAACGGCCAGCACCTTCAAAAAGGCTGGTTTTGCTGCAGCTGTTAAAGCCTCAGCTGCGTCTGTGGGCTTAGTTAAGCTTAATGCTTAATAATTAATACAAAGCCATCAGGGGCAAAAGGCAAATTGATTGATAATAAAGACTTTGCCGCTGATGGCTTTAATTTTGTGTGAGGTTTGATATGGGATCATTGCAGGAATTGGCCGCTGGCGATAAAGATTTTTTCGATGGTGAACTGGGCGTTGATGCCTCAGTTACATTGATTAATGATGGCGTGGAAACTGTCGAAACTGCCAGAATTATTGTAATTAAACAATATAGCGAAAATAGCATATATGGCCATGGCCAGAATAAAAATCAGGTTCTGATTTGTGATTTAGTCAGTGAGCACAGTCGTTCTATCGTCCAGGATGATAAGATTGTTTTTGCCGGCTGTACTTATAATATTGACCATATCGAAATGCTGAGCAATCCGCGGATAACAGCTAACAGTAATCAGCGTGAAAATGTTGGCAATCATTATATGGAGATGAATTAAATGGCTATAAACGAAAAAACCCCGGTCAAACTCACTTTGAAGATGGTAATAGCGATTGTCTGCATTGTTGGAAGTTGTTGTTTTGCAGTCGGCAAATATGTTAATCGTACAGAAACATCTTTTGCGGCGATGACCAAAAGTATTGAAAAGAATGCCGAAACGACCAAGGCATTATCTGACAATCAGCTTTTGATTACTGCCAATTTGAAGGCGTTGACTGAAAGACTGTCCAACCATTGTGAGAGCGATCTGATAACCAAGCCCGCTGATGTGCGGGATCTGGTCAGGGATTAAGGTGTTATTATGAATCAAAGTATGATTAAAGTTAATCGTGATGAAGGTGCTTATCTGGCAACCCCGAATTTACCTGGCAAGGTTCTTATCGCTGCCGGGACGGTCGCAGTTAATCGGGCGGCAACTGATATAAAAGTTGATACCGATGGTATTGTCGATGTCATTGACTTGCTGGGTATGCCGATTGGCTATTTGTTAATGTCTTTTGTTAAAGATGATGCTGTTGCTGCCCAGGCAGCTAATATCGAAGTATTTGCTGGTCGTGATGGCAGCTCATTTAAGCGAGTGTTTAGCGGTTCGATTACTATTGGCCCGGCGATTTGTTCTGCTTTGCCTGATGGCACAGCATTAACTGATGGCCTGTGGGCTAAGATTATCACATCGGGTGGCAATGATTATTGGGGTGCCAAGGTTATTGGCAATGCCTGTGACGAGATTGCCCAGTTGCAGTTTGATCTGCGAGGTTGTCGCTATCTTTATGTTGTGATAAGTGATGCTGATGTTAAAGCTATTATAAGCGGATACTAAAGGAATTTATATTGTGGCTGATAAAATTGATAAAGAAATCGTAAAAGTTGACCATATTAAACAATTGGTTGACCTGGTAGATAGCACTGTTGATGTCGATACTGATCTGGAAAAGTATGATTATACTGCCAGATTGGTTGAGTTGGGGATCCCAGCTGGTCAGCAGGAAATTGTCGGCCAGAAGTTAGCGATGCTTTGCAAGCTTAAAAAGGATGAGAAAATCCGTAAGGCTAAATGTGCCGGTATCCGGGCTGAAGTTATCGCAGGCGCTGATGCTGGGACTTTGGTCTCGGGTGTGCCTTTTGCTAGAAGCGTCGATGATCTTGATGTCAAGCTTATACCGGACGGCTTTATTGTCGGCCTTAAAGATGGGGTAGATACCAATGGCTAGCTCGGCTCATGTAGTTAATGACAAGCTCCCTGGTAGTGATGTCAACAGTGGTGGCGGCTGGGTAATCGGTAAGTATGGCCTTGATGCTCTAAATTATCAGGGTATGTATCTGCCCGATGGCAGCCCGGTCGCAGTTGCCACCGCTGAAACCGGTGGGGCTGTATTTGATGAATCATACTTTTCTAGTCCGCCATTGCTGGGGATGATTTGCAATCACCAGGGGACTAGAATTTATATTGATTCTGTCTCTTATTTTGAGGGGACCTATGCCATAGGATTTCTAAAGCTGACTGATAATTCTATTTACACAGCTATAACTGGCGGCGATACGGTATATTTTGGTGGCTGTTTCTGGTATGGTTCCAGCGTTGCAACTGGAGTTCCAAATGCAGATGTTGCGCTCGAATTAGATCATGTAACCAGAATTATCTGGTTTAGCCGGGATGAGCCATTGACTTATAAGGTTCCTATGTCAGCTTTTTGTGCGACTACTCAATCCAGCAATCACACTGGTAGCTGTCACTGGCGGGGCTTTAAGGATTATCCGGGTGATAATCCTGATATTGCTAATCAGCCGGAATGGTTTGTCGATGGCACTGATATTAATGAAGCGATGCTTGACATTTCTGGTCTGGTCAATATTTCATTTGATCGGATTAAATTCAGGCGGGTAAATTCCAGTGTGGTCGGCAGAGATTTGTTGACCGGAGATACTTCGACGGCCAGCTTTACCTATACCAATAGCGAAATGCAAGGTGGCAATAAAGCTGTTGGTGCTACCGGCTGGGAAAATCTGGCAATTACCGACACTATTATTCGCGATGCTTATAATATTGGCATATCCTGTAGCTCAAACAATGCCATGCTATCAAATTTGAAAATATACGATTGTGATGGTTATGGATTGACGGCTTATTATGGCTCATTGCATAATATAACTGTGAGCGGTTGCGGTGTTGGAGTTAAATTGTATTTCACATCGGCTGATTGTTCCTTTGCCTTATGTAATATTTTATCCGCTGGAAACACGACGGACTGGGACCATGATGCAACTGTTGTAGTTTCTCCGTATATGAGCAATTGTATAAGTGGTGGTGATATGCCAGAAGTATATAAACAGCTTAACCCGCTGGATTGGGGCATTGAAAATGTTGACCCGCAGTTTATTTCGCTAAATCCAGAATGTGCTGACTTCCTGGTTCCGGCTAATTCACAGGTCAGAGAAATACTGGGCCTCCAGCCGGTTGATATTAAACGCCTGAGGACGAGATACTAATGAGTGCACCAACATTAAATCTTGAATTAACCGGTACCACAGTAACGGCTTCTATTGATGGTGAAGCTGGGGTAAGCTATGAACTCTATATGGCCGCTGGCAGCTCTGAGCCATGGGCTTTAGCTGGAAGTGTTCTGGGACCTGGTGAAATTGAAGTTGCGGATTTAGATACTGCCCAGGTTTATTTGTTTATTGCAATAGCCAAAGATGGCTTGAATTATTCACTGCCGTCAACTGTTGAAACGGTGACCACTGGTGTAGATCCTGCAAGTGAGGGATTGTTTATTGCACCAATGGAAGCATTAAAAAATATGCTGGCTGGATGTCCGAGTTTCCGCCAATGGTGCGGAGCGACAACCGGAACATCTGAAGAAAATCTCCAGGTGGCCTTAAATAAAATCTCTGAGATACATGATAAAACATTAGCCCGGCCTTATGCCTATATGACCTTTGGCGATGATTATAATGCTGAGGTTAATGCCGGGGGCAGCCGTAATTATTTCGCCGAAAATGGCAATGTGCTTTTGTGTTTTGAAGCTGATATTGCCCCAGCTCATATTAATGATGATTATGCCTCGGGGAAGGCATTTTTAGGGGCGGGCGGAATTGGCACGATAATTACTGAATTGATGAGCCTGGCTGGTTTAGGCGGTTATCTCAATATTACCGGTATCACTCAAACCGATGGGCCAGGCCGCAATCCAAAAGGTGAAGTTGATAAAAATAAGAATCCTGTGCATTATTGGCAGGTCTGGTTTCAAATCAGCTGGAGCTGATAGAAAACTTAATAGAAAGTGAGTAAGTTATGACAGCTAAATATAATATCTATATGCTCGATCTAAATGGAACTGCTATTGATGCGATGACCGATCAAACCTTAGATGGCGGTGCTCAGATAGTTCGGGGTATTTTCGATGGCGGGGTTGCTCCGACCATGACCCATATCTCCAGCGTTGATCCAAATGTTAATTGCAGCTCTAAATCGATAGGTAAGTTCCTGGCTGCTATTGGTGCTGATCCTTGTATGGGGATGGCCATTGGTGCCAGTGATGCAGTGATATTGTTTTGTGCTGCCTGTGCTGATTTGGGCGCAGTAGAGACGACCGGGGCCATGAAGGCCACTGTCAATAAGGGTATGGTTTTACCGCAGGATTTTTCTTGCAGTAATGATTCCCCTGGTTCGATTAATATCTCTATTATACCGCTGGGCGATGGCACTAACAGCCCGATTACTACCGCTATCAGTCAGAGTTTAGCTGGCAGTCCTGATGCCGATGAGCAATGGTATCCAGGCCCGGTTGTCTTGAATAATGTTCTGGCCAGCGGTATTGAAAGCTGCAGCGGTCAGTTTGGTATTAATTTCAAAGGTTATAAAGAAGCTGGTCAGGTGCAAAATACTACCGGCTGTATCGAAAGTGCCCAGCCGGTTCTGAGCTTTGTCAGTAGAGATGTGAGCTTGTTTCATACTTATCAAAGTGGGGTAGCTATCAGTAGTGCTACCAAGCTGTATTTGCGTAAGGCCAAAGCACATGGCAGCCGTGAACTCGATGCCACAGCGGTGCATTGTCAGTTTACCGTTAATTCCGGGATGATTATTGCCCGGCGGGTAGCTGGTTCACCGCAGCTGGTCAATGTTGATATTATTCCGAACTGGGATGGAACTAATGCTCTAATCGTTTTTGCCCTGGCTGCTATTACCGTATAGTAATTATAAATTGAGGAACTGATCATGTCTGAAAAGAAAAATGAGATTGTGTTAACCTTAAAACTGGATAATGCTGCAGATCGGCGCATGCTGGAAAATTATCGTCGTATGACTGATGATAAAAAACTGGCTGCTCAGATCAAACAGGCATTGACCGCTTATCCAATTGAAAAAGAAAGTAAGTAATTATGGCAGGCTTTTTATATTTTATTGAAGGTCAAAGCCAATTGCCCACCGAATCGCAGCTGGTCGAGTTGGGGCTGGGCCATCTGGTAGGTTGTGCTTTAGGTACCAACCCAGCTAATAAAGGCCCTAATGATAGTGGGGCGGGCCTGATTTTTGCTGTTGATGGAGCGGTGCATCCAATTATGCTGGTTCCTGATAAACAGAAATGGATTAAAACCGATAAATATGCTGTGGGTTATTATGTTGATATGATCCCATGTCGTGATGATTTACTTAGCGGTGCTAATTGGCCGGGACATGCAGTTATGATGAATGATGGCAATGATTGGATCATTCCACCATTTCGTTATTTACCTAACTTTTTGGAATATGATCCCGCTCAAGGGCAATTGATGCGACAGCCATTAAAAAAATATCAGCCGATGGCTAAACAGGTTGAAAGGCTATGGTTGGATTATTTCTATGATACTGGTATTGATGAAAACTATCAAAAGCCGCAAGACCATGAAAGTTTTACCGAGAGTCAGCAACTACAGCTTTGTGCTGATTTTCTGGCAATTAATTATCGGGTTGGAATAATTGAGCTGGGATTATTGCAGTTATTGGGTGATAAACAAATGGAATTATCCCTGAAGGCTATTTTAGATTTACCGAGATTAGTGGCCGCCAGTCAAAAAAAAACTCTAGCGGGAGATTGATGCTTAATTTGTGGCTGCATGGTCAACTTGAAAGCTATTGTCCAACTATGGTTGACTGTCAATGTTGGATTCAATATCAGCAGGAAAGATATAATTGTGATTAAAACGACGATAGTGTCAATTGGAATGCCGGCAGAAATGTTCAAGCAGCGGGATTCGTTTGGTAAAAAACTGGTTAAGCCTGCATTAATAACCGCGGCGGAATACTGGCAGAAAAGGATATTACCCTGGCATTTCAAGCCGTCGGCAGCCAAAAAATATAATTATCGCAAGCGAACGGAAAAAACTATCAAGAAAAAGGAAAGACTGGCTCGACGTAATCCTGATGCCAAACTACCTTTGATTGAATCAGGGGCTACCCGGCGGCAATTGAACCGAATGGTGCGGATCGCAGGAACATCTAAAAAGGTAACTGCCTATTTATCAGGTCCGTCTTATGTACATATGTACAGTAAAGGCGGCGGGGTTTACTTAGCTGGTGAAATTACCGCAACTATTGATAAAGAAGCAGAGAAACTGGCCGGGATTGTTGATACTTTTATTACCCAGCGGCTTAATCGTGATACAACTAAAAAGGTTACAAGGTTTAGATAATGGGCCAGGTTAAATTTACATTAGATGCTGATGAAGCCAAAGCGGTCAAAGGTTATTTGAAATTGATTGATGCCCAGAGCCGGGCTGAGCGTGGAGCTCGCAAAGTTGATAAAGCAAATAAAACGGCAGGCGATCAGATTGCTGATAGCAATAAAAAAAGTATCGAAGGCTTTGCAAAAATGGCTTTGGGGCTTGTTACTGTTGGCGGTGCTGTGGCGGCAGTTAGTATTGCCTGGCGGGCAGTTCAGGATGATATAGCAAATGTTATCAGGCTTCAAAAGCAATATGCCCAGGCTATAATGACTGAATCTCAATCTGTGCATAGTTATGCAATACAGAAAGGTTATGATAGTCAAGAAGGTGGAATGGATAAGGCCTATGCCGAATTGAATGCTTTGCGGCGGGAGGGTAAATACAAAAATGTCCAGGATGCAGCATCTGCCGGAATCGCTGGTGATATTGCTTTTGGCTATTTGGGGCAGAAAGATCAGAATGAGATCTTAAAAACTGTTGGTGTATTTTCGCAACAAAAACAATTAGATGAAAATGCGGTATCCAGTGTTGTTGGTATTTTAGGCGATGCCAAGGTGCAGAACAAAGATGACGCTTTGAAGATACTGGATAAGCTGGTTAAAGCTCAGCTGGAAAGTAAGAGCAAAAAACCTACTAATTTTTTGGCAGAATTTGGACCTCTATTTTCTGAATCTTCAGCTATGGGGCAGGGTTTGGATTCAACTTTGGGACAATTTACCCGTTCTGTCAATATTTTTGGTGATGGTAAAGAAGCTAGAGCAGCAGAAAGAGCTCGCCAGGCCCGAGACTATGTTTCAGTTGATAAGGTCATCAAAGCTGTGCGAAATAAAAACAACTTAAGTGAAGAGGATTATTATGCCAATTCTTTAGAAGATCGTCAACAACTGACCCGGCAATGGTTTGCTGATGCTAGTGATAGCCAAAGGAATAATGCTTTGTCGCAAGAACAACGTAAAGTTGCAGCGACGATGTGGAATGCTGCAAGTATTCAAAAACAAAATAAATTAGAAAATGAGTTTAGCCAGGCTAATCCAGTTGATCTGCAAAAAAGTCTTGATAATTATTTACGCAATAACCCTATTGCTAAAATCAATGACGATCTTATTGAAGGTCAGTTGATTGAAACGAGTGGGGGTTTTGGACAGTTACGGGGCCAAACTTTTTTAGATACTGAAAAAAAGAAATTAGATAAAAGTGACTCAGAAGGTAAGTCTGTTGGAGAATCAGTAGGACGCTGGGCAGTTGAGCTTGGAGGTCAAGATATTACTGCTCAGCGGGTTGCTATGGCTTCTATTAAAAAAATGTATAATGAAACTTCTGGCTTACCTAGATATGGCTATGGACATCAGCCGGGGTTTGCTAAAGATTCGCCTTATTATGCACTAGGTTCAGATATTGAAAGTAAAATAAAAGAGTATTCTCCTTCATCCGGAGATCCTTTCACGGCAACCGAAGCCGGGGAGATTTTGTTGTTACTCGATGAAATGAAGAATTTGCGACTTGAATTGGAAAAAAATAATACAGCTACAGAAAACAATACAAAGAGCAAAGAACAGGCCCTTAATGTCAACGCCCAGAATTAATCGGTACAGATAATGAGCAGTATAGCAGGTTATAATTTAATGATAGTTTCCGGTGCAATTGACCGGCCAGGGGCCAGGGTTGTTGATATATCATCGATGGGCATTGCCGGGTCCACCTGGCGTAAGTTTCCAGCCAAGTCTGATCCAGGCCAATTGGTTACTATCTGTGACTATGGCAGTGCGGCCGCTGCCAATGCCGCAATTAATAATTATAAACTGTTGGAAGGTGAGCTGGTGTCAGTTGTTGATCAGCTAGGGGTTACTTATAATAATGTGATGGTAATAAAAGTTACTACAGAAACCAGGTATGCAGGCACCATCGTCGGCGGTTTAGGCGGTATAGCAGGTGCAGCTGTTTTAGTGATTGCTAACTGGAATTTACAGGTGAGTTGATGGCACAGTTAGTTAACTATCAAAATACCAGGGTGTATATTAAGGCTAACTGGGCTGATAACTGGCAATTGACTACTTTGCTGGAAGCTCAAAGGGCCAGCGTTACCGTTTCGCCAGGCATTGGCCAGGCAGAGTTTATCTGGCGTTATGGCTATCGTACCTTAACTGGAGGCAGTGATTTTGTCGCAACCTCACCGCTTAATTTATTGGGCTGGTTTGTGCAGATTCGGGTTTATGATCCAGGACCACCGGAAAACGAAGTCATTTTATTTACGGGTAAGTTTTTTGATGATGCCTTAAATGTGATCGGTACGGTCATCGATGATGAATATAATCAGGTTTCAAACGGTGATCAGATTCTGACGGCATCGGATCTGGCATTATTACTGGATCGGGAAGTTATCAGTCTGACCCGAAGCTTAAAAAACGGTAATAGTATCGCTGATGTAATTGAGCATGTGCCATCGATGAACAGGCAGGGCGATCGCGGCTTAGCTGATAATGGCAATCGCAGCTATAGCAGGGATGCCGATGGGGTATATCGATATTCGGCAGATGGTGCCTACTGGAGCCATCTGGATTATCTGGAGATGATTTTAATTGATCATCAACCGGATAATATCCGTTTTATTTTAGGCGGTCAGAAAGATTTGCTCGATAATCTTCGAACTTATAGCAATGTCGAGGGATTAACCGTTAAAGGGCTATTGGATAAACTGGTTGATCGACGGCGGGGTTTTGGCTGGCGAATTGGCAATGTCATTGCTCAGCAGGATTATGCCGATGAAGTGCAGATTGAAATTTTCACCGTCTTTGATAGTCCCATTACTGTAGGTGATATTACCTTAACACCCAATCTTTCACAAATAGAATTGGATTTGAGTAATGAAGCTTTATATCATGTTCAATCGCTACGGTTAAATGATTCGGCTCTTTATGATAATTTTGTGATCACCGGCCAGCGGGTGAAAAGCTGCTTTAGTATTTCTAAAACAGAGTTTGTTGCTGGTTGGACCATGGCTAATGAAACTCTTTATCGCCAGGGGGCTAAAAATGCCGCTGGCTATGATGAAAAAACTGAAGAAGAACAAAGCCTGCTAAATGATCGTTATCGCAATGATGCCCGGTTTAGCAGTGTCTATCGCAATTTTGAATTGCCAGAGGATTGGGACTGGACTGTTGATGTTAATGGTTCAAATATCATGGCTAACCCTGATACTGATAATGATGGCGGATTGACAGGATATCAGGGTAATTATTCGCAGCTGCCACGTACATTTATGCGATCGACGATATTGCAGCGCGGGATAGATTATACCGGTTCGGTTTCTGTTGATAATACCAGTGGCTCGGTTAAAAAATATCATCGGCCTATGGTTTTTGTTCAGGATGTTCAGGGCACCTGGTATAATGCCGCGGCCATCGCCAGTGTGCTTAAAGATGATGATGGCAATTCCCTGCCTAATATCGGGGTGCGGATGCTGGATCATACCCTGGGATTCGCTTTAGATACCAATCCTAATCATTTATTGGCTCAAGGGCATTTTGAACCTGCAGAGCCATCGGCCCATTTACCCTGGTTGAACTGGGAAAATTTGCTGGTAACTGTTACCACCGAAACCGATCAGCGGTTAAAAATCAGTTTACGTGCTGATGGCCAGACCGGCCCGATTAAAAGAACTTTGAAAATTAATGTGCCCGGGGCAGAATTATGGTATGTAGCTGATGGGACTGTGGTGGGCCTGGATGAATCCGGGCAGCTGGAAAGGTTTGGCTGCAGTAATGTTATACGCAATGATAAGGCTATGCTCCAGGCGGTAGCAGCAGCGGCAATGGGTTGGTATGGCAAGGCCCGGCAGGCTTTGCAGTGTTCGATAGAATATTTAGCTACCAGTTTGGCTCCAGGTCAATTGGTCAAACATGCCTATACCAATAGCGTCTATGAAGATGTCAATACCATTATAACCCAGATTAATTGGGATTTTGGGAAAAATACAACAACGCTCGGCACTGCTTATTCGCAATTGGATTTTGCAGCAATAACCGGGATGTCTATTCCGGATATAGGTGATTTTCGGGCCATGGGCAGCGAAATTAAAACCCTGCAGAAGCAGGTCGATGATATCGCTAAAAATTTAACTGATATACCGGAAAAGGTTGGCGGTAGCGTTAATCAGTCAGGTTTTATACGTTTGGGGGTTATCACTGAAACTGTCGATGCTGACAATCAGTTCCTGGGTAAATTCATGGATTCCGATGGTGAAGAAGTCGGTGAAGATATCGAAATTGTCTGTGATACCTTAAATTATAATGAAGCTGATACTGGTCGCAGCTTTACCGCTGTTTATCGCAATGCCAGGTGGTGGTGTACCGGTATTTATGAGGTCAACTGGAGTGATTTGTTGAGTTCTGAATTATTATCGTCTGACCTGCTTAGTTCTGATGTGATTGATTCTTCAGGTTTCTTTAGCTCTGATACCTGGGATTCATCCGACCTGTTAAGCAGTGATATCTTTGAATCGTCAGGATATTTAAGCAGCGATGCGTTTGATTCTTCAGATCTATTAAGTAGTGATATTTTAGACTCATCTGATCTGATAAGCAGTGGTGCTGGGGATTCATCAGAATTATTAAGCTCAGGTGATTTCGATTCATCTGGTTTGACCAGTTCCGATGGATTTGGCTCTTCAGGTTTCTTCAGCTCTGATGCCTGGGACTCATCTGATCTATTAAGTAGTGATGCTTTGGATTCATCAGACCTGTTAAGCTCTGACGGCTTTGGTTCTTCTGGTGGCGGTCCTGGCTCTGATGGCTTTAGCTCTGATATCTTTGATTCATCGCAGCAGGGGTCATCTGGCTTCGGTTCCGATGAATATTCCAGTTCTGCCTGGCTTGCCGATTGTAATGCCTGCCTGGATGATCTGCCATATCAAATCGCTATGAGTTATACAGGTACAATCACTAATTTTGACAATACTTCCACTACGGTTGGCTATAGTGCGATATTGACCAGGCAATGGAATACATGGTTAAGTGATTGGAGTAATTATTATGAAGGTGAGGCAACCATAACTCAGGGAGAGCTTGGATCGTTCCAGACAGGGCCTATAAATGCTACTGTAAAATTTTGTGCCCAGCATGGTGTAAGTAAGTGGATGGTCCTGGCAGCTACCGATATATCCGATGCCTATTGGGGGGTTGGCATGGATCCGATGAGCTATACCGGATGTATTCAAACGATCAACGCTCTTGGGCGTGGCTGGGCATTTGATGATGATGTCTGTGCATATTTACCAGGAACTTCTGATGTTTGCAAGCTGCCTTATTCCTGTACGGTAAGTTCAAGTAGTCCAGGGAGCTTCGGAGGAACAGTTGAAACATTGACTATTGTAGATTTAAGCGGTGGTTATCCAGGTTCTTCGGAGGCTGCAGAATAATGGATATTTGTCCTGTAGAGAATTTGACCGGTGATTATTGTTCCTTTATTGCTACGCATGTGACACCTAATTTTTGTAAAAATGTGTGTAAAGGTAATTGGCAAGATCATCTGGATAAATCGATGTTTGAATTATTACCAAAAGAAAAACTGCCACTACTTAATGCAATTCATCAATGTGCCAGCTGTCAGTATCGCAAAACTGGCCAATGCCATATCACCCCTTGTGATGTGCGTAATGGCGAAATAGATAAATGCCCACGTGGATTATGGGATAATAACCAGCAATACCAATTGCCATCTAATCCAGATAATGAAAAAGTAAGCATTATTATAACCGCTCGAAATGAACATTATCTAAATCCTACCACCAAATCATTATTGAAGATGGCCAGCGGTGATATTGAGATTGTGATTGTCCTGGATGGCCCGCCAACCAGGCCGCCAATTAAACATCGGCAAGTTAAAATTATCAGGCATAAGAAACCGCAAGGGCGCAGGCCCAGTATCGATGAGGCGGTGCAGGCTGCCACCGGTAAATATTTATTGCATTTAGATGGACATGTAAAACCGGAAGTTAAAGGCTATGATGCAATTCTCAAGCGGGGATGTATTGACAATAAGACCATGGTGGTCTGCAATCTTACCCGATTAGAGCCGCGTAGCTGGCGAGCAGTCGGCAAGCCCATGGGGCATAAATATATCGCATATAATCTTAAAGATTGCTGGAGCAATAAAAGGCCTCAGCATGAATTTGAACAGACCATATGCGGTAATGGCATGGGCTGGTTTTTGCCGCGTGATTATTATCTGGCCTTAGGTGGCTGTGATAAAACCTTAGCTCCTACCTGGGGCAGCTTTGGAGTTGAATGGGCCTTGAAGGTCTGGCTGTCTGATCCTGATGGACGTGGCCCAGGCCAGGTTCTGCTATCCAGAGATTGTCGGATTGGGCATTTATGGCAAAAACGCATACCATATAAAGCTCCTGGAGCCCGCCAGACCAGGAGTAGTTTACGAAAATGGATAGATGGCAAAGGTGAAAATCAGGTACGCGATATAAAATATCTGCAGGATAATCTCGGTCATTTATTCCCGGTAAATTATGATCCCAGCCATAAGCCTTTGATAATAGCTCAGCAGGAGAATAGTATATGCTGGTAAGTGTTTTGATTCTCTGCAATCGAGAGAAATACCTCAATAGAACAATTCGGAATTTACTTGATACTGCCGCCGGTGATATTGAGATCCTGGTTTATTTTGATGGATCACAGCAGGATGTCCTTAGTGATCGGCGGGTTCGCTGGATTTATCATCCGGAGAATCGAGGACGTCGGATTGCAATTAATGAGGCGGTTAAACACTTAAAGGGTGATTATTTCTTTCATATTGATGGCCATTGTCGAATGCTGGTTTCTGGCTGGGATAAAGCTCTAATGAAGATAGCAGGCCAGGATGGAACCGCATCAAGTGCTATCTGGCATTATCGAGGGCGAAAGCCAGAGTTATTACATCATAATATCATTCCGCCATCTTTTTTAGGTTTTGGATCAAATCGTGATTATCGTGAACACAGCGATAGGGGGGTAGTCTGTGAAGGCCAGGAGATGATGTCATTGCCTGGCTGTGCCTGGATGCATCACAGGTCTATTTGGCAGGATTTCAATGAAGATTGGGCCCACTGGGGTTTTATGGGGGCTGAATGGGCTCTGAAGAACTGGCTTTGCGGGCCATTGCCAAAACCAATAAGATTATGCAGCACGGTAATTTGTGAACATATTGGAAAATCACATGGTTTGGACCATGTTAATGATAGGCAGGAAACGCTGATGCAGTTAGCTAAGCTTTATATCGCCGGCAAGGCTCCAGATCAACAAAGAAGCCTTAAATGGTTAATAGGCAGGATTGGACCTAAAGAATGGAGAAGCGTTAAATGGTGAGCAAGGCAATCATTTATTATACTGACAATAACATCGATGGAACCGAGATAAATGATCGCTGCAGATCCTTATTGTTGGCATCTGGAATTCCTATTATTTGCATAAGTCATAAGCCTATGCTTTTTGGTGCCAAAAACATTGTTTTTGTTGGCCGCAGATCAAAACAGTCTATCTTGCTGCAGGCAATGCTGGGGGCCTTAGCTTGTAATGCTGACCAGGTCTTTTTATGTGAGCACGATTGCTATTATCCACCTGATTATTTCCAATTCAATGATTCAGCAGGATTGACATATAACACAAATGTTTATCGTTTATTTGATCATACATATTATAAGCGTCCTGATAAGCTTTTTGTTTTATCGCAGTTGGCAGGTAATCGATTAGATATTATCGCAGCTATTAAGCGTAAGCTCAATCAAAGTAATAGATTGAAATGTATTGAGCCTGGGCGCAGTGACCAGGTTAAAGTTAAATTCAGATCAAATCCAACTCCGTCAATCGATGTGCGGCATAGTAATAATGCCACCAAATGGAATCCAAAAGAATTCCCAGTAGAATCAAAATTAGATTCTATTGCATTTTGGGATGACTTATTTGGTGATTAACCATGTTTTTCCGCAGCTTCGATGGCTTTTTTAAGTTGTAATTCGGCATAGAGCTGGGTTGTATTGATGTCACTATGGCCAAGCATGGCAGATGCTGCATCTAGGCCCATGTCAGCACGGACATTGGTGCTTGCTGTGTGACGCAGCTGATGAGGTGTCCATTTGGGGATTGGATCGGTATCTGTTTTTTTAAGCTTTAATTCGATTCTTAAAGCTTTATTGGCTCCTGCAATTCCTCGTTGCACTGCTCGACGATAAGAATCTTTATTATATCTGTCATTTGGTTGGACTAGTGGGTTTGATTTTATGTTTGTACCTGGTCTATTGCCGTAACTGTCTTTTGTTGTTCGGTTTTCCCGTCTCTTTTCCCGCATCTTAGCCATGCTTTCAGCGGGACTGAAAAGATAGGCTTTGGCTTGGCGTTTCATGTATTTTTTGAGTATTTTTTGAGTTTTCGGACCTATAGGGATTTGTTTGAGCTCTCCGGTTCTCCAAAAATTTTTATCTTTGCATTTATATATCCAAATGTTTTTATGAGATTCTTTGTCGAAATCCGCTGGTTTCATAATGCAGATTTCTGTGCTTCGTAGCCCTGTATAGTAATGCACCATTACCATGTCGGCAACTATGCTCGTGAGATAGGGCAAAATAGCTATGACATGCTTTTCTGGTAAGGCGGTTACTTTCTTTTCGGGTTTGACACCGTGACGGCCACGTTCAATGCTTTCAACTGTGGATAAATTGGTGAAGATAAAACCTGGCACTAGTTTGCGGGAAACTGCCCATTTGAACATTCGCTTTATCATTGGAATTCTACGTTTGTTAATGGTGGATCGGGCTAATTTTTGTTTGATTAGATAATCCTGAACTGTCATTAATTTCAGCGAATCAAATTCTTCGGCGGGTAGGTCAGGGTAGAGCTTGGGGAGTGGACGCAAAGCAACTTCAATGTTGTAAGCTTCATTAGAACTGGAGTAACGTTCGCGACAATAGGTTAGATAGATGTTGATCAAGTTAGCAAGCGAACCATCGAATTGAGAGTTTTTTTGATTTTCTTTGAAAACTGCATGGTTGAGTATATCTTGAGCGACGATGCAGGCAATGTCATAGTTATTGGTGGCTTTGGTGCTACCTTGGGGTATGAGGGGGCGGGCTTTGGTTTTAACTTCACCTGGAATGCGAACTTTCCACCAGTAGCGGCTTCCGTTTTTGTATATAGAACCCGGGCCTTCCCATTTTTTTTGTTTTGCCATTTTTACTATAACTTTCATTTCAAAATATAACCTTTATAACCATACAAAAGGTTATATTCTTAAAATGCAAAAGTCAAGGGTTTTATAAGTGTTTGAAAAATAGGGGTTTATGATCGGGGTGAGAGGATTCGAACCTCCGGCCTCTACGTCCCGAACGTAGCGCTCTAGCCAAGCTGAGCTACACCCCGTAATGTACAGTTAGTATTTTTAACCAAAAAAAACAGATTTTGCAAGAAATAAATTAGGTAATACCAATTTAAAAGAGAAAAATTGTGGATTGAATTATGGGCAGGTAGCGTAAGTGGGGTTTGGCGTTTTTGGACTGGAGGGGATTATACAGGATTTGCCCCGGATATTTCCTGTATGCCATCATCAAAATTGTTTTTTCCATCTGGATTGTCTTCCAGATCTTCTTGAGCTTCTTTTGTTTCGATTTGTATATTGTATGCTTTAACGAGCTGGACACGGCGTCCAGCCATACATGCCAGCATCATGATTGCGCCACAAGCTGCTGCTAACAAGGAAATTATAATTATTACCATTTCTGCGTTAGACATTTATCTAGCCTTTCCTGTTGTGGTATTTTTGTTTTTTTAGCTTGAGATTATTAAAAAATCAGAAAGCTTTGTACGAATTGGCTACAGCTAATATATTTTTAGCTGTGTGCCCCCCCATATAATAATCATCGGCTAAAATGTGATAAAAAATAAGATTTATCAGTGATAAAATTGAGGTAATTTTTGAAAATGCTTAAATAAAAGTATTTTTTGGGGAAAAGAAGTGTAGGTTCCAGAGAAATGAGAAAAGGCGGCGATGGGATTCGAACCCATGAATAATGGTTTTGCAAACCATCGCCTTAGTCCACTTGGCCACGCCGCCGCTAAGTAGCTATGTTCTAGTTTTTTTATTTTAGAGCTATACATTTATAGATCAAAATGGAACTGATCGACCCGGAAATGTTAAAAAAAAGGCGACGATGGGACTCGAACCCATGAATAATGGTTTTGCAAACCATCGCCTTAGCCACTTGGCCACGTCGCCGTAATTGAGCCTTACTTTATAGTCTTTTTAGATCTGAATGTCAAAGTTATTATGTAAGTTTTTTGTCTCACAGCTCAATTTTGGGTAAAAAAATATCTTAAATTATCCAAAACTGCTATTCTTACCCTTGACCGTAAGCCTTTTTATGCTAAACTAGTGCACTCAACGGGCTGTGGCGCAGTTTGGCTAGCGCGCTTGACTGGGGGTCAAGAGGTCGGAGGTTCAAGTCCTCTCAGCCCGAATACTATTCTTATATTGATATAGTCGTTTGTCTTGTTTCTCAGGGCAATCGACTGGTCTTGTGCTAAGTTCAAATGAACTGCAGTTACTGGATTTCTATCTGAATGGGCAAATAGCTGATAATCTTGTTATTCAGGATTATCAGCTATTTTTATGTCTGGTTCAAAAAATCGTCAATTTATCCAATTTTAATTGTTAATTTTTTTCTCTTGAGTGAAAATTGTCATACCAGTGAGGTCTTTTTTGGGTGGCGGAGTGATCAGGCTGAAGCAGTACCCGCTAACTACGCAAGCGATAATACTTATTGTTGCATGTAGCAATGAATGGACACCAGTGTAATGTTTTAACAACAGAAGAGTTATCATACTGCAAACCACCCCTGCGATTGCGCCGAAAGCATTAGTGCGTTTGGTAAACATACCCAGACAGAACATGCCACAGATAGGTGAGGCGAACATACCCAGGATACCCTGGAACTGGTCCCAAAGTGATTTAATGTCGCCTGAGGCAAATGTCAGGGCCAGAATAGTACCAATGATGCCAAATAAGGCCGTCGAAAAACGAGCCAGATTTAGATATCCTTTTTCGGTTTTAAGCACATTAAAACGCTGGAAGAAGTCGGTAACCAGTGTCGTAGAAATACTATTGATACTGGTCGATACCGTTGATTGGGCAGCAGCGAAGATCGCAGCTACAACAAGGCCGGCAACGCCAACCGGTAGTTTGGTGGCGATAAAAGCCGGGAAAATAGAGTCATTTTTTTGCAGTTGAGGATCGATTATCATTTCAGCAGGATTAGTTTTGTAATAAACAAATAAGGCAGCACCAACAGCAAAGAATAATAATGATGCGGGGATAACCAAAACGGTGTTAGTCCAGATCGCCCGGGCGGCTTCTTTTTCACTTGGTACTGACATATATCGCTGTACTACGGCTTGATCCGAAGCATAAGGGGTCAGCGATTGGCCTAAGCCACCAACTAATGCGACCCAGAAGACCGCTTTGGTGAAGCTGTATTTTGAGAAGTCCATATCGAGCATGTGGAATTTGTCGGCTGCGGAAGCAACTTCGATAAATCCTCCAAAGCCACCATCGACATTACAGATAATGATAATAAAACTGACCAGGGCACCACCGAGAAGGATGACTGCCTGAATAGCATCGGTCCAGACGACCGCTTCCAGGCCACCGGCGGTGCAATAGATAACGCTGAGGAAGCCCATCAGTGCGATACACTGGAATTCATCCAGTGGTGTGATAGCGGCAAGAGCCATCGCCGGAAGGTAAAGGACGACAGCCATACGGCCGACCTGGAAAAGGATGAAAAGGGTGCTGGCAAGCAGGCGGACAAAGACGTTGAATCGTTTTTCGAGATATTGATAGGCACTGGCGGCATCAAGCCTGCGGAAAAATGGCAGGAAAAATATGACGATTAATGGTGCGGTGATTACAGCGGTCATATTGAGAATGAATTGTGCCCAGTTGGTGGCGAAAGCTTTAGCCGGGATAGCCATAAATGTTATTGAACTGAGCATGGTGGCAAAGATGCTTAATCCGGCGACGACCCAGGGAACACGTTGGCCGCCACGGAAAAAGTCGTCGGTGTTTTTATTGCGTTTGGCAAAGAAAAACCCCACTCCTACCATCGCCGCTAAGTATACGCCTATGGTCGCGAAGTTTAATATACCAAATTCGCGGGGCTGTTTATCCAGTTCGACCGACCATATTGTCGGGCTGCGGAATTTGGGGCGAACTTCGCCAGTTGGTATAATGATCTTGCCATCCCAGTTTACAGCGGTGGTTGTGACAGGATTAGCAGGAGAAGAAACATGTTTTTGGTAATCAGTACCATCAAATACGCTATGGCCAGCGACTTTTATCCAGTTGTCAGTGATGGTATGATAGGTATAAGCGATTTTAGGGAAACCTGGGTGGTTGTCCTTTAGTTCACTCGATTTTGCCAGAAGTGAGCCATCAGCGCCGCTCAGGACAAAGATAAATGATTGGCCTACCGCAATGGAAGTTCCAGCCATTACGCAAGTGGGTGAATCTTTTTTCTTATTCCAGAATTTGAATTCAGCTAAATATTGTTCACGATTTTTACCATCATAGGTGTCGGCGGCAGGGTCATATTTAGCGGGGTCAAATTCATTAATGATAAATTGATAGTTGTCGGTGAGATATTCATATTCTTTTATTTCACCAGTATCGCTGTGGCGACCTGACATGACATAGATACAATCAGTGAAGCCATTGTGCTGAGCGTTAAGGAGATTTACAACGCGAGAAGGTCCAGGCCAGGCTGGAAGTTTTTCCCATTGGAGATTTTTAAGGTTATCGATGTCATTGAGGGTGGTTTCTTTTATTTTTTTACCTTTAATTGAGTCTTTGATCGGGAGTTTAGCCCGCCAGAAGTTAGTCATGGCGTTTTGAATATTACCATCGGGAGAGCCACCAGCGATGTAAATATAATCCCCTGAAAGAGCAGCGGCACCAAATGAACAGGGCGATGGTAATGTAGATATTTGAGTCTGGGTGACGGTTTTTTTGTCGTTGTCCCATGTTAGCAGGAATACATTATTGTAGGATTTGTCGCTATCACAGCCACCCATGCAAATAACGCCAAACTCGGTTGATACGCTCATTCCATAAGCTAAAGGTTTATCGATTTTGAAATTGTGCCACAGGTAGCCATTATCAGTTTTTTCAAGGACATGGCCAGTATCGACATAAACTTTGCGATCACCTTTAGAGTCGTAAGTGTCACCATCGGGGAAATTGGCACCGCCTGCGACGATTAGAGCATCATTTGAAACACCAACGAATGGTCCAGCGACACCAAGTTTATCTGGTAGTTCAGGGATTGTTTTGCCATCCCATTTAAGGTCGACTTTAGCATAAGCATTAGTTAGCATTATAAGCGATAATATTAATAACAACTTCAGGTTTTTCATGTAACTCTCCATTCAGGTCGTTTTGATTCAGTATTTCCATGTCCGGGCAGCTTGGTACATTGCGACAATATTTTCTGTGGGGATATCATCCTGAAAATTATGGGTAGGTCCAACAAAGAAGCCGCCACCGGGGGCCATCGCGTCCATTAATTTTTTTACACCTTGTTTAACTTGTTCAGGCGTGCCTTTGGTTAATAGTTCATTTTCATCAACACCGCCGGAGAAACACAGTTTATCTCCAAATTCGGCTTTGAGCTCAGCTGGGATCATATCGGTAGCTGAAACCTGGATTGGGTCTAGAACTTCAACACCAGTTTCGATAAGGTCAGGGATTAATTGTCGTATCGCACCGCAGGAATGATGATAATAATGGGCACCGAAGCTTTTGGCGAGTTCTGCCATTTTCATCAGGCCGGGTTGAATGCGTTTACGCCAGACACGTGGGCTCATAAGTAACCCGCGCTGGGTGCCATAGTCATCACCAATACGGAAAAAGTCGATACGGCCGTTGGCTGCTTTGAAGAATTTTTCAATATAGGCCAACTGGAATTCGAGGATATGTTCTATCAAGGTATCGATAAAGTCAGGTTCGAGCATCAGGGCCATAAATGAGCGTTCTTCACCGATAAGGGTCTGGATTGGGCTCTGGAATATGCTTGGCGATGCGATTCCCGGGCAGGTCATAATAGCATAATCATCATATTTTTTGCATAGTTCAGGAATAATATCAAAATCATACCAATCAGTTTTAGGCCAGGGGAAATTTTTTAGTGCGGCAGGGTCAGTTATATCAGCTAAAGGGTTAGAAGAAACTTCCCAATAGCCACCGGTTTTACTGAATGATACGAATTTATATTCCACGCCCCAGATATCTTTTTTGAAATTAGGGTTGTCACTTTCCAGTTTTGGACCAATATAAGCAGGTTGGACCCAGCGAAAATCAATTTCAAAATGTTCCAGCAGGGCATCGAAGTTAGCTATATTGAGGTCTTTGAGTAAACGGGTACGGACTTCAGGGACGTCACGATAGAACATTGGAACGCGGTCGGGCTGTTGATGATTTAATGCGGCAAGGACGCGTTGGCGAGAATTCATTGTATATCCTTGATGTTATTTTTTATTGTTTCAAGCTCACGATAGCACAGGTCTAACGCACGGGGGACATGAAAACAACCTTTCCATTTGCCACCCTTAAGCGTTAATAGAACTTCGCCCTGGCGATTCAAATAACCAAACCATTCGCCATTAGCAGAATCATCAAAATGGCTCCATGCGTATTTATGTACTTTTATAAACCAGTCCCAGCATTCGGTGCGGCCAGTTGAAACATATCCTTTTAATAATGCCACCAACGTTTCCAGATGAACCCACCAAAGTTTCTGGTCCCATTCGAGCTGTTGTGGGGGCTTGCCTTTGGCATCCATGAAGTAAAAGATGCCGCCATGGGTCTTGTCCCAGGCATAGTCAAGGGTTTTTAATATTACATCAACGGTCAGTTCGATAAGCTTGTGGTCATTACGCCGACGAGCTATATCGAGAATGAACCACATAGCTTCAATTCCATGACCAGGGTTAAATAGTCGGCCTTCATAGCAATCTGGGTGCGAACTATCAGGGTTAATGTTTTCATAAAGCATCATTTCATTTTTGTCGAGAAATTCACCGGTAACTTCCTGTACACAGACATCGAGAGCGTTTTCAAGAGTTTCTTTGTCAAGCATCCAGTCCAGTTCTAATGTCAGGTTAGCCATGATCATGGGAAGGGCCATAGTTTTCATGGGGCGGGTGCCGGGATAAGCTTTGGCGTATTTGCCTTTGGGGTTATCTTTGCGTTTAAGAATATTGTTATAGGTTTTAAGTGCAATGTCTTTATATTCCTGGTCGCCTGTTGCCAAAGCGTATTGGCTGAAAGCCATTGCCCCGAAGCAGTCGCTAAAGATATTATAAGGCTGGATGAGGGGTTGGCCCTGACGGTTAAGCGAGAAGTACCAGTCACCATTTTTGTCATAGCCATGTTTTTTCAGGAACTCAGCACCGATTTTGGCAGTGTTTAGCCATTGTTCTTTTTTTTCTGTGCGATTATAAAGCATGGAAAAAGTCCAGACCTGACGAGCCTGAAGCCAAAGAAATTTGTCGGTGTCATAAACTGTGCCATCTTTATCCAGGCAAGTGAAATACCCGCCATGCTCATGGTCGATAGAATGACTTTCCCAGAAAGGAATTACGCTTTCGTGGAGGCAATTTTGATATTGTTTTATGAGGTTGGCAATATTATTAATGGTCATAGGATTTATTATGCTCCAATTACAAGTTAATTGCAATAATTTTTGATCTGACAATAATATAAAAGTTGTTCATACAAGTTACCTGTACATGTCAGTTTTATGTAATCTTCGGTAGAGACAAGGCACCCCTTGTCTCTACACAGTGCTTATGATATTCCAATAGGCATGTATTCAGGTAAAAGTATTGTTTTATTATTTCAATTTTATGTCTTTACCAAGAATCTCGCTAATATGTATTTTCTCAAAATGGATTTCGCGATTACCTTCGTAGAATATTCCAACATGTTCTTCATCAACAACGGTCATACATGAATAACCCGCACAGCCTGGTTCACGTAGCAGTAACTGGTATTCTGTTGGCCAGCTTTCACCTTCGTCCAGGCTGGCTTTGATGGTGATATGGGTTCTACCATATTTACTGTTTGGGTTTGAGAAAAGTAGCACGCTTTGCTTAAAACCATCTTTTTTGGAGCAGAATCGTATAATGCTGGCTTGGCATGTTGGTTCAACCAGATATTTATCATTGCGACTAGTTGGATGTTTGATCCAGGTTTTGCCCATATCATTGGTAGTGAAAATTGCTCTACCATTGTTTTTTGATTTATCACCGCGATTACGATTATCTCGCATATTGATCATTAGTGAACCATTATCCAGTTCGACCAGCTGGGCTTCAGTGGTGTCAGGTTTGGCGCCTGTTGCAATTTCCCAGGTTTTGCCGTGATCTTTACTGTAAATAAATGTGGAATGTGGGATTCTATGATTTTCAAGTGTGTCTTGATATTGGGCAGGCAGGATTAGGGTTCCATCACGCATAGTAAAACCTTTGCCAGGCCCTTGCAGCAATAAACACCACTGGGGTTTTTTAACTTGTTTAGTAATATTAATGGGTTTAGACCATGTTTTGCCATCATCATCTGATTTAACCAGAATAAATTGACCAGTTTCTACCGGTTCAAGACCAGGGCCAGAACCATGCCACCCGCGATTTCCATGACTCCAGATTGCTGCACACCAGATCGTGCCGGTATTGCGGTCGACTAAAACTGTAGGGTCGCCAATGCCATCATATCGGAAGTTTTTGTCATTGCCCATGTCCATAATGATTTTCATAGGTTCCCAGCTTTGTCCGCCATCGGTTGAACGGTTCATGCCTATATCAATATTGCCTGGCAAATCACCATTATTGTTCCAACGGATATCATAGACGGCGATTAATGTACCTTTATTTGTGGTTGCCAAGCCTGGTATGCGATAGCCATAGCTACCATCCTGTCCGGCTTTGCGCAGGGCGAAACCGATACGTTGGGAGGCAAATTTCAGACCCTGGGTTTTTATGGATTTTCCATTAGATAGTTTTAGCTCAGTGCAGCCTGCCCCGACTCGGTTGGTCAGTTTTGCTTTATCTTTGACTTTGTAAGAAACCCAGAAATAATTAGTGCCATCGGTAAGTTTTTGATTGCCCTGAAATATTAATTTATGTGCAGGTGTTTTAGTTGAACTAAATTGATTGGCTGTGCTGAAATTCTGATTGTTACCGCTATAAAAAATGCTGACAGATTCAATATCTTTGGTATTAGTAGTGCCTTGGCTATTGATAGACAATTCGCTGACGGTTACAGGTTCAATATCGCCTTTAACTTCGACTTTGATTTGCAGGATTGGGTTATTATCATAGCCGATCAAAGCCGGAACGGTGATTTTGGCATTACTGACCGATTTTAATTCCATTTTAACTGGTTGTTTTATGGCAAAGGCATCAATCAGAATTCCAGCTGATTCGGGAGCCGAACAGATAAAGCGATATTTTGTTGGTTTAGCCGTTGGCAGTGTCAGCTCAACATTGCTTAAAAAGCGGGCGCCAACTTTAATTTGTTTATCACCATTATATAATTCGGTCCATTTACCACTGCTATAGCCTTCAATACGAAACTTAAACGGACCAGATGATGTCCAGCGTTCGGCTTTGAAAATCATTTTTGGTCCTTGTTCAATCTTTGGCGTGAATTCAACGGTCGTATCAGTTCCACCAAATAGATGCAGGCAGTTTTCACCTGTTGCGGTGAATTTACTGGTTACTTCGGCTTTGCCATTGGTAACTTTCCAGGAGCCATAGTCAGCGGTAATCTCAGTAAATTGTCCGATTTTGAATTCTTCAAATGTACTCTGAATAATTTGTTCCGCTGATGCCTGACAGCCAACCATTGTCAATAATGTTACTAATAAAATTAAATGTCTCTTCATGTCTTGCTCCTGTAAGTTATTTATAATCATGTCCTTGCGAACTGTTTAAGCATGATTTTTGCCATTGTTTTATCGTTTTAGCCATTTCTTTTACACGCTGGGGATATTTATCTGCAATATCATTTGATTCATTAATATCATTTTCCAGGTCATAAAGCTGCCATGTCTGACCAGCGTCGAATGTTATCAGCTTGCATTGATTGTCAATTAGGGCCGCTGATCCTCTGTTTTCGATTATTGCTGATTTGCTGCCGCGCAAAGGTGATTGAAAACCAATAGGCGTTGGGCGTTGAGATACTTTGCCTTGGAGAATATCCATAACATCTATCCCATCAAGTAGTGGCTGTTTGGCTGGGGTTTTAACGCCAACAGCGGCTAATAAAGTTGGATAGAAATCACTGGTACTCATCGGTGCATTAATCGTGCGTGCTTTTAACCTGGCAGGCCATTCGATAATAGCTGGAACGCGTATGCCACCTTCCCAAAGTGTCGCTTTTTTGCCGCGTAAAGGCCCGGCGGAATTGTAATTATGGATATACGAAGGCCCATTATCACTGCAGAACCATACAATCGTATTATCTGCTATGCCCATTTTCTTAAGTTCTTCACGCAGGCGGCCAATTTGCCGGTCCATCGCAGTTATTGCACCAAACCAGTGTTGGGCATCAATGGGCTGGTCGGGATATGCGGCCCGGTCATCATCTCCAGCGACTACAGGGGTATGGGGTGTATGAAACCATATCAAACTTAAAAATGGTTTTTCTTGTTTTTGCTTACGGTCAATAAATTCCAATGCCCGATCCATGACAATTTTAGAATCGTCACCTTCCAGCCATTCATCTACCATTTGGCCCGGGCCTGTCCAGTAATAATCCCGCCAACGGAAACCATCACTTCGCTGACCTTTTTTAACAGGGCGATCTGGAAGAAAAAGATAGTCATCAGTACCAAAATCTCCGCCTACCTGATAATAAGGATTATAAGTAGGCATCATTGACTCGGTGCTAAAACATTCATCAAAACCATTTTCCCATGGTGGGCTATAGTGATTGGGGTTAACCTGGCCGGGAAAATAACTTTGTTTAACCGTTTTACTTAGGGCACCAACATGCCATTTGCCGAAATGCCCTGTGGTGTAGCCAGAATCCTTTAATGTTTCAGCTATGGTCATTTCACCCGCAGGCATATGGCCATCACCAGCCCAGGGTATATTAATCCGATATGGATGGCGACCTGTCAGACAGCTTGCCCGCGTTGGAGAACATACCGGCCCGGCGGCATAAAATCTATTAAGCTTAACTGCCTTTTTGGCCATCAGATTTAGTGATGGAGTTTTTAATATGGCATTACCATTGTATTGCACATCACCATAGCCAAGGTCATCAGCCATCACTAAAATGATATTTGGTTTGTTAGTTCTAGCTTTTCTTGACGCTAAAGCATTACAGCCAATCAGACCACTGGCTGTTAATCCTACAGCTGCGCGTAGAAAACTTCTTCTGTTCATGCTGTACACAGCTGTAACTCCTTACATGATATAGCCACTACAGTAATTATGCTTGTCGCTGGTACTCTCACAACACTAATTATACCAGCTATCAAAAAGGTGCATCTAATCATTGCATTATGATTGTTATGCATTTTTTAGAGGCACCTGATTTTGATAAAAACAGCAAGCAGGGGAGTTGCTGTTTTTGTAAAGACTAATTCCCCCCCCCCCCAGAGGATTAGTCTTTTAATGCCCAGTCAAAAAAGTTTATTGATTCAAGATCTGCTTTCAGCTTTTGAATATTATTTTCTGAAAGTTTGCGATGCGGCAGTCTGTTAGGTCCGCAATCTACGCCATGCATTTTCATAATAGCCTTGAAGGCTGCCTGGCCGCCATGGCCGTATCCGATGGCAATAGCTTTAATAGAAACACTCTGCCACTTATGGGCTTTTTTCAGGTCACCTTTATTATAAGCTTCGATAATACGAGTATATACAGCAGGCATAAAATTAAATGTGCTGCCAACAGCCCCAGCGGCACCGGCGATTAATCCTGCGGTCATTTGCTCGTCAACACCATAAAGCATGGTATATTTACCATTTTCAAAATCTACACAGCTTTGAAAATCAAAAACTTTGACATCACAGCATTTAATACCGGCGAGATTAGGAATAACTTTTGAGCCTTTTTCCAGGAAATCAGCGATATTGATATCGACTCCGGTTAAACCAGGAACATGATAATAGAAAAAGGGTTTTTCTGGTGCCGCACCAGCGATAGCAGTCATGCAGTCGACAAGGCTATCAACGCTATTACATTTGAAATAATTTGGAGCCACAGCTGCGGTCGCATCAGCACCAATCGATACGGCGTGTTTGGCTAATTCGCAAGCTTCACTGACACTGTCATGGCCAACCTGAACGATAACAGGTACACGCCCATCTGTAGCTTTTACAAATTCTTCAGCGGCAAGTTTGCGTTCTGTTCCGGTCATTAATGGACCTTCGCCGGTACTGCCGCAGACATAGAAACCGGCCATATCCTGATCAATTAGAAAATCAACCAAAGGTTTTATTTGAGGCAGATTAAGTGAACCGTCAGGGTTCATGGGAGTGAAAGTAGCAGGAATAATTCCGGTAAATTCCTTTATCATATCATTATCTTTCTATTTTTAGTAAAATATATAAATAAGCCAAGGTACATCTGGCGTTTAATTTTCATTTAAAGGATACAGCAATCTATTGGGCAGGGCAAGCCAAATATCTTGTTTTGAGCTTGTTTAATCCCATCTGATTTTTCGCTGTAGGTCAATTGGGGTGCTAATTTTACATTATCTGTCTTGCTTGTTCAGCATCTGTTCATCTGGGCAGGCAAGAAAAATAATGTACTGCCAAGCTGAAACTCAGCAGCACACCGGTATTTTTTGGTATTATTTCCATTCTTGGGGTATATAGAATCCACCATTGCCCGCGATGATTTCGTCTTTACCATAACGGGAAACGTGGCAGTCTACAAAGCCAGCATTGATTTTAATATCTGGTGGGTCATTAGCGCTGATAGCATTGGTTTCGACCCAGAACATCGAAGTGTTATTGCCAAAAACCGGGTCAACTTCCTGTTTTGTAGCACTTTTTGAGCGATGGGATATCCACCATTGGAGATTGCCCGAGCCGGGCCAAAAAGACAGCATATCAGATATCAGCAATTTTGCCTGACCTTTTTTATTGGTATCGGATGTTGGCCCAATAAACTTACGGCCATCAGCCATAGTCATTGGAAAACCTCCCCACCATGAATTATAGGAAGCATTAGTGTGATCATTGGGTTCGGGGTCTTTATATATTTTTTCGAAATTCGTATTGGTTGGTGGCCCTAATGGACACAGAAATACTCCTACATCTTCAATATATTTTCCCATGGCATTGAACATTGAGCCACGTGGAGTGCTCAGATTGCCATGGCGAGAGGTATCGTCGACATAATAGTTTAAATAGCTGGGCCAACTAAACGAGCCATCGGCTCGGTGGGCCACGTGTCGGGGAAATTTGCCATCATTATCCGCGGAGTATTCTGTGACTCCCAGTAATAGTTGCCGTTGATTAGAAGCACAGACTGTCATGCGAGCGGTTTCTCGCGCTTTGCTTAATGCCGGCATCAATATTGATACCAATAATGCTATGATAGAGATCACAACCAATAGCTCTATCAATGTAAAACCTTTTCTAAACTTCATTTTATTTACCTCTTACTAGTATTCTAAACACTTCTTCACACAAACACTTAAACATCTAATGATGTCAACATTTAGTTTTTTAAAAGATTAGCTGTTGTCTGGTAATTCAGGGGGCATAACTGCTGCTTATCTTTTTTTTAATCTGAATACCGCTGTGAGTTATTCCACCAGTTTTTTTATGAACTCAAAGGTGTTCCAGATGATTGTTTTGTTATTTTATCCACTCAGATTCAAATTAATCTATTCTTAACTCATTTTCTTCTAAAGATATCCTTTGGCTCGCTATTACACGAACCAAAGGTTTATCTTATCAATTAATGTTTATCGACTTATTCTTGAGGATAAACAAAGTTGTTATCCATCCATGCATTTGCGATTAGTGCAAAATCAAGGATATTAACTTCACAGTCAGGGGTGCCTTCAGGGCCGGTCAGGTCATAAGCTGGGTATTCAACACACATACCTTCACCGCTGCCATTGACATAAAGTTGAGCAACTTCATATTTATCTAAAGCATAGTTATAAAGTCTTAAATCATCAAGTTTGCCAATGAAGTAACGGCTGTCGTCAGCTTCAGGATGAGTCTTGCGGCCACCAATATAGATGAATTCATCCATTGCCGGCATTATGCTTGGGGCATATGTTCCATAGAACAATACTCCATCAATGTATACAGCGGCAAGGCCTGTTGCTCCATCAAATGATATTGTTATCAAGTGCCATTGTTCACGAGTAGATGCAATTGTTGAGAAACCATTATTGCCGGTGCGAATCGTGTAATTAGCGGTAGCATCTTTGCGACGGGCATAGAAAGTTTCGAAACCATCAGGGTCGCCAGAAGCAACGATATAGCCAGCATTGCCATTATCCGGTGAATATTCCCAGATGCTGACAGTATAACTGTTCATGTGCAGTCCGGCAGTTGGAACATGAATTTGTGCAGGGCTGCCGCCAAGTTCAACGGCACCATCGCCCATAACAGCTTCAGTTACAAAATTAGGATCACCTTCAATGATACCACTGTTGCCGCCAATTATATCGGTGGCATTAGTATCTAATGGCCAATGACCCACAATCTGTTTGCTTTGGATATAAGCTGTGCCACTGTTTGCGTTTGCGCCTGTTGCTGCAACGGTTACTTTGCAATAATATTCACCTTCGGTGCCATTGCCTTGCTGAACATTTTCAACAGTGACAGTTGCATCGGTAGCTTCTGCTATTAGACCATTAGGGCCAAACCATTGATAATTCAGGCCGGTTGCATCGCCTGTTAATGGATTAATTGCAGCAACTGAGGTTGTGGCTGTTTCACCGGCATTAACCAGAACGCTTGGTGGTGTAGCCGGGTCTATTACTGGTAATTCTGGGGCAGTTGTGAAACTGAATACGGCAGAATCATAATTATTTCCACCAGTGGTAGCGGTGACTTTCCAGGCAAATTCGGTATTAAAAGCCAGGTTTGCAGGAACGGTATATTCAGTTGCATCACCGGCTAAGACAACGGTGGTGCCGGTGTCGGCATTGGGGTCGGTTCCGTAGGTTAAAGTCAGGCTGGAAGGTGTGCCAGCTACTGGAGATTCCCAGGAAAAGGTCGGAGCGACACCAACATCAACAGCTTCATCAGCCGGAGAAACCAGTATAGGGGCTTGAGCTGACTGCATTTTTTCAACAGAAACATCATCAATAATGAACCATACATCACCGAAACCTTCGGCGGTACCAGTGTGAATGATTTTGGTAAATACTTTATGTCCGGCGCCAATGGTTCCAGTAGTGAAGGGGATATGGAACATATGTTCTGGTTTTGAAGTATAGTCTGCAGTAGTAGCCGGTGGAACCGGTGTTCCAGCACTATAGGCAATACCAGTCAAAGGACCGCCAATAATAGTAACTGCAGAAGCTGCATCAGTACCAACCATTACATCATATTCGATATTCAAAGCTTTAGGGCCTGTCGAGCTATCCCCAGCAGCCATGAAGTTAAACATGTAATTATAGTTTGAATCGACAGTAATGCCAGGGCTAATCAGGCCACTACCGTCAACATTACTGATCCAGCCTTGGGTGACACCAAAAAGACCGGATGCAAATGTCCGAGATGCGTTTGCTGCTTCGTTAGTTGGTACCCAGGCATTGCCTCCTGTGGTGCCGGCGAAATTGCTGGCGGTAATCGGATTCATTATCGGATACACTTCAAAGTCATCACTGAAGATGACTTGTGCGTTGGCTGATCCGATTGCCATTCCGCAAAGTATCATTAAAGCTAAAATAATATTTTTCATAATTTTATCCTCTCATTATTTCCGGCAACGAACTGCCGGATTAATTTTTTAAATTCATTAATTGAACTCAATAGATTTACTGTGGTGCAACCCAGCCACTCAGCATCCATTCAGAAACGAATATAGCAAAGTCGCCAAGGTTTACAATACAGTCGCCATTAATATCAAATTCTACCGGGCCGGTACAAACAGTTGTATCGGTAACATTAGCATATTCCTGAGCGATGGTTACATAGTCTAATGCATAGTTATAGATACGAACTTCATCATAAGCGGCAATAGCTAGTCCACCATAAGATGGGGTGTGTTCATCATTACCAATGATTAAATCAAGCGGGTTCTGAATTAGCACTGGATTATAGCCAGTTACCGTATTTCTTGCCACGCCATCGACATAAATGCTGTTGGTAATTATTGGGGTGGTAATTCCGGTATCAGGGTTGGTTTCCTGACCAGGTTCACTGGTTAGAACTGCCATGTGCCACTGATCATCATTGACTGCATATCCGCTGTAAGGCTGCGGGTAATTGCTGCCACGGAAAATGCTCCACGGTGCAAAACCATTTGCTCTGGAAGTATTCATTGCCCATCCAGATCGCACAATAGTTTCATCAATTGCCGTTTCTGGGTCATCTGCAATGCCATAAGTGTGTTTGGAAATCAAAGTGGTATTGTTATTGTAAACAGTTCCAATTTCTTTGAACCAGATAACAGCTGTTAAACCTTGTGGAACAAAATTAAAATATGTACCAGAATCTGGAATTTTAACTTGAGCTGCGAAAAATTCGCCTGGTTCTTCAGTTGTGCCCAAGCGAGTATTCAAGAGCATAGCTCTGGAATTTTCTTTTAAGCCTGGGCCATAGGTAATATCTGCAGGATAATCAACATTATCAGCAGTGTTGGGGTCGTGTTTCATTGGTATACCATCCCAACTGTTACCACTGATGTCAACAAGGCTATCATCTTCAAAAGTCCATTGTGCAACCAGTCTTTGAATCCACAGGCCAGCACTGGCCGATTCCTGACCTAGGGGTTTAGTATCATTGATCAACAGGCAAGAATAAAATCCTTCATCGTCAATTGTTGCATCGGAAATTATAAGATTTTGTTCGGTGGCTCCATCAATTTCTGCGCCATTTTTTAACCATTGATATGATGTCTGGTTCAGACCGTCAACCGTAAAGGTATAGCTTTGGCCTTGAGGAATTGTTGCCGGGCTTGGGTCAACTGTTACAACCGGTGTTGCCGGGGCTGTTGTAAATGTCCAGACTGGTGAAGCGGAAATTTTTGTTCCCTGAATGGATTCAACATACCATGAGTATACAGTGTTGAATTCCAAATTCCCTGCGGGGTTCAGGTCCGCAGCTAATACATTGCTTTCGACATTTATACTGGTGAAATCTTCACCAATATTAGGGTCAGCTATAGACGAATAATAAACATTGTATCCGGTAGTAGTGCCAGTCGGAGGTGCTGACCAGGCGACATTTTGTTCAACATTAACCAGAGTTGCACCATTAGCGGGTGATACTAGTGCCGGTTCGGTACCAGTGCTGTATTTAGCTAAATAGTCCGGGTCCCAGTCATTGGCGGTATTGTTTACGCGGATAAATCCACCGCCGGTATACGGATTGCCTACTTCCAGTTCTAGCCCCTGGCTCATTAGAATGCCGGTGTGGTCTGGGGTGGATGAGAACATCAATGCATATTGTGTATCTTTATCTAAAGCAATATTGGCAAACTGCCAGGTTACTTGTGATCCGTTAGTTGCTGCGGCCATGTCAACGGTAGTCGTTGAGGTCCCAATAATGTTGGTTTCATCCATGGCATAGGGATCTAATTCGCTAAAAATAACCAGATAGACATCACCAGCAGTAGTGCCACCACCACTGGATGTTTTAGCGAAAGTCCATTCGGTTAGGTATAAAGTCTGTGGCAGGGTAATTGCCGGATCGATAGTTCCTATGCCGGGGGTAAAAGTTGTACCCCAACCATTAGCCTGATTAGATACGAAATCACCAAAACTATTGGTGATGATGTCTGCAGTAGCACTGCTGACAATCATGGCGATTGAAATTATCATGCACATAAATAATTTTTTCATAATTTTATTCCTCTCTTAAATTTTTAGCCGATTATTTTAATAGGCCATATGAGTTTACTCTTTCAGGCCAATACCTGAGTTTTACAGGGCTTTTAATAGATGAATTTTCGTCGCGAAAATGAGCTTTGTTATTATGGTTGCCCAAAACCATATAATCCAAACACCAGGGGCAAAAATTTGTGCTACCAGAGCTGCCCCATTAGGCCCTGGAACACACATCGATAAACCTTTTCATCCGATTCCTCCTTAAAAGTAGTTAGATAAACATTAGACTTATCCTGTTTTTAGAATACAATTCATTTTTACTGCTTGGAGGTGTTTTTGTTACAAATCATTGCAGGTACGATCAGATGATCTGCTTCCTGCTTTTCACCTCGGGCTATTTCACATAGCTTTTTGACTGCGACATGGACTTGCTGTTTATTGCTTAGCTTAGGTACGATTGAAGCATAGTCTTTGTTGCAGTCTTCTCGAAGATGGCCTCCGCTGATAATTTCGATATCTTTGCCGATTTTTAAGCCAAGTGATTTTGCAACGTCCACAACAACGTCGGCATAATAATCACCACGGCAAAATATCACTGTCGGAGCATCTGGGCTTTCTAGTAAATCTCGAATTTCACTGGCTATTATGTCGATGTCGACTGGTACAGAAAGGGTCACCAGCGAATTCATTGAAAGCCCCGCGTCGCCCAGGCATCCGGTGATTCCGCTATGCAGCAGGTTATCGCCACGACGCCAATCGCTACGCATCAATAGGGCAAACTTCTTGTGCCCAGCATCCAAAGCGTATTGGGCCATCAACTCTCCACTTTGTTCCTGATCCACATCAACCCAGGGTAGGCCCGTTACGCCAGGATACACACAACCAAATACTGCAGCTAAAGATCCTGATGAAACTACATATTCCTGCATCTCACGGGAACTATGTATTAATAATAAGCCTTCCTGGGTTCCGCGCGCTTTGATCATTTCCACAACACTTTTGGTATATGCCAAAGCATCATTACTAGGAAGATAATGAACTTGAATTGGAATTAAAGGTAATACTGACTTGATTCCTTCGATAAGAGCGTTGGCGGGCATTCCGGAAGTCTGGTAATATGCCATTGCCATTACGACATGCATACAACTAATGGTAGGGCTTGGGCTTCCACTTTTATTTTGAAAGTCCGGGCCTACAAATGTTCCTTTACGCCTTTGGCGAACCAGAACCTTACGGTCGGCCAACATCTTCATTGCTCGATGAACAGTAATAATATTTTCGTCGAAAAGGACACTTGCATCTTTTGCGATCAGATATCGCTGGCCTGAAGTAAGGCCACGCTCACGAATATCATGTTCTAATCGTTCTGCAAGAACTTCAACACTGTTTTTTGTTTCCATTACATCCATAGAATCCTCTTATCTATTAATATAATATCACTAATGATATTATGGTCAATTATAATATCATTAATTTCAGAAAAATAATGGGCCGGTTTATCTTTTTTGAAGATAATTATTTTCTTAAATCGCTATTTAACAGGTAGATATAGCTTTTTGTTGCCAGTTTAATTATCGGCAAAAAAAAGATGAGTTCGTTTATTTATTTATTTTTGTGAAGTTAATGAAATAATAAATCGTCAGATTTTGAGCTAATATTATACTGGTTTGGCGGGTTGTATTGCTGTAAGTTTTTGATATATAAGTGTTTAAGAGTTAATCGATTGTTCTTGGAAAGTCGCTGTAATTTAATTGTTGCTGATAATATCATTTAAGGCTTTGTTAATATCAGGAAGCATAAAATTGCTGACCTACATAAAGCATTGTAGTGAAAATGTTTATGGGTCATAGAGGAGTGCGGGTGCTTTATTTTTATGATATTATAAAATTTTTATTTATAAAAATACGTCGATTAATTTATAAGTCCTATAAGTTCTTTTATATTATAGAAAGGTGCATTTAAAAATAAAATCAATTTATAGATTTGTTATGTTGATATTATTATTCAGTTTGGCGTAAAATGTCCGACGATTCCTAATTATTGCGTCATATTATATTGTGATCGTAGGTTTTTAACGGTAATAATATCATTGATGAGTGATTAATCTCACCTATATTATGGGTTTTTATTAAATGGGCTTTTGATTTCAACTGGTATTATTAAATGGTCTTCCTGCTTTTTTTGGCCGCGTGCAATAGCGCATAACTTCTTAATCAATGCCTGGACTTGTTGGCGACTATTTAGTTTTGGTTCAACATATGCGTAGTCCTGACTTGGTTCTTCACGCAAATGCCCGCCACTTATCACTAATATATCTTTGCCGACTTCTAAATCCATTGATTTAGCGGTTTCTACCACAATATCAGCATAATAATCCCCACGACAAAGTATCGCCGTTGGCCTATCAGGGCTATTTAGCAGGTTACGGATTTCAGTTGCGATAATGTCTATATCAACTGGTACAGAAATGGTGGTTAATGAGTTCATCGACATGCCCGCATCACCCAAAACGCTTGTTATGCCGCTGTGCAACAGATTATCTCCACTGCGCCATTCGTCACGCATCAGCAACGCAAATTTCTCATGGTTTTTGTCTAAAGCATATCTTGCCATGATTTTTCCTGTTTGTTCCTGGTCTACATCAACCCATGGAATTCCCGATATGCCCGGATATACCCCGCCGAAAACTGCCGTTAGCGATTTTGCCGTAAAAGCGTATTCCTGCATCTCCCGCGTGCTGTGAATCATCAAAATCCCTTCCTGTCCGGGTTTTTCTTTGATTTCGTCTATGACTCTTTTAAGATAGCCCAGGTCATCATTGCCCGGCAGATAATGAATCTGGATTGGAATTAAAGGTAATACTGACTTGATTCCGTTGATTAAATCTTTTGCTGGCACTCCAGAGGTTTGATAGTAAGCCATAGACATCGTTACATGCACGCAACTAAGAGTTGAATTCTGAGGTCCCGAAGCTGGTTTAAAGTTTGGTCCGACAAAGGTGCCTTTGCGACGTTGGCGTACAAGAATGCCCCGGTCTGCCAGCATTTTCATGGCTCGATGGACTGCAATGATATTTTCATTAAATAATACGCAGGCCTCTTTTGCGATTAAATATTGGTCTTTTGGCCGCAATCCTCTATCTCGCATATCCTGTACAATGCGTTTAGCTAGAGACTCAACACTATTTTTAGCTTGCAGATTGTCCATTTATTCCTCTTTTATCAACAATACATTCGCATACAAATCTTTTTTTATTCGTCCTATAATATATCATAAATTCAGCGATAAGCCAGTTATCGATAAAAATTTGTAAAAAAGCAGCTAATAGCTTAAAGCCAATAGCTGCTGTTATTATTGAATTGAGTTATTTCTTTTTCTTGGTTTTGGGCTTTGCTAATGGAAATGCTTCGCATTCAGTTCGTTCACTGACAAACAGCTTTTCCATCTTTCTGGTAATATCAGGATTAATTGCACGTACATCATTATCTTCATGAATATCTTTTGATAAATCATAGAGTTTGATATCTCCCTGATTCATTCGCACTGCTTTCCAGTTGCCCATGCGTATTGCTTGCTGATTTCCAAGCTCCCAATACAAAATTTCATGCTGTTTTTGACCCTTTTTCCCCAGCCATGTTGGAAGCATTGAAATGCCATCGATATTGCTTGGGCTTGTAGATCCCGTTGCATCGCATAAAGTAGGCATAAAATCCCAGAATGCCGAAATATGGTCGTTGACACTTCCTGCTTTAATTTTTCCTGGCCAACGGACAATCATTGGTACTCGAATTCCACCTTCGTAAACCGAACATTTTAATCCTCTAAAGGGGCCGGCACTTTCAAAAAACTTTGAATCTGAACCACCATTGAAGGTTGGGCCATTATCGCTGCTAAAGATAAATATCGTATTATCTTCTATTCCTAATTCTTTCACTAAATCCATCATTCGCCCGACTTCTTTATCCAGCGTAGTTACCATCGCGGCATATGCTGCACGAGGGGTCTCTTGTGATGTATATCCTTGTGGGTTGCCCTTAAATGGTGTTTCAGGCCATTTCCCTTTGTATTCTTTCATGTTTTCTTCAGGAACCTGCAATGCAACATGAGGTATTGTTGATGGTACATAGCAAAAGAAAGGCTGATCTTTGTATTTACGTACAAAATCCAAAGCTTTTTGAGAAATCAAATCATGTGAATAAACTTTACGTTGCATATTATCATTTTCTGGAATACGCTCAACTTTACCATCATTCCATAGATGGTTTGGATAATATGTATGAGCCTGTCTTTGGCATATATAGCCATAGAAATGGTCGAATCCCTGTTTTTGCGGGTCTCCAGTTGAATCGACAATACCTAAACCCCATTTTCCAAAGGCTCCGGTTGCATATCCTTGTTTTTTTAGTAGATTTGCGATTGTTACAGTTCCTTTGGCCAGAGGATATTGACCGCCAGTAGTATTGCCTAGCTTCCATCCTTCTTTGCCGCCTACTTGTTTATTGCCGCGTACCTGTCCATGACCATTGTGCATCCCGGTTATTAATGTGCAGCGTGATGGGGCACATACTGGATTACCCGAATAGTGCTGGGTGAATTTCATCCCTTGCTTTGCAAGCTTGTCGATATTGGGAGTTTTAATTTTCTTTTGTCCATAACAACCAACCTCGGCATAGCCCAGATCATCGGCCAGAATGAAAATAATGTTAGGCTTAATTTTGTTATCTATTGCCAATGCATTGCTTTTGCAATTACTAACCAAAACTCCAAATATGCCTGTACCACTGATTTTTAAAAAGTTTCTTCTTGTTATTGATGTCATTTTTAATCCTTTTTTATATTAGAATCATACTTTTATTAACAGGGTAAGAAATATTGTATATCGCCCTTAATAGTATTGCAAATCCCTTTTTAAAGAGTTTTTGAATCTTTGAGCTTATGGCTGAAAATGAAATGGAATTGATTTTGTGTCATTAAGATATGAGACGTAAGTGTTTGTAATTGAATGGTTTATGTTATTTGATGGTTATAAAGTATTCTAAATATTGTCAGCAAACATAATTTCCCTTTATATTTAAGTTTTATACCAATTATAACGATTATTAAATATCAGAACATCAGGTGATATTACTTTTTTGAAAGGACAAGTTTATGAAAATTATTTTTGCTTTTGTGGTTGTTATTGGTTTGCTTGTGCTGCCAACAATAGCCATCGCTCAAGATCAGCAGCTAACTGATGAAGAAGTTGCTCAATTGAAAAGTCTTCTGGCCAAAAAACAGGCTAATGAAACCAAGATCATCAAAGATTTTGACCTTGATTTCTATGGCTTTGCCCGGCTGGACTCAACCTGGTCCAATAGCGACTTGACAACCGCTGGTGGTGGAAGCATCGCGCTTTGGGCTGACCCGGAAACCGCAGCTAATAGAAATGATGATGAATTCTCCATGACTGCACGCGGTACCAGATTGGGTGTTAATATCGTTGGCCCCGGCAATGATACTGTTAAGACTTCAGGTAAAATCGAATATGATTTTGGTCTTACTGGTGCTGAAAACAGCAATGAGCCGCGTATGAGGCATGCCTATTTCCAATTTGATTTCCCTGATAAGAATTTTAGTATTCTAGCCGGTCAAACCTGGGATGTTATCAGTCCATTAATTCCGCCAACTACTAATTTAAGTGTTATGTGGGATGCTGGTAATGTAGGTTATAGAAGACCCCAGTTGCGTTTCACTCAAAAAATTCCTATAACTGATGATGCCTTCATCAAACTGGAAACCGCCGCTACGCGCACAATTGGCCAGACTAATTTAGATAATGAAGATACTGGTGATGATTCTGGTTTGCCATCGGTTCAGGCTCGTATTAGCTATACAATGCCAGTTTGTAATGATCTTCCAACCACCATTGGTGTTTCTGGTCAATATGGTACGGAAGAATATGATGTTGCCGCAGGTACTGATTCTGATGTAGATTTTGAATCCTGGTTAGTTTGTTTTGACATGAATATGCCAATTACCAAAGAAGTCAACGCTTCAGGTGAATTTTACACAGGTACAAATACCCGAACCTACTTCGGTGGTATTGGACAGGGCGTTACAATTAATGGTCTGGATATCAACGAAATCGACGCTATGGGTGGCTGGTTTGGCCTGACTTATGCTCCTACTCCTAAATGGAAATTCGCTGGTGGATATTCTATTGACACTGTTGATCCTGATGATTTAACCAATAATGGTACTGCTCGTGAAATGAATTCGGTAGCTTTTGTTAATACATGCTATCGGCCTTTCAAAGCCACTATTGTTGGTGTTGAAGCCGCTTACCATACAACCGAATGGCATGAAAATGCCGATGGGCAG